>JAYWEM010000089.1:0-22631 GCA_043779265.1 bacterium | reverse complement strand
CGCCCATACGAGTGCGGCGACCCAGCCCAGGACAGTCCACCCGAGGAAGAAGTTCAGTGCCAGAATCGGGATGAACTGAGCGTGCCGTCGTCGATGCGCAACGAATGCCGGGACGAAGTAGAAAAGGGCGAAGAACGGCAGCAACAGAAGCCCGATCATCGGTTTCTCCCTGTGCCATTGAACCCTTGGCTCATAGCGCGAGCAACTCGCACAGTCGCCTCGCTTGGTTGATAAGGGCCTTCGGCACGCCGCCCTCGAAGCGTTTCTCGCTTGCCCTTGCCGTGACCTCGAGAGTTGTCGCGTTGGCTAAAGTGAGGAGCTGGTCTTCATCGAGCTCAATCGCAAAGGTCTCTTCAACCCAGCAGCCTCTGGGTGAACTGCAGTCTCCGACCGTTCGATCGACTCTGAACACGTCGGTCTTCACCGAGACCGGCGTTGCACCGTCGACCAGGAGCACAGCTGACCCATCCAGTCCTGCGATTCCGCGCCCGATGTACTTCACCAGGAGCGTCGTCCAGATTCCAAGCGAGTCACTCCGACATGTCATCAACGCAAGCCATAGGGCGTCTTCGCGGTCATCTGAGTGCTGCAGGTCGGTTCTCACTCCACGTCCGGCCGTGTAGTCAGTTCTCGAGTAGAACCTGTCCCAGGTGGAGTCGATGCCTATTCCCACGGACTGATGCACAAGGCGACTCTTCTTCGAGTGGTCAGGGGAGCCGACTGGGCCTCCGCATCCCACAACGAGAAGAACTATCGCCGAAAACGAAGCCCAGCACGCTACGACGCGCACACGTGCGTGAAGGTGTCGAGACATTGGCTTGCCCCTCCCCAAGTCGCATCTTTGCCATTGCACGAGTCTAGCTCGGGTGCTACCAAGTCTCCATGCTGAACACGCCGCTCCAGAAGCTGCGCAAGGAAGCGCCCGGCTCCCTCACCGCGGCGAAGATCGTGAAGCTGCTAGGCCGTCGTGGCCTGAAGCGTGCATTGACCACGGTCACCGCCTTCGAGCGAGCCCAGATCGTCGAGGTGGATCCTCTGTTCGAGGAGCTCTACGCCGAGATCATCGGTCAACCCGTCGAAGCCGTCCGAGAGGCCCATCGGCGGACGCTGCGGATGCGCCAGCGAGCCCAAGGCCCTTTCGACTGTAGAAGCGTAGCCTAGGCTCGCTCCGCGTCAATAGCATTTTTGCTATTGACGCCTCCTGCCCCCGTCGATACCTTGGGCGCCACGGTGCCAGGGTGACGGTACTAACGGGGTGGAGTGATGGAACGGAAGCCCCCGAAGGGTGTCCGAATCCATGGGCGATGACCTCACGGTATCAGCGGCCGCCAACCGGTGGCTCGCCATCTACGTGAGAACACAGCGGAGCGCGAAGAACATGGGCATGGCGGCTCAACGCGTGCGCGACTACCTCGACCCGTTCATGGGCGCGCGGGCCCTCGTGTCGCTCGGTGCTGACGACATCCGCGAGTATCGCCTGCACCTCGAGTCGACCGGGCTCGCGCCCCGCAGCGTCCGCCACGTGCTCACGGACGCCAGGTGCATGCTCCGCTGGGCGGTCGAGACCGAGCGCCTGGCGAAGTCACCGTGGCCGCGCCGCGTCATGCCCCGGATCCAGGAGGAGCCGCCGGATCGCCTGCTCGACCCGGAGGTCGACGTCGTCAAGGCCATCCCCGAGCCCCACGCCTTCATCGTCCGGCTGGCGCTGGCGACCGGTCTCAGGTGGGGTGAGCTCGTCCGCGCCGAGGCCTCCCATGTCGAAGGCGGGATGTTGGTTGTGAGCCACACCAAGTCGACTCGGGTTCGGCGCGTACCGCTCAGCCCGGGTATCGTCCGCGAGATCCTCTCGAGGCCAGCACGGCTCGTGCCCTACTCCGAGGGGGCGGCGGGCTCGTTCAACCGGTTCGTCCAGCGCAACTCGGGGCTCGCCCGGTTCCACGTCCATCAGCTCCGCCATACTTTCGCTTGCCGTTGGATCGAGGGCGGGGGTAGCCTGCCGTCGTTGCAGCAGATCCTCGGTCACGCTTCGGTTGTGACCACTCAGCTCTACGCGAAGCTCAGCGACGAATGCATCCGTCGCGAGGCGGAGCGGGTACACGGGGCGATGTCGGACTGGCAGACGCCAGAGCCGACGCACCTCATCGACAGGGTGTAGACGCAGCAGTCAGGCACCGATTGCCGTCGGTCGCCAGCGCGGCCCGAAAAGGGTCGAGCCGAGGCAGGTTCCCCCACCTCGGCTCTCCGTTTGGTAGCGGGGGCTGGATTTGAACCAGCGACCTTCGGGTTATGAGCCCGACGAGCTACCAGGCTGCTCCACCCCGCATCGATAGAGGCAATCTAGGTGCCATCCCCCGGGCTGTCAAGGTCGCCCAGTGAAATAGGTTCGCGGTTGCCTGCCGGCTCGCACCGCGGCTATTCTGCGCCACTCGCTCGACCGGGTGCCTGTCCACGCTGCACCCCAGCCCCTATCTCCCGGAGGTTCGCGTTGATCCGTTTCCGGCACGTGCTCGTGCTGGCGGCTGCCTTCTCCTGTGTGGCGCTCATGGCGCCCCGTGAGGCCCGCGCCGCTGCGGATGTCCGCAAGATGAGCCTGGTGCTCTCCGGCGTCCCCACCCAGTTCCAGGGCGGCGACGTCAATGACGCCATCGACTACTACAATGCTCTCCAGATCCGGCCGCGTGGCTACGAGGAGCTCGACAAGCTCGCGTTCGCGTGGCTCTACGGCGCGGACCTGCGCTACTTCGTCCGCCCGAACTTCGCGATCAGCGCGGGCGTGTCCCACCTGCGCATCAGCAGCCACCGCGAGTACCTGCCGGCGCTCGCACAGGCGGTCGATGTCCGCTTCGATGTGCTGACGGTTCCCATCCACCTCGGCACCGCGTACTACCTGCAGCCCTACAACCTCGGCGACTTCTCGGCCCGCATGTTCGTGGGCGGCGGCTTGCTCCAGTACGCCTACACCCGCTCCACGTTCCAGCAGGTGCTGACCCGGCCGGACTCCGTGACCGCGGCGATCCTCGGCGGATCGCAGAAGATCGTGCTGTCGCAGGAAGGGCCTGGCTACTATGCCGAAGGCGGCGTCCAGCTGTGGTTCGCGAGCCGCTACGGCGTGCTGATGAGCGCCGTCTACCGAAGCGGCGAACTGCGAGACGCGCGCCAGATCGGACTCTACCGAGGCGGCAATCTCCAGAATGTGGCGACGGGGGATGTGTTCACCAACCCGCTGACCGGTGAGCCGTTCATGTTGGATGTCGGGGGACTGGGCGTCCGATTCGGAGCCGTGATCCAGTTCTAGCGAGCGAGGGCCGCAGGTGCGGCCAGCCCCGGGTCACTTCTTCGCGACTTCCACCGACTCGTCGACGCGATAGATGATCTCGCCGGGCTTCGACCAGCCCTGCTGCGTGCGGAGCACGCGCTCGGCCTGCTCGCGACGTGTGACGGGGTCCTCGAGCGAGGCCTGGATCGCGCGCGACTCCTCGGTCACGAGTCCCAACTCGCGCTCCGCCTGCTTGAGCTCGCGCTTCAACTGGGCGATGCGCCACAGGCTGTGGTCCGAGATCACGGTGACCCACAGCAGCCAGGCGCCCAGTGCGGCCCAGATCCAACGCCCTCTCGTCGGGCTACCGCCGCCCGGGGCGAAGGGCGAGCGCAGCGGGCGCGCGAGAACGCGCTTGGTGATGTCGCGGGGTCCCATGATGCCACCTCCGTGTGGTACCGGCCGAGCGCCCCTTGAGAGGCGCTCGGCCACGTTCGGCCGCCGACATCCTGTCGGCGGTGCCGGTACGTCGCTCGCTCGCGCGAACGCCGCCCGGCTATTCCTCATCAGCCCAGTGTACGGAACGCGCGTCGGCCGGGATAGAACGCGCTGGGCCCGAGTTGCTCTTCGATCCGCAGCAGCTGGTTGTACTTGGCGACGCGGTCGGTCCGGCACAGTGAGCCGGTCTTGATCTGTCCGGCGTTGGTGGCCACCGCGAGATCCGCGATGGTCACATCCTCGGTCTCGCCCGATCGGTGCGAGATGACCGCAGTGTAGCTCGCCCGCTGCGCCATCTGCACAGCGGCGAACGTCTCGGTCAGCGTGCCGATCTGGTTCACCTTGACCAGGATGGAGTTGGCGATGCCGTCGCGGATGCCGCGCGAGAGTCGATCGACGTTGGTGACGAACAGATCGTCGCCCACCAACTGCACCTTCGAGCCCAGCTTCTGCGTGAGCAGCGCCCAGCCCGCCCAGTCGTCCTCGGCGAGTCCATCCTCGATGCTGACGATCGGATAGCGGCCGCACAGCTCGGCGTACCAATCCACCATCTGCGCCGCCGTGAGCTTCTTGCCGCCCTCGCCGGCAAGCACGTAGCCGCTGCCGTCCTTCTGGTGGAGTTCGCTCGCTGCCACGTCGAGCGCGAGCGCGATCTGCTCGCCCGGCTTGTAGCCGGCCGCGCCGATCGCTTCGACCAGGACCTTGAGCGCGTCCTCGTTGCTCTGGAGGTTGGGCGCGAAGCCGCCCTCGTCGCCGACCGCGGTGCTCATGCCGCGAGCCTTGAGCACCTTGGCGAGGGCGTGGAACACCTCGGTGCCCCAGCGCAGTGCCTCGCGGAAGTTGGGCGCACCCACGGGCACGACCATGAACTCCTGCAGGTCGACACTGTTGTCCGCATGCGCGCCGCCGTTGACCACGTTCATCATCGGCACGGGCAACGTGTGCGCGTGCACGCCGCCCAGATGGCGGTAGAGCGACACCTCGAGCGCCGAGGCCGCGGCGTGCGCCACGGCCATCGAGACGCCGAGCAACGCGTTGGCTCCGAGCTTGCCCTTGTTCGGCGTGCCGTCGAGTTCGATGAGGCGCTCGTCGATCCCGGTCTGGTCGTAGGCATCCATGCCGAGCAATGCGGGAGCGATCGTCTCGTTCACGTGTCGGATGGCGTTCTGGACGCCCTTGCCGCGGTAGCGAGCGGCATCCCCGTCACGCAGTTCGATGGCCTCATGCTCGCCAGTCGAGGCCCCGGAGGGCACCGCGGCGCGCCCGAGGGACCCGCCCTCGAGCAGACAGTCCACTTCGATGGTCGGATTGCCGCGGGAATCGAGGATCTCGCGGGCGTGCAGCGCGGTGATGGTCATCATGCGGGGCAGACTAGGGGCCCGGGTTCGAAGGGGTCAACCGGGATGCGAGGGGCCGCGCTCGGGGCGGGAATCCCGCATGAAGCAATGATTCTTGACCCTCGCCTGACGGCACTCCTAATGTCCGGCCCCTCATGAAACCTCATCGACGTCCGCCCCGTATCGAGAGATATCCGGTAGTGGCGGTATGAGCGGCGACGACGCCGAACTCATCCGACGGTGCCGGACCGGTGATCAGCGGGCGTTCCGAGAGCTGGTTCGCCGCTTCGAGCGGCCGGTGTTCTCGGTCCTGATGCGTGTCGTGCGCAGGCCCGAGGATGCCGAGGACCTGGCCCAGGAAACGTTCGTCCGGGTCTACCGGGCCCTGGATCGTTACGATCCCGAGCGTCCGTTCACCGCCTGGCTGTTCACGATCGCATCGCGGCTCGCCATCGACCATCTGCGTCGCAAGCGGGTCCCGACGATCTCGCTCAGTCAGAGTGAGCCGGGCTCCAGTGAGGAGCGGACGATCGAGATCCCGGATCCCGGGCTCCAGCCGGATGAAGTGACGTCGCATCGGGAGGAGCAGTCGCGCGCGAACGAGCTCATCGACTCGCTGCCCGAGCACTATCGGATCGTCGTCGTGTTGCGGCACCAGCAGGACCTGTCCTATGAGGAGATCGCGGAAGCGCTCCAGCTCCCGCTCGGTACGGTCAAGGCGCGCATCCATCGCGCACGAGCGTTGCTGAAAGCACGCATCGAGGAGAGGCAGTCATGACGCGCTGTCACGAGAGGAACAAGCTGCAGGATCACCTCGAGGGGCTGCTGCCCGCCGAGGAGCGCCTTCAGATGGAGGCGCACCTCATCATCTGCGCCGCATGCGCGGGCGAGCTGGCGCTGCTGCGCCGCGTCTTCGGCGCGCTTGATTCCATGCCACTCCTGTCGCCCTCGCGCGGCTTCGCCGATCGCGTCCTCGCTCGCACCCATCCCGAACCCTCACCCGTGTGGAGCCGGGCGTTCGGTGTCGCATTCGGAACCGGCCTCGCGGTCAGCATAAGCACGCTCGCCGCGGCGATCCTGCTGCCGGGTCCGAGGAGTTGGGTGCGCGCACTCGCAGGCGACGCGGTCGCCGCGATCGGCGATCTGTTCGTGTTCGTGATGCACAGCCTCAATGGTGCAGTGCTTCGCACCGTCGATCTGTTCGGGGCCGCGGGGAGTCTGCTCGAAGGGCTCGCTCCGCTCGGACGTGCTCTGCTGGCCCCGTTGCAGTCGCCGGTCATCCTCTCGGTTTCCGTGGCCGCCGTTCTGGCCTGTGCCTTGGTGTTGTGGTGGATGCGGCCTCGTGAGAGCCGCAAGGGGGTCTCCCGTGGCTAACAGCCGCATGTGGGTCGGCGCGATGCTCGGCTTGGCTTTGATGGCTCCGACCGCCTCGGCTCAGACGATCGAGGCTCGGGCGAAGGTGACGGACGCCAAGGGCCAACGTGTCGAGCGCGTGCGCGTCGACTCCCGTGGCGTGGAGATCACCCGCGAGCATGGCGACAGCACGACCTGGTCCGCCGACAGCGGACTCCGGTTCCGTGCCGATGTCGACCTCGGCGATGTCGACTACAGCGGGGCGGGTATCGTCCGGTTGTTCTCGGATGCTCGCGTGAATTCCGGCGACAGCATCGACGGTGACGTGGTCGCGGTGTTCGGCGATGTGCACGTGGACGGCAATGTGAATGGTTCCGCCGTCGCGGTGTTCGGATCGGTCTCGCTGTCCCCGGGTGCGAGGGTCACCGAGGATGCCGTCGCGGTCGGCGGGCAGTTGGTGACGCCAAGTGGCGCGAGTGTCGGTGGCGAGAGCGTCTCGATCGGATTCCTTCCGCTGCTCACACTGGGGCTGCCTGCACTCCCGGTCGTCCTCGCGACGCTTCTGCTCGGCTGGCTCGTGACTCTGTTCTTCGGCTGGGTGCTCGCGGCGATCTTCCCCGACCGGCTGGTGCGCGTGGCGCGCATGGCCTCGCGGCGCACCGCGGTCTCGCTCGGACTCGGCATCCTCTCGGGCCCGCTGGCGGTGGTGGCGGCCGTTCTGCTGCTCGTCACGGTGGTGGGCGCCCCGGTGGCGGTGCTCATGCCCTTCCTCTACTTCGGACTCTCGTTCGCGGGGTATCTCGCAGGCGCCTACGTGCTCGGCTGCAAGTTGACGAGGCGGCGGCTCGGCGAAGGCGGTCAGCTGGCGCCCATCGCCGCGGGCTCGCTGCTCGTCACCATCTTCGGTGTGATCGGTGCCGTGTTGTGGAGCGGCGAGGGCTCGCTGCGCACGCTGGCGCTGTTCTTCCACTTGGCCGGGATGCTGCAGTTCCTCGGCCTGATGACGATCGGCACGGGCGCCGCCCTGTTGAGCCGGATCGGCAGTCCGGAGCGTGGCGCAGCGCCCGAGGGCCCGGCTCCAGCGGCCCCCGCGCCGCCGATTCAGGACTCCGCCACGCCCGCCTGAGTCGACGGATCCATCGAGCGCCCATTGGGGGGGATCCCCCAGCAGGCGCTCGGCCTATGGGGCCGGAGGCCCCGATCGCGGTCCGAGCGCCTCCTGGCGCTGTGCGCGGGCCCTTCGGCGGGCGCGAGGACAGGCGGCAAGTACCGTTCTCGCAACCACCTCCACAGGTCGTGCGAGCTGCACGAGTCGGTGGGTGGGTTCGCGCGGGGTGGCACGGAACTCGCCTTACTAAGATGCCATGGACCGCCTCCTTCGCACTCTCTCGCTCGGCCTCGTGACCGCCCTGCTCACCGTCTCCTCGGCGGGAGCAGCGGACCTGGCTTCCTCGGCGCACACGCGCGGCTTCGTGATCCACGATGCCCGCGAGACGCTCGAGCGATTCTGCCGTTGGGAGGATGGTCGCCTGTGGTTCGAGATCTCGAGCGGAGCCCGCTGGGAGCTGGTGACCTCGACCAGCGACCCTGTGATCACGAATCCCGGTGACGGCCGGTTCCATCCCTACGACGCAGCCGAGGTGACGCGCGCGCTTAGCGCGGTCCGATTCCCGCTCACCGGCATCGCCGCCGAGATCTTCATCCTGCCCTACCCGCGCCGCAGCGGCCTCGAGTCGGCTGCCGGCCCCGGGTTGATCCTGCTGTCGCCGGGGGTGCGCGCGCTGAGCGCCGCCCACCAGCATTCCGAGTTCACGCACGAGCTGGGGCATGTCGTGCAGTACGTTCGCATGCCCGACAGCGATGGCGATCGCTGGCAGCGCTACAGCTCCCTGCGCGGCCTCGATGAGGCCACGAATCGCTCGGGCTCGGCGCACGCCGATCGCCCGCACGAGATCTTCGCCGAGGACTTCCGCGCACTGTTCGGCGGCGTTCTGTCGAATGTCGAGGGCACCATCGAGAACGCGACGCTGGAGCACCCGGGATCGGTCGCCGGGCTCGAGGAGTTCTTCCTTTCGCTGGCCACGGAGTCGGGTGAGATGGCGATGAAGTTGTCCGCTCCGTCGGTGTCACGCGGCGCGGTCGTCTACTCGCGCCTCGGCTACGAGTTGGCGCCGCTCGATGTGTTCGATGTGACCGGGCGTCGGTTGGCGACGGTCATGCCGACCACCCAGATGGGCTCGGTCAGCTGGACGTGGGATGGCCGCGACCCCCAGGGCCAGAGAGTCCGCGGCGTGACGTTCGCCCGTGCTCGTGATGGTGCAGGCGGAGCCGCGAAGGTCACGCGGCTCTAGAAGCTGCCGGCGGCTTCCGATCATGGAGCACGCGGGCGAGCACGATGAGTCCTCGCGCGCGTCGCCTGCTCAGCGCGCCCGCAGGCCCCGGGGCGTGAACTCGTCGCTGCGCATGCGCGCGCGAACGTCGCCGAAGCCGGCGAAGTTGCGCACCGCGTCGAACACCGAGCGCGGAAGCGCCGTGATCACGCCGAGCCCGCCGCTTCCGGGTTGCTTCACCTCGCCCGAGATCCAGCCCTCCACCTGCGCCGCGTCCTCGACATCGAGCGGACGCAGCGTGACGGTGATGACGACGTAGCAGCGGGCGTCCTCCGAGATGCGATCGAGTGCTCCGACCGGTAGTGCAATCGGCCGGGTGAGCGCCGCCTCGAGTGAGTCCAGCGAGCCCGCGATCACCGGCGCGACTCCGGCTCGCTCGAGCCGCCAGGCGTCGCGCCAGACGTCGTAGCTCAGCCGAACCTCGGCATCGAAGGCGCGCTCCAGACGATCGAACCAGCCCCCGCGCCGCCGCCACAACTCGGCGTGGAGCTCGAGTGTCGCCGGCATGCCGCGCGACAGGCTGCTTCGCACGCGCGCATCGAGTGGGTCCTCGATCGACAGGTCGGCCCACAGCGAGCCGCGTGCGTCCTCGCTCAGGCTGACGGGCGATAGTCGGAGCGCCACAGCCGAGCCCGCGACGAGCGCGAGCACGCTGACGAGGAACCCGATGCGAAGCAACCGAGTGGGGAGCATGGGGGGCACGGGTCGTCGATTCCTCTAGAAGGGCCGCTGCAGCCGAACCTGGACGACGAAGTCGGCGTCGGGTTCCTGCAGGTTCCGGGCGAACGTGATCCGGATGTCGTTCTCGCCCGTGGCGAGCCCTACTCCGGCATCGACGCCGAGTTTCTGGCGGCCCGCATCCCATCGAGCGGCAGGCTGATGCCACGCGGTGCCGGCGTCCACGAACGCGATGACATTGAGGCCCGAGCCCGAGCCCTGGCCGTTGGAGTCGAGGGTCCACAGACCGAAGGTGTACTCGGCTTGCATCAACACCATCTGGTCGCCACGGAAGGCGCCGAGCGGATGCCCGCGAAGGCCGTCGACGCCGCCGACCGAGAACTCCATCTGCCGTGGCAGTACGCCATCGAGCATCGAGCCGGCGACGCCGCGCAAAGACATGGTCGCTGCGGGTGAGAGGCGGAGCACGCTGCGCAGATCGGCGAGCGCACGCGTGTAGTCGAAGTCGCCGCCCAGTTGGCCTCCTGCGCGCTCGAGTTCGACCCAGTGGTAGAAGCCGGCGCGGGTGCGTTTCGTCTGGTGCGCCAGGCGCTCGAATCGCAGCAGGGCCCGGCGCGCCCGGCCCTCGTCGATCGCCGGGTTGTCGCGCAGCGGCCGGTCCTTCTCGAACCACGACGTCACGTGGCGCGCTCGAGCGAGCGAGCGGAAGTCATCTCCGCGCAGATGGGCGCTCACGGTCGAGAAGTCGGGAACTCGCCAGGAGACGTAGAGCCCGGCTCCCTCACGCTCGAAGTAGTCGCGATAGTCCTGACGTGCGAGCAGCAGCGCGAGCGAGTTCTCGGCGTCATCGACCTGCTGGAGATCGCTGTGGTCGGTCCGCCGCACGAGGCTGGCACCCAGCACCAGACGTGCGGGAGGGGCGAGGGGCTGTTCGAGTTGGATGCCGTAGAGCACACGGCGCCGACCGGTCGAGTATTCGAGTCTCGCGCCGACGCGCGGCTGCATGGTCTCGGGCGCCTGCGCCTGGAAGGCGAGGCCGTAGCGCAGCAGGTCGACCCGGTTGTAGTCGAGCGCGACATCGAGCTGGCGAGCCCGTCTGCGATCGCCTCCCCACCAAGGATCGGGATGGGTCAGCAGTCGATCGCCGAAGGGCGCCTGGAGCCAATCGTCATCGGGGAGACCGACTCCGATGCGATGGCGGCTCTTCGGCGAGTCGTCGTCCGTGCGCTGCTGCTCGGTCGGCTGGAACACCATGGTGTCGCCGCGCGCCAGGTCCGCCCGAGCGATCTCCGGGGCGACCAGGGCGATGAGGAGCAGCATCCAGGTGGTGAGACGTCGCATCAGGACCTCCGCGCTGTGACCATGGGTGCGGTGGAGATGATGGGCAATCCCCGTGCCGGGAAATCGCCACGGACTCCCAGCGCAACCACATGTGGGGCTTGAGTTTGTGACCCGTCCCCGACGTCGCTCTCGGCGGATGTGGCCGCTTCGCCACTCATGTTGTGGCGCATGGGCCTCACCGTCGGGCGATGCTGTACTTGCGCATCTTGCGATGGAGGTTGGTGCGGTCGATCCCGAGGCCGGCAGCGGCCTGCGTGACGTTCCAGTCGGCGGACTCCAGCGCCCGTCGGATCGAGTCGATCTCGCTGCGGGCCACCTTGCCCTTGAGACCACTGTCCTCGCCCTCCTCCGGCCGCGCCTCGAGCCACGGCAGCAGGTCCGCGACGGTGATCGCCGGGCCCGCCACCAGTACGACCGCTCGCTCCATGAGATTCCGGAGTTCCCGCACATTCCCGGGCCAGTGGTAGTCCTCGAGCAGGGCGATGGCATCCGATTCGAACGTTTGAACGATGCGTCCCTCGGACCCGGCGAACTGCGCCAGGAAGTGCTCGGCGAGCCGCAGCACGTCGCCCCGCCGCTCTCGCAGCGCCGGCACCTGAAGCGGTAGCACGTTGAGCCGGAAGTAGAGGTCCTCGCGGAACTCGCCCTGCTGCACGGCGTCGGCGAGGTCCTTGTTGGTGGCCGCGAGCAGTCGTACGTCCACTTTGGCGCTCTTGGTGCCGCCGAGCCGTTCGATCTCCCCGGTCTCGAGTGCACGCAGCAGCTTGGCCTGCGCCTCGAGCGCGAGATCGCCGATCTCGTCGAGGAACAACGTGCCGCCATCGGCCATCTCGAGGCGGCCCTTCTTGCTCTGAACCGCGCCGGTGAACGCGCCCTTCTCGAAGCCGAACAACTCGGACTCGAGCAGGTCCTTCGGGATCGCGGCGCAATTGAGCTTCACGAACGCGCCCTCGGACCGCTTGGACAGCGCGTGGATCGCGTGCGCCACGAGTTCCTTGCCGGCACCGTTCTCGCCCAGGATCAAGACGCGCCCGTTCGAGGGTGCCACCTTCCTCAGCTGCTCGCGCAGACGTTCGATGGCGGCGCTGGTGCCGATCATCCCGAGGTCGTCCGCGAGTGCGGGGGAGGAAGGGCGGGGCGCTGAAGCCGCCCGTGCGGCTGCCTCGGTCGCGCGACGCAGACGTGTGATGCGCACGGCCTCATCCAGCGTCTCGAGGAGGTGCTGCGGATCGTTCACGGGCTTCATGATGAAGTCGAACGCGCCGCGCTGACCGGCCTTGAGCGCGTGTTCCACGGTTCCCTCACCCGAGACGATGATGACGGCCGTGTCGGGCGCCTGTTCGCGGATCCGGATGAGTGCATCGAGCCCATGCTCGCCCGGCATGCGGAGGTCGAGCAGAACGGCGTCGACTCGCTGGCGGCCGAGTGTGGCGTACCCATGCTCGGCGTTCGGCGACTCGAGCACCTCGTGACCGACGTCCTCGAGGAGTCCCCTCAGGCTGCGACGGACCGCGAGATCGTCATCCACGGTGAGCACGGTGAAGCGTTCGGACATCTTCATCCTCCTCGGCGTCAGGCCGACGGCATCTCGAAGCGAGCCACCATGCCACCGCCCTCGCGGGGTGACAGGGTGATCGAACCCTCATGCTGGTTGGCGACATCGCGGACGAGCGAGAGCCCGAGTCCGCTGCCGCGGTTCTTGGTGCTGACATACGGCTCGAAGATCTGTTCGGCGAGAGTCGTCGGCACGCCCGGGCCGCGATCGAGGACCTCGGCCCACGCCCGGCTCTCGGTGACGCCGGTACGGACCTCGACCTCGGCGCCTTCGGAACTCGCCTCGCAGGCATTGAGCAGGAGATTGTGGAGCGCGCGTGACAGAAGCAGGGGGTCCCCGATGACCGGCGAGGGATCGAGCGCGTTCGAGCGCAGGACGAGGTGCTCGGGCTCGTGCAGCGAGACCGCGTCGCGCGCCAGTTTCGCCAGATCGACGTGCTCGCGTCGTGGCTCGGGAAGGCGCGCGTATTGCGAGAATTGTTCGGCGAGGCGTGTCAGGTGCTCGACCTCGTTGAGCATCGCCTCGAGACTGTCGGCGACGGCCGACCGCTGGTCCTCGGGCACCAGACCGGCACGCCGTTGCAGGCGATGCAACGAGAGCCGCATGGGCGTCAGCGGATTCTTGATCTCGTGCGCGAGTTTGCGTGCCACATCCCGCCAAGCCGCCTCGCGTTCGGCGACGGCCAACTGCGTGCGCGCATCGGCGAGGCGGGCGGTCATGCCGTTGAACGAGGCGGCCAGCATTCGCAGTTCCTGCGGCCCGGTCTCGGGGACACGCGCCGTGAGGTCGCCCTCGGCGACTCGTTCGAAGCCGTGAGCGAGTGCTCCCAGCGGTCTCGAGAGACTCCGTGCGAGGGCCTGTGCCGTCCCGAGCGCCAGTAGCGTGAGCACGAGGCCGAGGCCGAGCACGAGCAACCACACATAGCGGCGCTGCACATCGACGAGCACGGCGAGGCGCGGGTAGTACTCGCGCGCGCGGACGACATCATCGAGACGCTCGAAGTAGCCCTGCGGCAGGCGAACGCCGGCGACCAGCGCCATCTCCTCGCCGGCCTGCGACACACCAGCCAGCGCGCCTCGGTCGTCACGCACGATGCGGCCACCGGCGAGTGCATTGCCGATGGCGTTCGAGAGGTCGAGCGTGTCCGGTGGGCCGGCGGCGGTGACCGTCTCCAGCAGCTGCCAACGTTCTCCCACGCGCGCATACCCCTGGGCGAAGTCGAGCCCGGCGTCGTGTACGGCGTCGCGCAGCGCGCTGCGCCCGCGCGCGTCGAGTGGAAGGTCCCGAAGTCCGCCGGCCCAGTCATCGGCGCGATCGAGCACGGTGGCCTCGAGTCGCGCGAGTGGCGCACGGCTCACTCCGACCGCGGCGCCCAGCGCGCGATCGACGCCGGGCAGGAACCAACGGTCCGTCGCACGGCCGAACAGCTCGAGCGTGAACACCGTCATCACCAACGTCGGCAGGAAGGCGAATGCGAGCAACGCAGCCAGCAGACGGGTGCGCAGTTTCATGTGCACACTCGATTGTGGCAGATGCGGCTCACGCTTGCGACGAGAGTCCCCCGAGCTGCCCGCAGGCCGCCCAGATCTCGCCTCCCTTGGTATCGCGCACGGTGACGGAGGGCGCGTGCGGATAGAGCCTCTGTGCGAACGCGTCGATCGCCTCGGGGCTCGGACGCTTCCAGGGCAGGCCGGGCACCGGGTTGTAGGGGATCAGGTTCACCTTGCTCGGCAGTGAGCGAGCGATCGCGGCGAGGCGATCGGCCTCTTCGATGCTGTCATTGACGCCGCCGAGGAGCGTGTACTCGAGCGTCACGCGCCGATTCACCGTGCGGCCGTACTCACGCACCGCGTCGAGTACCTCGGCGATCGGCCAGCGCTTGTTGACGGGCACCAACTCATCGCGCAGTGCATCGGTGGTGGCGTGCAGTGAGAGCGCCAGGCCGATCTGCATGTCGAGCTTCGCCAGTTGGCGGATCTGCGGCACGAGTCCGGACGTCGACACCGTGAGGCGCCTCGCGCCGAGGTGAAGACCGAGCTCGTCGTTGAGGATGTGGATGGACTCGGCGACAGCGGGGAGATTGGCGAGCGGCTCGCCCATGCCCATGTACACGATGTTGAAGCGATCGTCCCGCCATTTGTGGAACTCGCCCATCGCGACCACCTGCGCCACGATCTCCTCGGCGCGCAGATTGCGCAGCAGTCCCATCATGCCGGTGGCGCAGAACGCGCACTTGAGTGCACAGCCGACCTGACTCGAGATGCAGAACGTGACGCGACGCGCGGTTCTCATCGAGACGCTCTCGACTCGCTTGCCGTCGGCCAGCTCGAACACGAACTTGTGCGTGTTGCCGTCGGGACTCGAGAGCACCTGTGCAGCAGCGGGCAGGCGAAGGTCGAGCCACTCCCCGAGATCCGCGCGCAGCGCGCGCGGCAGATTGCTCATGCGCCCCATGTCGCGCTCGTGCTTCTGATAGACCCATGTGTAGAGCTGGTCCGCGCGATAGCCGGGCAGCCCGCGGTCCCGCAGGTGAGCGGCGAGACGCGGGCGACTGAACCCGAAGAAGTTCGGGCTCGAGGCAGGGGTCGGGAATGGAAGCGCTTGTGTCATGGGAGGTTCCAGCTGCGGGGGATGCTACGAGCAGTGTGCCTTGCGGTCAAAGCCGCGAACGTGATATGCACCGCCATGCAATGAAATCCTCGGACGAACTCCTCCAGACTCGGCTGCGCACCCTCGCCGATCCGTCTCGCTTCCGGATCCTGCGGTTGCTCGAGCAGGGTGGACGGTGCGTCGGTGCGGTCGCCGAGGAGGTCGAGCTCTCGCAGTCCTGCACGACGCGTCATCTCCAGACGCTCCAGCGCGCCGGCCTCGTGCGCCGGTCCCCGCAGGGGCGGCAGGTCGAGGTCTCGCTCACGGCCATCGCCCGGAACATGCTGGCGGCCCTGCTCGGTCAGGAGCCCGCCACAGGCGCGGACAGCCACTCGGATCAGGATGGGGCGTCTGTCGGCTCGAAGCCACCTGCCGACCGAAAGCAGGAGCTTTCGCGCTCCCGGCGAGCACCCGCTCCGAGCGCTGCTCGCGCAAACACCCCGCCGTCTGATACTTCTCCCTCGCCCGAAGCCGCTGCCGAGGCACCGACTGTTCGCCCACCCGTCCGTTCCGAGCTGGAGGATTACCTCCTGTGACCCCAGGACATATGCGTGTCGGTGCAATCGATATCGGATCGAACAGCGTCCGACTCCTGGTGGCGGACATCCCCGAGGGCGGGGCCTGGACCGGCCCGATCCTCTCGGTGGCGAGAGCCGGCGAGTCCTGCCGATTGGGGCGCGGTCTGCATGAGTCCGGCCTGATCGCCGAGGACACGGCGGCTCGCGCGGGCAACATCGCGCACGAGTTCATCCGTCGCGCCCGGGGCCTCGGCGCCGAGCGGTTGCTGGCTGCGGCGACCGCTGCGATCCGGACTGCGACCAACGGGCCAGCGGTCGCCGAGGCGATCGGAGCCCGTGCGGGTGTGCCCATTCGCATCCTGACCGGCGATGAGGAGGCCAGGCTCGGCTACGCCTCGGTCGTGCTCGGGCTCGGACAACAGGCGCGCAACAGCCAGAATGTGGTCTTCGATCTGGGAGGCGGGAGCACCGAGGTCGTGAGCGGTGTGGGGTCACGCCCGGGCCGCTGGCAGAGCATCCCTTCGGGGGCCGTGAGTCTGACCGAGCGTCTGCTGCCCGGAAGTCCACCCAGCGCGGCCGAGATCGCGAATGCCCGCGAGGTGATCGCACATGAAATCATGCATGGCTGTGCATACCTCCCCAATCGGGCGACCGTCCTCGCAGGCGTCGGCGGGACCGTCACCGTCCTCGCGTCCATGGATCGCGGGCTCACCGAGTACGACCCGGCCCTCCTCGAGGGCTGGTTCGTATCGCGCGAGCGTGCCGAGAAGATGATCGTCGATCTGGTCGAGGCGAGCCCCGAGGCGCGACGCAAGCTGCCCGTGATGGGTGAGGGGAGAGCTGACATCATCGGTGCCGGTGCACTAGTGGTCGAGGCGCTGCTCAGGCGCTTCGATGCACCTGGTCTCGTGTGCTCGACCCAGGGCCTTCGATACGGTCTGGCTCGCTGGGCGGCCGACGACCGTCTCGGGCTGGAGTGAAGCCCTCCTCCTGAGCCGCCCGAAGATTCCCATTGACGGAGGTTTCGCAGGAGGCGGACACTGAGGGCGCGCTCAACCGAAGGTCCCCTCACCAGTGCCGTCCCGTCGGGCTCATCTAGAGTTCTGCGGGGAACATTCCTGACTACCCTGACGTCCGTCGACGGAGGGAGTGGACAACGCGATGGAGAAGCTCCGTAACAGGATCCTCCACACACTGCTGCTCGCCACCCTGAGCCTGACGATGCTCGGGACGACGGCCGAAGCTGCCAAGCGTCTCGGACGCGGCACCGCTTCGATCACGCCGCCCCGACCAGTCGCCGCGCCCAGTGCGGGTGAGCCTGACCTCACCGGTCAAACCGTTCCATCGCCCCCGAAGATCGATCGGGCGTCGATGCGGCCGGCTGGCGAAGAGGCAGGCGACACGAGCTTCCATGCGTGGACGAGACTCTGGCTCTCGCAGTTCCTGAAGCGACGGATCTAGTCGGCGAAAGCCGTCTCGATCCGTCGCAGGTAGTTCGGACCGAACCGCCGGACTACTACCGGGATCTGTGAGTCAAATCGAGGGTTCAAGCCGTGCACCGAGCGATCCCCCCCGATCCATTGCGTGCGAATCAAGCGCCCCCCGGCGCCAGTCAGCACGAATCGGTCGGCGATCTTCATCTGGCAGCGGATAACTTCGTCGGCGCCCGGGATTCCTACCGGGCGGCGCTGGCGGAGACGCGCCCGGACGCCGTTCTCGATCGTGTTCGCCTTCTGTTGTGCCTCGCTCGCGCCGAGTATCTGCGCGGCGAGTTCACGGCGGCGCGGGCCCGCGCGCTCGAAGCGCGCCGAGTCGGTCGCGTGCTCGAGGATCCCAGGGAACGTGCGCTGGTCGCCGCGTCGCTTGCCGCGACCCACGGCGAATCCGGCGAGTATCGTCGCTCCCAGCGCTACGCGCGCTATGCGTATGCCATCCTCCGCGACAGTGATGACCATCGCACGGTCGCGCGCATGGCCCTCGTGCTCGGCAATGGCCTGGCCCGGCTGGGTCGGCCGCAGGAGGCGATCGACTGGCTGCAGAACTCGGTCGCGACGTTCCGCCGCATCGACGACTCCGAAGGTCTGGTCTCGGCGCTCAACTCGCTGGGTCTCGTTTACAAGAATCTGCGTGAGTGGCGCGAGGCGACCCGACTGCTCGAGCAGGCGCTGCAGATCGACGAGCGCAAGGGCTACTACGCCCGCATGCGTATCCATCATCAGAACCTCGGACTGATCCGCTACCGCCTCGGGCAGTGGGAGATGGCGGATGAGCACTTCCGCCAGTCGCTCCGCATCGCCCGCGAACTCAGTCACCCTCAGGGCGAGGCCGCTGCGTGGCTTGCGCTCGGGATGCTCGCTCGCCGCCGCCGCAATGCGGAGCAGGCTGAGGAGCACTTCCAGCTCGCCCTCGAACTGGCTCAGAAGGGTTCGGCGCGACGCGAGGCGCTATTGGCCCGCGAATTCCTCGGCGAACTCGAGATCGACCGCGACCACGGCCCCGCAGCACTCGCGTGGCTCGAGCCTGCGCTCGAGGACGCCAAGGCGATCGCCCCTCGCGGCGACCTCGTCATGGAACTCGAGATCCGGATCGGCATGGCGCTCCAGTTGACCGGTCGGGTCGAGGAGGCGAACACGCTGCTCGTTCGCGGCCTGGCGCTGGCCGAACGACTCGGAGATCGCATCGAGCAGGGCATCGCACTGCGCGCGCTCGCGCGCCTCGACGCGGTGCGCGGCCAGGTGTCATCCATGGAGTCGAGACTGCGTGAGGCCGCCGAGCACTTCGAGCAACTGGGTGAGACGTTCGAGCTGGCACGCACGCTCGCCGCGTTCGGCGAGTACCTGCCGTTGCTGCCGACGAGCGCTCGTCTGCGCCTGCCGCTGGAGCCGGTGGCCGAAGCCGCGCGCCGTGCCGCCGCGATCTTCCGTCAACTCGGCGTGGTCGCACTCGCAGCCGAGGCACTGTTGGCACTGGCCCGTCTCGAAGCCGAGCGCGAGCAGTACGATCACGCGCTGACGCTGCTCGAGCAGGCCGAGGCATGGCTTTCGGAGAACGCCGATCCCGAGGCCGAGGGTCGTGCGGCGCAGCTGCGCCGTGAGATCGAGCGTCAGTACGTCGCCGTCTCGCTCTCCACCTGCAATGAGTTCCGGGCGCTCGAGGAGGCCAACCGGCTCTTCCGCGAGACCTCGGACATGGACGGACTGTTGTCCCAGGTCGTGAAGCTGGCGGTCGAGCACGCCGGCGGGGATCGTGGCTTCGTCGCCTTCACGTCGAGCCCCGGCCGACTCGAGGTCGTCGCCCAGCATGGATTGGGTCGCGATCGCGCCCGTCGGGTGCTGCGCGTGCTCGAGGATGTGGTCGGAGCGCGCTTCGCCGAGAATGGCCCGGTGTTCTCCAGCCGCGTCGCCGCGGATCCTCGATTCAGTCGTGCGATGACCGAGGCGCTCGAAGGCGTGGGCTCGCTGGTCTGCGTGCCGCTCAACTTCCCGTCGCAGTCGGTCGGCATGGTGTTCGTCGATCGCCTCAACGACAACCTGCTGGGCGCGTTCAAGCAGCGCGACCTCAATCTGCTCGCGGTCCTCGCCAACAGCGCCGCGGTCGGCATCGTCGAGGCACAGCGCTCGCTGCTCCTCGTCGAGAATCGCCAACTGCGAGACCAGCTGCGTCCGAGTTCCTCGACCGAGCGCGTGGTCAGCCAGTCCCGTGAAGTGGCGGACATCCTGACCCTGCTGCGCAAGGTGAGCGATAGCGACGCGACGCTGCTGTTCATGGGCGAGACCGGCACGGGCAAGGGGCTGTTCGCGCAGGTCGTGCACGAGCAGTCCAAGCGCCGCGACCGGCCGTTCGTCCAGGTCAATTGCGCCGCGCTGCCCGAGGCGCTGCTCGAATCCGAACTCTTCGGTTATGTGCAAGGCGCCTTCACCGGCGCGACGCGCGACAAGTCGGGCCTGTTCGAGGAGGCTGCCGGCGGCACGATCTTCCTCGATGAGATCGAGAAGATTCCCGAGGCGGTGCAGGCGAAGCTGCTGCATGTGCTCGACCGAGGCGAGATCCGCCCCGTCGGCGCGACCCGCGCCAAGCGAGTCGATGCGCGAGTCGTCTGCGCCACGAGCAGCGATCTGCGCGAGCGGATCCGCGACGGACGTTTCCTCGAGGATCTCTACTACCGACTCAATGACATCACGGTCCGAGTGCCCTCGCTTCGCGAGCGGCGCGAGGACATCCCGGTGCTCGCGCAGCACTTCCTCGCCGTGTACTCGCGGCAGATGGAGAAGGCCGTGCGCGGCTTCGCCCCGGAAGTGCTCAAGGCGCTCCTGGATCACGAGTGGCGGGGGAACGTCCGCGAACTCGAGAAAACCGTGAAGCGGATGATCGTGCTCGCCGACGAGGGCGACACGCTCGGCCTCGACCTGCTGCCGGCCGATGTGGCCGAGAGCACCGCGTCGTCGGCGCGCGTTCCCGTGTTGCAGCGCGACACGGTGGCGGTGGGTGCCCCGCCGCGCGGGGATCGCTCACTCAAGAGCGCGGTCACCGAGATGGAACGGCAGCTGATCGGCGAGGCGCTCGAGCGCAATCGCGGTAACAAGACGCGCGTGGCGCGGGAGTTGGGGCTCAGCTACCCCACGCTTCTTCAGCGCATCCGGGCGTTCGGGCTCGAGCAGCGCTGAACATCTCTGCCTGACTTCGAGAGTCGGGCATGAAGGTGTCTCACAGGCGCCCCTGCCATCGCAGCCCGACCTGAAGACTTTCTTCTGAATTGCGCTATCAAATTCCTTTCCATCCATCTACGCCCCGCGCAACGAGTTCCGTGCGCGGGGCGTTTTCCATGAACTTCTCTTCCTATCCGGGGTGGTCCGTGCCACCGAGAGGGCTCACCACCGCTCTCGTGCGCTGGTCCGTAACATCAAGTGAACGCACTTCTTGTCGATTTCCGAACAGCTGTTGGCCGCGTTGGCACGCGGGGTGCTCGTGTACTTCGTCGGAGGGGGGGACCTCCAAAGAGAACCGGTGAGCGATCACCGGCCTCGAAATCTGAGCTAGCCGGTTCCGCAGGGGTCGGTCGAGGGTACGAGCCCCGTCTGACGGACAACGCATCGGCCTCTGCTACCGGCTAGCTTGGAGATTACCAATCGGGATCTCACGACATCTTCGAGTTGCACCCCTGGAGCAGACGGAGGGACGGCCTCGGACCTCACCGCACTGGAACCCGGTTCGCGGTGAACCACCTGAGGTTCCAGAAGCTCTGGGGTCGGACACCGGCCACGTCATATCGCTCGCCTACATTGGGGGATGTCCAGGCGGACGCTGTGAGAAGCACCGGCCGGTGTCCCCCAGTATCCGGTGTCGCGCCGTTCGCACACCTGAGACAGGCGCGCACACCACGCCGCCGCCGGGCCGAGACCCGGCGGCGGTCTTGCGTCCGGCGCAACGTGTTGCGGCGCTTGAGGAAACCTCCTCGCGCCTGCGACCCGCCCCACTCTCGATCGCGGCCCTCGCGCGTGGCATGTCCGTTGCGCTGCACATAAGCGCCACAGCGACTCCCCGACCCGACCCGATCCGATCAGGAGGGACCCCATGCGTCTTGCCACTATCGCGATCGCACTGGCGTCCGTGACGCTGCTGACCAGTTGCGATGACGACAAGGTCGTCTCGCCGCGCGACATCACGCCCCCGGCCGCCCCACGCGGCCTCATCAGCGTCACCGGCGATCAGCAGGCCACGCTCCGCTGGCTTCGCAACACCGAGCACGACGTCGCCGGCTACCGCGTCTACATGGCGCAGTGCGCCACCGGGTCCAGTTGTCCCTACGATCGGGTCGGCACCACGAGCGGCACGAGCTTCGTCGTCTCGGGCCTCTCGAATGGCTCGACCCGCTACTTCGCCGTCGCCGCGGTCGACCACGAGGGCAACGAGAGCGATCTGACCTACGAGAGCGTGTTCGACACCCCACGACCGGCCGGGTTCGGCCGCACGCTGTCGAACTTCGTCAGCAACCCCTCGAGCGCCGGCTACGACTTCTCATCGGGCGCGACGCGGGCCTTCGATCACTCCTCGACCGACGTCTTTTACGGCTACAACGGCAGCATCGCGCAGATGTTCGCGGCCGACGGGCTCACCGATATCCAGGACGCCGGCTACGCCACGACCCTCGATGCGGTGGACTGGGCCCCGAGTTCGGGCTGGTCGCCCAGTGGGACGGTCGAGCTGATCCCCGGTCACTGCTACGTCGTTTGGACCCGGGATGACCACTACGCGAAGTTCAGGGTCACCAGCCTCACCTCGGGCCAGGTCGTGTTCGACTGGGCTTACCAGACCGACCCCGGCAATCCCGAACTCGCCGCACGGCGCGTCCGCGACGAGACCACGGGTCAGCGCCGAGCAGTGGCTTGGATCCGCTAGCGTTCCAGGAGAGCGCCCCGCCCTCCCGGGGTATCATCCCCGAGAGGGCGGGGCATCGGAGCCGACCGGCGCCCGGTTCCGCGGAGTCCCGCCAGTGAGGAGCACGTCATGAACTTCCGATCCATCGTCCCGGCACTCGCCCTCCTCGTGGGGGCCTTCGCCATGCCGGCCGAGGCGCTCGCCGGACCACTCGGAGTCGAGGTCTGGACGGATCGCGGCGACGACGCGGTCTACCAGCCGGGTGAGCGGATGACCATCAAGGTGCGCTCGAGCGACGATGCGCATCTGCTCGTGTACGAGATCGACACCGAGGGCCGCATCCAGGTGCTCCACCCCTGGAGGCGCGGCAGTGGATTCGTCGAGGGCCGACACACGCTGCGGCTTCCGCCCGAGGGCTCGCGCACCGAGTTGGTGGTGGAGCGCTCGACCGGTCAGGGCTTCCTCGTCGCCATCGCATCGCGCGAATCGTTCCGCGATCTGCCTTGGTACCTGCGGCCGTACGACCCGCAGGCCGAGAGCGTCGGCTACGACGATGACGAACGCGATCGGGACGACGACGAGGACATGACCGGATTCGATGCCGACGGCAAGATGGTGGGCGACCCCTACGTCGGCATGGAGCGCGTGCGCCGCCGCGTGCTCGGACGCCCCTCGGACAGC
>JAYWEM010000088.1:0-9882 GCA_043779265.1 bacterium | reverse complement strand
CCCTCAGCATTCAGCCGCTACACTCAATATTGCGTTGCGGCAGGCAGAGAGCAAATTTCCGCGCCGCGCGCAAGCACCAAGCATTCCGGTGACCACGGCAGCTTGCAGCCTGCGCAATGAACTTAAGGACAGGTCGCCTTGTACTCGATCTGCACGCCGACGATTTGCAGAGCATTAAACGGTATGTCGAGGTCGACATAATAGAATGCGGCTCCCGGTGAAATTAGCCGGTTGGTGATCGCCGTCGTCGAAGCGCGGCGCATGGTGTCGACGGAGCCGCCGCTCGCCACGGAGGCCAAGACCACCGGCGGGGTGAAGGCGACACTGCCGACGGCGACATTCTTGCGCAGCAGCCGCGCTGTGATGTTGTGATTGCTATCGAAATCGCGATACCAGAGGCTGAAGCGGCACCGCCAGCCGGTCATCGCCCAGGTCTTCGAGAACCCGTCCACCACCGCGGTGCGCTCGGCCATGCCGGGCAGCGAGGCGATCGACGGGGCGTCCGCCTCGTAGACCATGCGCGAGTAGATCTCGTCCGAGAGGATGAGCAGGTCGTGCTTCTCGGCCAGTCCCGCCAGAGCGTGCAGCGTCGCCAGCGGCAGCACGCCACCGGTCGGATTGTGCGGCGAGTTGAGCACGATCATCCGGGTGCGCGAGTTGAGGCGCTCGCGCACCGCGGCCAGATCGAGGTCGAAGCCGCGCGCGGCATCGAGCGGCACGGGCACGACCCGCGCATCGAGGAACGAGGCGACCGAGGCGTAGGTCGGGAACGCCGGCGAGGGGATCAGCACCTCATCGCCCGGCTCGAGCGTGGCGAGCATGGTGAAGAACAGGATCGGTTTGGCGCCCGGGGTCACCACCACGTGCTCGGGGCCGCACGGGATGCCACGCTGCACTTGCCAGTCCTTGGCGATTGCGGCGCGCAGATCGGGGAGCCCGGCCGCAGGACCGTAGTGGGTCCAGCCCTCTCGCATCGCGCGCTCGGCCGCCTCGCGGATGTGGAGGGGCGTGTCGAAATCGGGCTCGCCGATCCCGAGGTGCACGATGCTCCGGCCCTGGGCCTCGAGCGCCTTGCCGCGCGCGAGCATCTCGAACGTGGCGGCGGTGGACATGCGTTTCATGCGCTCGGCGTATCGCACGGGTCGCTCCTGGAGCTCGGCTAAGGTCGATTGCGTCGCGACCACTCGGCGAGCCATTGCGGCCTCGAGCCGCGCGTGGCACTTCGTGTGGTCGTGAGCCCGAGTCGCAACTTGCCGCCCAGCACCGGCGCGCGGAGCTCGACTCGAGTCCGTTCCCCCTCCCCCGTCAGCGAGCGCAACGTCAGCCGATCGCCGTCGGCCTCCGGCAGATGCAGCCGCTCGCCGGTCCGCACCCGCCACAGGGCGTGTGAGACGAGGAACGACAGGCCCGCCGCGGGCCGAGTCTCGACTTCGGCGGCGAGTGAGCGGCGAACGGCCTGACGCGCGAAAGGTCGCGCGCCCCAGAGTTCATGACGGAGCGCCAGATCCATCGGGCCCGAACGTGCCCGCCAGGCACCCCACAAGCCCTGGCGCAGCCCGGGTGGCCGCGGATCCCCTTCGCGCCGCGAGCCGTGCTGCTCCTCGGTACCGACGACGAACGATGCATGCTCCCCCAAGCGGCCGAGCACTTCAAGCGCCCCGCGGCGGCCGGCACCGGCGGCGGCGAAGCGCCACCACGAGCCATGGACGCGCACGCGATGCCCTCCGAGGCCCCACTCGGCGAGTCCCGCGAGTGCCCGCGCCGGCCCCGATCGCAGCGGCTCGGCGAGCGAGCGGAACGTGGACGACCCGCCTCTGGCGCGAAGGGAGAGGGCGAGCGGTCCCGAGCGCGAGCGCGCCACCAGCTCGCCACGCCAGCGACCGCGACGATCGCTCGCCAGTTCGCCGGCCAGGTCGTCCACGTCGAATCCGAGACTGCCCTGGCTCGCACGGTCGGCGAACAACACGCCGGCGCCCAGGGGTCCGAGCCGGGATCTCGCACCGGCCAGGCGGCGCTTGCCGAAGCGACCGGCGAGTCCCTCGATGCCGCTCGCGTGCGCGAAGGCCAGGCCCTCGCCCGAGCGGCCACGATAGGGCCCACGCTCGCCTCGATCGTCGGCCTCGCGTTTCCAGGGTTCGGCGGCCGCACCCAGCACGAGGCCACGTCCCCATCTCGGGGCCATGCGGCCGAGGCGCAATCGGCCTCCGGCGGCATCGGTGTCGAGCGCGCCGCCTGCCAAGGCGTCCTCGCCGTCCCGCACACGCCCTTCGGAACCGCGCGCGCGGAATCGCACCGCCTGCGAACGGCGAGGCGCACGCCCGGCGTCCCCTGCGGCACTCCACTTCGTCTCGAGGTCGCCCTCGGCGAGTGTGTCGGCGAGTTCATACGTGTAGTCGCCCTCGCCCGCCTCGGGCGGTGGTTCGGGGGTCTGTGCTCGCGCGGGCGACACCGAGAGCAGCCACGCCGCTGCGGCGACTCGCCACGCACTCATCGCGCGCTCCAGGAGAGCGAGAGCCGTACGGTCTCATCGAGCCTTGGGTGGGTCTCGATCGAACACGACAGCGTGAGATCCCCGAAGCCTGCCGAGACTCCGCCGATGCCGCGCCAGGGTTCATCGCGCGCCTCGGCCCACAGTTCGGCATGGCCGCTCGAGAGCGACGCCCCGACGGCCCTCGCGCCCGCCTCCGCCTCACGCCTCGGTCCCGAGAGCGTCGCCCACAGGGCGATGTCCTCCGAGCGCAGCCGCACGCCGCAGACGAGCGCCCTTCGTAGCGGCGGTGCGATGCCGCGCGTCGCCAACTGCGGAGCGCTCGCCCACACCTCGACTCCGTCGGCCGGCTGGAGCCACGCACCCGCTCCCCATTCGGCGCCCCGACCGGCTCCCCATGCGCCCGTCGCAGCAGACGACAGGGTGCGATCGCGGCGGAACACGGCACGAAGCGCTCCGCCGCTTCGCTCACCCACCGCGCCGATCGCGAGCGCCGCGCTCGTCCAGCCCAGCGCCTCATCGCCGCTCTGTGAAAGCCCGAGCGCCACGCGACCCGCGCGCATCGGGGCGTGCGCTGCGATCGCTCGCGTGGTCAGCTCGGGCAGTCCCCACCATCGAGTCGTCGTGCTGCCGATCGACCAGGAGGCCTCACCCGGCAGCCCGTCCTCGAGCAGGCGCAGCGCGTCGCGCGTGTGCGGAGCGGCCGCCGACCCGAAGTCCTGCGCCGACGATGGCGTCGCGAGGCACAGCAGCAACAGCGAGAGTCGCACGCTCATCTCGAAGGCTCCTCGAATCGCACCGGCAGGGTGCGAGTGACGATCGCGTCGCCGACCTCGGGCCTTGCGGTGAGGCGGACGAGGCACAGGCCCGCGGGCAGGGCGAGAGCCCCGAACGAGCGCGCGCCTCGCCCCGAGATCACTTCGCCCGACATCAGCCGGGCGAGTCGGCGACCCGAGAGGTCGTGGATCTCGAGCGTGGCCCTCGCCCTCGGCCACGGCAGCGACCACGACAACTCGAGCGGCGCCCCCATGGCGATGCGGGGCCGCGTCGTCGCAAGCGAAACCTCGGCCGCGACGAACCGGGCCGGCGGGGCGAGCGGCGAGCCCGAGCCCTCGGCAGCGCGCCATGCCCCATCGATCCACTCGAGCGGCAGACCGTTTCGCACGCCCGCTGCCGAGTAGGCGAGCCTCGCGGCGAGCACGCCGTCGACCTCGCGCAGCTCGATCACATCGGCGACGCCCGCACTGTCGTCCGTGTTGTTGAGGCTGGGCCAAGGCGACAGCGCGATGACGCGCGAGGTGTCGAGTCCGTGGAATCGAGCGATCAGCATCGCTCTCGATTGCGCCAGCACCAGCAGGCTGTCCGGCTGCAGCAGCACCGAGCGCGGGACCTCAGCGCGGGTGCCGCTGCGATCCGAGATCGTCCAGCCGCGCAGGTCCACGGGTTCGAGTGAGGCGTTTCGCAGTTCGACCCACTCGCCCTCGCCCTGCGCCGGATGGAATTGCACTTCGGTCAGCACCACCGGCGCCTCGCCCACGCGCACGCGCAGCGTGTCCGAGTCGTCGGCAGGCGAGGCATCCCCCGCCAGCGAGACGCGTGCGATGAGCGCGCCACGCGAGGCGCGCAGAGCATGGAGAACGACGGCGTGCCGCAGCGAGTCCGCGGGCGCAAGCCCCGCGATGGGCAACGCCAATGGGACGGCCAGCGCCTCGCCCTCCAACGCGAGCACGGCCTCACCCTCTCGCCACGCCTCGACGCCTCGGTTCTCGATCGTCAGCTCGAATGTCGCGCTGGCTCCGGAGGCGGGCCGCTCCGGGACCAGCCGGCTCCTGCCCCTCACGATCGCCGCGCTGCGTCCCGGCTGGTTCGCGGAGCCGGGCGTCGGGACCGCTGCGCGGAAGTCGCCCGCGTTCGATCCCGAGTCCGAACCATCGGGGATCCGCGCCAGTGCGCTGCCCGATGCCACGTCGGGCGCCCACCCGCCGCAGTGGTACTCGGCGAACTCGTGCGCGCCCCAGCCCACCACCTCCGAGGCGCCGTCCGGCCACACCAGTCGGATCGCGTCCGGTCCGTTCTGCAACTCGAGGGTGACGATGCGATCGACGGGCGGGGTGACGCGTGAGCCGCCGACGACGAATCGCGCCAGCGCAGCGATGGAGTCACCCGCCTGCCCCGTCCAGCGCAGCGTCCATCGGCCGCTCTGCGAACCATCACCGGCCTCGATCCTCAACCCAGCGAGGGACTGGGGACTCGAGCCGGGGTTCAACAGTTCGACGTACTCCCAACCCGTGTCATCGCCGGCGGCGTCGTAGAGCACTTCGTTGACGAGCACTCGGCCCGGTACGGCACACGCGGCGACGATCGAGAGCGAGAGGAGCAGCGCGCCCATGGCGGACTCCGGAGCCGGGGGCGGCCTGCATCACGCGGGGACGTTCGGGTGAGAACCGGGCAAGCCGCATGCCCGCGTCGGGTTCAGCGCCGCGAGTCGCTCACGGCAGGCCGCGCAGACGGCGCCATGCCCACTCCACACTGAGCATCCCGATCAGAAGTGCGAACACCCACGGCGATTCCCAAAGCCGAGTGCTCGTGGTGCGCGGCCGCGTCAGCGCCCGCAGGTCGATCCGGCCGCCCTCGTGGATCGATCCGGTCTCGAGCACGCGGCCCTGCGTCGCCTCGGCGAGCGCTGCCAGTCCCGCGCGGTCGGGCTGACTCGTCAACTGTTCGAGGCTCCAGCGATCGACCGCGAACTCGGTACGAGCACGGCCGACCTCCCGTCCCGATGCGACCGCGCGCGCGCGCACGCTCCATCGTCCCGAAGCGGGCGCCGGCAGCACCGCCTCATGGCTCCCAGCGGCTCTTGGCGTGAAGCGGACGCTGACCCGGCGACCGGACTCGTCCACCGCCTCGGCCTCGATCTCGGCGCCCGCCACCGGCTGGAACGAGGCGTCCTGCAGCGAAGCGAGCAATCGCACGCTCTCGCCCGCGGGTGTCAGCCATCGACTCGGCGTGACGCGAAGCGGCTCCGCCTGGACCGGTTCGCTCAACCAGTGGATGACCCGCTGCCAGAGCCGCTGCCCTCTGACCGATTGCAGCGGATCGGTGCCCGAGAGCGACCATCGCCACGTGCCGGCCCCATTGACGAACAACACCGGGCCGCGACCGGCGCGGCGCGCGAACACCAGCGGCTCACCTCCCCCGACCGCGGTGAGAAGCACGCGATCGCCGGCGAGCGCGGTGAGCGGCATGACCTCGGCAAGCGGCGCGACCCGGCCCCAGGCTTCGGTGCCGCGCGCCGGATCGTCATCCCACGCCATCACCTCGACGCCGCCCGATTCGAGCTGTGCCCCTGCGGTGCGGCCCATGGACGAAGCGCTCTGGACGCGGAGTTCGGCAGCGAGCGCTCCGCGGCCATGACGCATCACGCCAGGGGCGTCGCCTCCCAGCAGCAACAATCCGCCGCCCTCTCGCACGAAGCGGGCGAGCGCTCGATCGAAGGACGGCGACACATCGACGGCCGCGATGCCGTCGAGCACGACGACCGCGCGTCCGCCGAGGTCCTGGGGGCCGGGCGTCGACTCGCGGCTGCCGCCGAGGGACCGCCACTCGCTCGCTGCGCCAGTTCGTGCTCGGACCTCGACCGCGAGCCCCGAGTCGGCGAGCAGGGCCCGCCTCAACATCGTCAGGTCCCATTGGAGCGCGCCCGAGACGACGAGCACGCCGAGGCGACCGGGTTGCACCTGCACGGCCACGCCGCGCGAGTCATTGCCGGGTGCCACGTCGCCCTCGACCGCGTCGATCTGCGCGGTCCACACCGCGAGGCCGGGACGTGTCGGCGTGATGCGCATCTCGACGGTGGCCTCGGCCCCTGCGCCGGGCGCAAGCGTCCGGCCGCTCGCGCGCTCGCGGCCGGATTCGTTCAGGCGCACCACGAGCGGCGTGCCACGCTCCTCGGAACTGCGCACCCGGACGCGGACCAGCGCCGGCTCACCCACGCGCGCCGTTGGGCTCGACTCCACCTCGGAGACCGCGCGATCGGGCGAGAGTTCGGCGCCCACCGGCACGACATGCACCGGGGCCGCGATCGATCGTGCCGCCTGAAGCGGATCGACACCCGCGTTGATCGCGCCATCCGAGATCACCACGACGCCATCGGGCCGCGAGGGGCCGGGCCTCGCTGCGATCTCCGCCAACACGTCGCCGAGCGCCGTGGCCTCGCGTGAACCCGAGGAGTCGGCATCGGCCGCGAACGAGAGCCGCTCGATCGTGGCCCGGCCGCGCAACCCATCGCCCAGCGCCGCAGCCGCGCGCTCGGCCGAGGTCGCGCGAGCCTCGCCGCCGACCGAGACCGGCAGGTCCATGCTGCGCGAGCGATCGACCAGAATCGCGACGCGCGCACCTCGCCCCGGCAGGACGCGCTCGAGCACCGGTTGTGCGAGCAGCCAGAGGAGCAGCGTGAACGCCAATGCGCGCAGCAGCGGCAGGAGCACGCGCGCGAGCGAGGGCAGCGGCGGCCGCCGGAAGCGGTAGGCCCACACACCGAGCGAGGCCAGCGCGAGCGTGAGCAACGCCAGCACGAGCCACGGAGCCTGGGGGGCGAGATGGAGTCGGAGGTCGTTCAAGGGGTCGCTCGTGAGCCGCTGCCGGCGGCGAGGGGCCGTGCGACACCGACATGGCCGAGTGAAGTGGACCACGGCGGCCAGCCGGGAGTCGAGCCGGACTCACGCATGGGCGTGCGAGCGCACGCCAGCGCTCGACCACCGCGGCCCCGAACGTCGGGACGCCCGGCTCGCACACCCCGAGTGGGGCGGCGAGCCGGGCGTCGGCCCGACTCGAAGCGTATGGATCAGGTCAGCGCACGAGCGCGAAGCGCGAGGTCTGACGACCCTCGGACGTCACGAGGACAGCGAAGTAGAGACCGGCCGGAGCTGCCTGGCCGCCCTCGTCCGCACCATCCCAGAAGCGCGCGTGCTCACCGACGGCGAGCATGCCGTTGTTCAGCGTGCGCACCGTACGGCCAGCCGCATCCACCACCGCCAACCGGACGAACTCCGGACGACTGATGCGGAATGCCAGCGTGGTCGCCTTGGGCGCCGGGTTCGGGCTCGCCGCCAGCAGCTGCGTCGAGCGAACCGAACCTGCCGTGTGGCGTGCCGCCACCAGGCCGAACGTCTCGACGCGGCCATCGCGCTCGGTGACACGCAGACGATAGAAGTACGTCTGGTTCGTCACCACGGAACGATCGAGCGTCGCCGTGCGGTTGCCATCGGTCGTGTAGTCACCCGAGACGGGCTCCCACGGACCGACCTGCGCCGTCGCGCGCTCCAGCGAGAGAGTGCGGATGTCGGAGACATCCGAGAACTCCCACGCCACTTCGATGCCCTCGGTCCGATCCTCGGCCACGAACATCGCGAGGCGCGTCGCCACCGGCAGGTCGACCCAGCCGATGTCGGCGAACACGTTGATCGTCAGGTCGACGCCGCTCGAGAGGCTGTTGTTGATGGCCGGCTCCATCAGCGCGTTCGGCGTCATGCTGACATCGAAGTGCGAGACGGACGAGCCACCCTGGAACGGGTTCGGAGCGTACATGCGCGGCCGACCCGCGCCATCGGTGCCCGCGAGGCCGACCGGATCGACGTGGAGCCGCATCGTGACGCCGCCACCCAACTGCGCCTTGATCGCGTTGCCGTCCGCCAGCGAGATGCCGACGACCGGGATCGTGATCGTGGGATCCACACCGCCCGGCACGATGACACCGGCGACGTTGTTCACGATCACCAGGGCGATCGCGCCGGCTGCCTGTGCCGCCTGTGCCTTGCTCACGAACGTACAGATGCCACGGTCGACCATGGCGATGTTGCCCGCCAGGGCGGCCGCGTTGACGAGTGCTTCGCAGCCGTCGTTGATCGGAGCCACGCCATCCTGCATCAGGACGACCGAGCCGGTGACGCCCGCCGGTGTCAGCGCCGGACCGAACGCCGCCTGCGCCCACGGCTTGCTGCCCGCGATCACCGGCGGGGTGAGCACGCGCACTTCGGGCCTTCCGGCCGCGAGGTAGCCGGGCGCCGCGAGGAACGCCGACGGGCCGCTCCAGGCCAACTTGTCGAAGCTGATCGCCGAGGCGATTCGCTGCGCGGGGGTCAGGTCGGCCCACACCATGCCGGTGACGTTGTCGTAGAGGAAGCGGTCGAACACGCTCGGGAAGGCCGCGAGGTAGTTGCCGGTGCTTCCGCTCGTGGTCGTGCTGAACCCGAGACCATGTCCCAGTTCGTGGAGCACAACGGGCAAGAGCTCGACCAACGAGCCCTCGAGTCCATCGTATCCATAGTAGAACGCGAAGTTCGAGGAGAACTGCGTGTTGATGTCATTGGTGGCCGGATCGAGGTCCGACCCATTCAGGCGATTCGCGAGTGCGGCGTGGTACCAGGTGGCCGGGAAGTTGGCCCCCGCGAAATCGCGCGAGACGGTGATCGGGCCGGCGCTTCCGAGCACGCCGGCAGCGAGCGGGTTGAACGCGGCCTGCACGTTGATCGTGACCGCGCTGGGGAGCATGGCGCCCCAGATGCCGGCCGCGTGCTGGAAGACGTTGAGCCGCTGCTGGCCGAGCGTGACGCCCGGATTGCCCCCGACCGGAGCGACCGGGGTGGGATCGTTGAATCCCTCGCCCGCGCCGTCGGTGTTGACGATGACGATGGTGGCCGCGTGCGAAGGCAGCGCGCAGACGAGGCTGCCCACGGAGACGAGCGCGGCGATGAGCCGAGTGCGGAATGTGATCATGGCTCAGCGCTCCGCGTAGATGTAGGGGATCGACGACTGCGGGGCCGGTGCGGCGGCCGCCTGGAACGGCTGGCCGTGCATGTGGCTCTTGTCGCTGCAGATGAAGCGGCGCGGGAACGCGAGCGGGTCCGGATCGAGCATCAGGAAGTGCTGGCCGGTGCCCTGCAGGTTCACCATGAACGAGCCGTCGGCCATCTGGACCTCGAACAGCGCCTCGACGGGAACCTGGGGGCCGATGGCATCGGAGAGCGTCATCGGGATGGGCGAAGTCGGGAACTCATCGGTCACCGGATCGATCGACGCACGCAGACCGTGCACGCCGACCGGCTGGAGGAAGAGCGCCGCATAGAGCGACGACGGCTTGGTCGCCGCAGGCTTCGAGGCGGGTGCGTTCCCGGCGAAGGTGGGCGAGGTCAGCAACAGCAGGCCGGCCAGCAGCGCCAGGGGGGAGGTGCGCGGGATGACAAAGGGCACGAGGGTGCTCCTTTTCTCAAGGATGTGGGGACCTCCCGATGACCCTGTGCCAGCGGGGGGGGCTGGGAGCATACCGGCACCTGCTCCCATCCGGCAGTCAAATCGGACTGGGTGGCGAGCTCGTTGAGCCGAAGTGAACAGCGGGC
>JAYWEM010000087.1:0-9931 GCA_043779265.1 bacterium | reverse complement strand
CCGGGTGTCACGTCACGGCGTCAACATCGTCACCGTGAAGCCGGGATTCGTGGATACCGCGATGACGGCGCACCTGACCAAGAAGCCCATGATGATCTCCGCACCCAAGGCGGCCAGCCTCATCCTCGCCACGGCACGCCGCGGCGGCAGTCCGTCCGCCTACATCCCGTTCCAGTGGGGCATCGTGGCCATGATCATCCGCCACATCCCCTCGTGGTTGTTCCGGAGGCTCGACCTCTAGTGGCGGAGCGGCCCTCGCTTCGCGAGCGCGCGCCATGGAAGGTGCTGGACGGATTCGGCGCATCGACCCGCGCCGTCTCGAGGCACGTCCGCCCCGGCACGCTCAGTGAGCTGGCGGCGGTGCTGCAGCAGGCGCAGCGCGAGTCGATGACCGTGATCCCGCGCGGCTCGGGGCGGAGCTACGGGGACGCCTCGCTCAACACGGGTGCACTGACCATCGACACCGCCGGGTTGGCGAAGTGGATGGCGTGGGACCCTGCGACCGGCGTGGCCGACCTGGAGCCGGGCGCCACGATCGGGGACCTGTGGCGGCGGACGCTGCCGGACGGCTGGTGGCCGGCTGTCGTTCCGGGGACGATGTTCCCGACGATGGGCGGCTGCATCGCGATGAACATCCATGGCAAGAACTGCTACAAGGTCGGGCCGTTCGGAGATCATGTCACCGAGCTCGATCTGATGACCGCCGACGGTCAGGTGCGCACGCTCTCGCCCGAACGTGAAGGCGAGCTATTCCGCGCCGTGATCGCGGGTCTCGGACTGCTCGGTGTGGTCACGCGCGTCCGACTGCAGCTCAAGCGCGTCCATTCGGGTCGCCTGCGTGTCCGCCCCATCCGCACACCTTCGCTTGCAGCGATGTTCGACGCACTCGCCGAGCGCACCGCTACCGCCGACTACCTGGTCGGGTGGATGGACTGCTTCGCGACGGGCGGCGCGCTCGGCCGCGGACTCGTGCACGAGGCGAATCATCTCGCCGAGGGGGAGGACCCTCAGGGGCGCCACACGCTGGCCGCCGAGCAGCAGGATCTGCCGAACGCCATCTTCGGTGTCCCGCGATCGCTCGTCTGGCGATTCCTGCAGCCGTTCACCAACGATGTCGGGATCAGGCTGATGAACCAGGCTAAATACCTGTTGCCCGAGGCCACCGACCGAGACGGCACGTTCCTCGATTCGCACGCGGCCTTCGCGTTCCTGCTCGACTATGTGCCGGGCTGGCGCAACGTCTACGGCGCGAGCGGCTTCATGCAGTATCAGCTGTTCGTTCCCGACGGTTCTGCGCGTGAGGCGATGCGCGAAGCGCTGGAGCTGTGCCAGCGGCGGGGGCTCGTGAGCTATCTCGGCGTGTTCAAGCGCCATCGCGCCGACTCGTTCCTGCTCACGCACGGGCTCGACGGCTGGTCGCTGGCGCTCGACTTCCCGGTGCCGAAGCGCGAGCCCGAGCGGCTGTGGGCGCTGACGCGTGACCTGACGCGGATCGTGCTCGAGGCGGGGGGCACGTTCTATCCGGCGAAGGACCAGGTGGTCGATGCCGAGAGCTTCGCCCGGGCCTACGGCGAACGGCTGATGAGGTTCCGCGAGATCAAGCGAAGCCTCGACCCGAACGCTCTGTTCGCAGGCGATCAGGCGAGGCGGCTGGGACTGGCCTGAGGCTTCGCCGCGACCGACCCACTCACATCGCGTCGAGCCAGCTCGACGCGTGGACGAGGATCGCGCAGCGTCGATGAGGCGGCGGCAACACTCGGCACGCCCAGGCGAGTCGGAAGGACTCCCAATCGAGCCACGGCCGGCGGCAGTTGCCCAGGTCGATGCCCTCGTCGTCCGCTGAAATCGCCACGGCCCAGTGCGCGCTGAAGGCCCGTCCACCCAGCAGGCCATCGTCCACGAGGACCGGAGCCCAGCGCCCCATCGCGAGCTGGGCACGAAGCGCCGACTCGGCCCCTCGTCCGCTGACGAACTCGGCCGCGAGACCATGGGAGCGGAGCGCGGCGCCGATGCGCCACATCGTCGTGCCGAGGCCGAACGGCATGTCGGGCGCGTGCGTCTCGCTCACGGTGTCGATGGCGGCATCGTCGCTCGCGCGCGCCCACGCGTGTGTGAAGGGTCCGATCCGCCACTGTGCGAGCACGCTCGCGACCGCCGCCTGGCCGCAGGCGTTGGCGTGCCGGGCGGCGCGATTGACGAACACACGAAGCGCGGGCTCAGCGCTCAGCGCGGGCCCTCGGTGCGGCTCTGGCACAACTCGAGCAGCATGCCGCCGAAGCTCTTGGGGTGCAGGAACGCCACCTGCGAGCCGTGTGCGCCAGGTCTCGGCGCCTCATCGATCAGCCGGGCGCCACTCGCACGGGCGGCCTCGAGCGACGCCTTGATGTCAGGCACGTCGAGGCTCACGTGATGGAGCCCCGGGCCCCTCGCCTCGAGGAAGCGGGCGACGGTGTGGTCGCCTCGTTTGGGCTCCAGCAGTTCGAACGTCACGGGGCCCGCGTGCACGAACACCACGCGCAGTCCGCCGTCATCGAGCAGTTCCTCGGCTCCGAGCCGGGCTCCGAGCGATTCGGTCAGCGTCCGAGCCAGTGCGTCGGCATCCGGCGTGGCGATGGCGATGTGCGACAGGCCGCTCACGGCCTGCTTCGGCGTGCTCATCGGAGCTTCTCCCCGGGGCGATGAACGCCGAACACATGGCGCATCGCGTCACACACCTCGCCCAGCGTGGCGTGTGACTTCAGCGCGTCGAGGATCGGTGGAACGAGGTTGCCGGTGCCGCGTGCGGTCTGGGTGATCTCAGCCAGCGCCTCTTCGACTCGCGCGGCCGGGCGGCTGGCGCGCCAGTCGGCGAGGAAGCGCGAGCGCTCGCGCTCGACGGTGGGGTCCTGTTGGAACGGCGGGGCCGCCAGGGGTTCGTCGTCGACGTACTTGTTGACCCCGACCACGGTGCGCTCGCCACTCTCGACGTCTCGTTGCCATTGGTAGGCGGCCAGATGGATCTGCTCCTGCACCCAGCCATTCGCGATCGCCTGGAGCATGCCGCCCTGCGCCTGGATGGTCGCGAGCACGTCGCGCGTGCGCGCCTCGAGGTCGGCGGTCATCGCCTCGACCCAGTAGCTGCCGGCCAAGGGATCGACCGCATCGGTCGCGCCGCTCTCGTGCGCCAGCACCTGCTGCGTGCGCAGCGCCAGTAGTGCGGAGTCGCGAGACGGCAGGCCCAGCGCCTCGTCGAAGCTGTTCGTGTGCAACGACTGCGTCCCGCCCAGTACCGCGGCGAGTCCCTGCACCGTGACGCGCACGACGTTGTTGAGCGGCTGTTGCGCCGTCAACATCGAGCCGGCCGTCTGCGTGTGGAACCGCAGCTTGCGGGCCTCGTCGTCGTGCAGATCGAAGCGCTCGACCAGCAGTTCGGCCCACAGCTTGCGCGCGGCGCGGAACTTGGCGACCTCCTCGAACAGATGGTTGTGCGAGTTGAAGAAGAACGACATGCGACGCGCGATCAGCGCCAAGTCGAGCCCGCGCTCGCGGGCCGCCTCGAGATAGGTGAGGCCATCGGCGAGCGTGAACGCCAACTCCTGCACCGCGGTCGAGCCCGCTTCGCGCATGTGGTAGCCGGAGACCGAGATGCTGTTCCACTGCGGCACCTGCGCCGCCGTGAACTCGAACACGTCGGTGATCAGCCGCAGCGAGGCCTGCGGCGGGTAGATGTAGGTGCCGCGCGCGATGTACTCCTTGAGCACGTCGTTCTGCACGGTGCCGCCCAAGGCCGTGCGCGGTGTGCCGCGCGCGTCGGCGACCGCCACATAGAAGGCGAGCAGCAGCGGCGCGGTGGCGTTGATCGTCATCGAGGTGGTGACCTGATCGAGCGGTAGCTGGTCGAGCAACGCCTCCATGTCGGCGAGGCACGAGATCGCCACGCCCACCTTGCCCACCTCGCCTCGGGCCAGCGGATGGTCGCTGTCGTATCCCATCTGAGTCGGCAAGTCGAAGGCCACCGAGAGACCCGTCTGGCCCTGAGCGAGCAGATAGCAGAAGCGCTCGTTGGTCTGCTTGGCGGTGCCGAATCCGGCGTACTGCCGCATGGTCCACAGACGCGAGCGGTACATGCCCGGGTGGATGCCACGCGTGTAGGGCGGCTCGCCCGCGGCGGTCGCGCGGCGCGAGGCCGGCATCGGCAGGTCGTCGGGGCCGTAGCTGACGCGCACCGGAAGTTCGCTCGGGGTGAGGCGAGGCGGGACCGTGAGCGGGCGCGCCACCGAACGACTCGCGGCCTTCGACGTCGGGCGCGATGAGCGCCGGGCCGCCAACTCAGGCGTCCTCGGGTTCGAGCTTCACCAAGGGCTGCCCGGTCGAGACCGATGCGCGTTCGGCGACCAGCACCTCGCGGACCACGCCGCCGTGCTCCACCGTCAGTTCGTTCTGCATCTTCATCGCCTCGACCACGATGATCGCCTGCCCCGGTTGCACGACGTCGCCGACCTGGACTCGGATCGCGACCACCAGCCCCGGCATCGGCGCGACGATCGTCTCGCCGCGGGGCTTGGCGCGGCCGCCACCCTGCGCCTGCAGCATGCGCTCGAGCGGGTGCCGGACCTCGACCGGCAGGATACTGCCGCGCACCTCGACGGCGAGCATCGAATCGGCGGGCTCCTCGGAGACGCGCACGACATGCGAGCGGCCGCCGATCAGGAGCGAGTAGACCTCGCCGTCGGGCAGTCGAACGAAGTCCGCCTCGATCGTGCGCCCATCGGTCTCGACCACCACGTGGTCGCCCGCCATGCGCACTTCCACCTCGGCCTCGTGGCCGGCGAGTGTGACCCACACCTTCATGACTCACCCCGGTCGTAGGGCCACTTCCAGCTGGAGTGCTCGCCCACACGGTCGTCCAAGGCGGAGATCGCGACGTGCTGCCGCGCCTGATGCTCGTGCAAGGCGGCGGCCAGGAGTCCGATGTTGGCGGCCTCGGGGCCAGGGTCGAGCGACCTCGCGCTGAAGTGCTCCTCGAGGAACCGCGTCGAGAGGTTGCCCTTGGCGAACTCGGGATGATTCGCGAGCCACGCGTGGAAGGCGATGTTGTGGCGCAGACCCTCGATCACGAACTCATCGAGCGCGCGCACCATGCGGCGGCGCGCCTGCTCGCGATCCTGGCCCCACACGACGAGCTTGGACAAGAGCGAATCGTAGAAGACCGGCACCTCGTAGCCGCGATAGATGCCGGCATCGTTGCGGACGCCGGGCCCCTGCGGGAAGCGCACGCGATCGATCCGCCCCACGCTCGGCATGAAATTGCGCTGCGGGTCCTCGGCGATGATGCGCGCTTCCATGCTCCAGCCGCGCGGCTCGGGCGGCGTGTCGCCGAACGAGAGCGGTAGCCCCTCGGCGACTCGCAACTGCTCGGCCACCAGGTCGAGGCCTGTCACCATCTCGGTCACCGGGTGCTCCACCTGGAGTCGGGTGTTCACCTCGAGGAAGTAGAAGCGATTCTGCTCGTCGACGATGAACTCGACCGTTCCCGCCGAGATGTAGCCGACCTCGCGGCACACGCGTACCGCCGCCTCGCCGAACGCTTTGCGGGTGGCCTCGTCGAACGCGGGGCTCGGGGTCTCCTCGAGCAGTTTCTGGTGGCGGCGCTGGACCGAGCACTCGCGCTCGCCCAGGAACACGACGCGTCCCGTCGTGTCGCCCAGCATCTGCGCCTCGATGTGCCGCGGCCGCTCGATGTAGCGCTCGACGAACATGCGGTCGTCCCCGAAAGCGGCCTTGGCCTCGCCTCGCGTCAGGCTCCAGGCGGTCTCGAGCTCCGCATCGCTGCGGATCACGCGCATGCCCTTGCCGCCACCGCCGGCCGCCGCCTTCAACATCATCGGGTAGCCGATCTCCTTGGCGAAGGCGCGCACCTCCTCGATCGAGTTCACGGGGCCCGGCGAGCCGGGCACGATGGGCACGCCGGCGCGGATCGCGGCGGCGCGCGCCGCGAGCTTGTCGCCGAGCGCGGCGATCGACTCGGGCCTGGGACCGATGAACTCGATGCCGGCATCGGCGCAGGCGCGAGCGAACGTCTCGTTCTCGGAGAAGAAGCCATAGCCGGGGTGGATCGCCTCGGCCCCGACCTGACGCGCGGTCTCGATCACGCGCTCGAGGTTCAAGTAGCTCTCGCTCGATGGGCCGGCGCCGATGCCGTAGGCCTCATCGGCCATCAGCACGTGGAGCGCGACGCGGTCGGGCTCGCTGAACAGCGCGATGCTGGTGCGGCCCTCTTCTCGAAGCGTGCGGATGACACGGCACGCGATCTCGCCTCGGTTGGCGATCAGGACGCGCTGCAGCCTCGCCATCAGCCCTCCAGGACGACGCACGCCACGGCGAGGCCGCCGTCGTGCGAGAGGGTCAGATGCGATGCGGTCGCGCCGATCGCGGCGAAGCGCTCGGCGGCGACGCCCGTGAACTGCAGCTTGGGCACGCGCCCGCCCGGCTGCACCACTTCGATCTGCGTCCAACCCACTCCGCCCGCGATGCCCGTCCCGAGCGCCTTGCTGGCGGCCTCCTTGGCGGCGAATCGCGCCGCCAGGTGGGGCAGGGGGTCCTTGTAGCCTCGGCAGTAGGCGAGTTCGCCCGCGGTGAACAGGCGCTTCTCCATGCGCTCGCCGAACCGGGTCAGCGACTCGGCGATGCGGTCCACCTTGCAGATGTCGATGCCGATGCCGCGCACGGGCATGAGGGCTCCGGGGAGTGGGGGCGAGGAAGGCAGGGAGGACTCTAGAGAGCCCTCGCGGCCACGGCAACCGGCGACGAGAAGCGCGATCCGGCGAAGGGGAACACGTTCCCGTTGACCGGCCGCACATCAACACGGTGCGTACGAGTCGAAGCTCGCGAACTCGAGGGAACGTGGGCGAATCGGCATGAAGCCCGCCCATGCGGCTGTAAGGGTAGTTTGGTGGCGGGGTCCAATCTCCCGCCGAGTTCACGCGGGAACCTAAGCCGCCGCTCATCCGTCCCTCCTACAAGAAGGCATGAAAGGAGTCGCCGCCACTGCTCGAGCCCGAGGAGGCCGTCCTCATCGCGAAAGTCAGGGCCCGGGACCGTGAGGCCCTGGCCGAGGTGTACCGCCAGTACGGGGGCGCCATGCTGACGCTCGCGCGCTCGATGATGCGCGATGTCGCACAGGCCGAGGACGTGGTGACCGACGCCCTGCTTCGAGTGCATGACAAAGGAGGTTCGTTCCGTGGCGATCGAGGGCTGCGAACGTGGGTGCTGCGCATCGTCGCCAATCTCTGCCGCGACCAACTGCGGCGGCGGAAGTTCTCAGCAGGTCCTCCCGAGGGGCTGTCGGCGATCGATCACGCGGGACTCACACTGCGGCCGGTCGAGGACTGGGACGATGCGCTGGACCTGCGCAAGCGTGCGGATGCGGCGGAGCGGGCGATGAGCGAACTGCCGCACGATCAGCGAGAGGCCCTGGTGCTCCGTCACCGGCTCGGCCTGTCGCACGATGAGATGGTGGAACTTTTGGGGGTGCCCGTGGGCACCGTGAAATCGAGACTGGCACGCGGGCTCGCGACGTTGCGAGTCCGGTTGGAGGTGGACAAGTGAGCGATCCCGATCGTCATGACGAGCGACCCCTCCTGCGACTGCTCGCGGCATCGCAGGCGGAGCCCGATGGCGCTCCGCTCCATCGCGCGCTCGCCCGACTCGCGGCCAGGGACTCGGGCGAGCCGGCGTGGTTCGAGTGGATCGCGAAGCCGATCGCGCTCGCGAGCGCTTGCGCGCTGCTGGTGATGAGCGTGAGCGCTTCCTTCTGGATGTTGCGGCCGGAGCTTCCGACCGCCGATGCGACCGACGGAGTCGAGTTGATCGCCGGGATGCTGGGCGAAGATGGCTCGATGGGTCTCTCGGTGCCGGAGCCCTCGGCGAGCGGCATCGTCCAGGACTCGGGGGGCGTCCAGTGAGCCGCCGCGCCCTGATCATCGCGCTGGCTGCAGCGCTCATCACGGGTTCGTCGCTCGGGCTCGTCGGCGGCATCCTGTTCGCGCGTCACTCGTTGTTCGCGCATGCCGACCAGGGCTTCGGGCCGCGTGGCGAACGTCACGGTGAGCATGGCCCGCGCGGTAAGTCGCGCGGCGATCGCCGAGGCGGACCCAGTGCGAACGAGATCCTCACCCACCTCACCCGGGAACTGGATCTGGATGAAGCGCAGTCCGAGCGCATCCGCCTGCTGGTCGTCGAGAGCCGGAGTCGCGTTCAGAGCGAGCGCGATTCGCTCCATGCACGGATCGGGCGCGAGCTGACGCCCGAACAGCTGGAACGATGGACGGCGCTGCCCCGCCCGCACCGATTCGGTGCGCAGGGTAGTGGCGCCCAGCACGACCGACCCTGAGGCCCTGTTCATGAACCGGCCGACTCTTCGAGGAGTCGGCCATGGAAGGAGAACGAGATGAGACGAGTCCTGTTCATGCTGTTCGCAGCGACGGCCCTGGGAGCCACCGGGGCGATCGCCCAGCCGAGATCCCCCGAAGACCAGGAAGAGCAGAGGCACGTGTGGATCGAGGCCGAGAGCGACGAGGAGTCGGGCGAGGACGAGATGTTCGCCTGGTTCAGCGGCGACGAGAGCCTGCTCGACCAAGATGAGATGGGCGGCGGCGAAGGCCACAAGGTGATCGTCCGCAAGCGCATGGGCGGCCCCGGTATGGGCGGCATGCAGGGCATGCATGGCGGCCATGGGATGAAGGGCCGCTCAGGCGGCAAGCACGCCATGATGATGGCCAAGCTCGACCTGAGCGATGCGCAGCGGACCAGGATGCGCGAGCTGCATGTGGCCGCCAAGCGCAAGTCGATCCAGGCGGGCGCCGATCTCCAGCTCGCCAAGCTCGACCTGCATCAGCTGATGCAGCAGGACAAGCCGCAGCGTTCGGCGATCGACGCCCAAATCGACAAGCTGGCGCGGCTGAAGGCCGATCAGCACAAGGCGCGTGTCGGCACGATGCTCGAGGCCAAGGCGCTGCTGACGCCCGAGCAGCAGAAGAAGATGAAGGAACTGCATCAGCAAGGTGGCCACGGTGACGGCGGAATGAAGGGCCGGAAGGTCGAGATCCGTCGCAGCATGGACGGTCACGGCGGTCACGGCGGCGACTCGCACTGAAGTCCCGCAAGCGCGAACCCGGGCGGCGCCACCTCGCGAGGCGCCGCCCTTCGCATGCCCTGGCCTTGCATCGCGCGAGGCGCGCGGAACGCGCTGAATCCCGCACTGCGCGAGAACACGCAGCGCCGAGCGCGCAGCACGAGTCGTCGGGGCCATCGGCCGGGTGCCGTCACCCGGCGTGCGAAGGCGGCGTGCGAAGCGCGCGGCCGAGCGTGAGCGAGAGCGCCCAGTCGCTCGATTGGCGCGAATCTTCCGTAGCTGAAGCGTCGTCCACCTTCGGGTCCGGGGCGGGCACGGTCCTCCAGTCGAGGCGCTTGGGCAGAGCGCCGCATGGGTCGGGTCGCGGGAGGTGCCGCGTGTGGGGTCCACGCGGCCACGGACCCTTCGGGAGGCGATCATGCGAGGCGCGTTCAAAGTAGCAGCGGCCATCGTCCTGTGCGCGGCGGCGCCCACGGCGGCTTCGGCCCAGTGCACGGTGAGCGGCCCGGATTCGATGTGCGCCGGGCAGTCGGTCGAACTCTGCGCTGCGGAGGGGACCAGCGAGTGGACGTGGACCGGGCCCGGCGGCGTCTTGCTCGGCTCGTCGCGCTGCATCAGCGTGAGTGCGCCCGGCACCTATCGGGTGCGGTTGTTCGACGGCGACAACGGCCTGTTCTTCACCTGCGAGCGCACGGTCTCGGTGGCCTCCTGCGACACGACGCCGCCGCCGCCGCCGCCCCCGCCTCCCTCGAGCGGGCCGTCGTGCCCGCGCAGCGCGGCCTGGTGGTGGAAGCAGTGCGCCGCGTCGCCGCATCCGGC
>JAYWEM010000086.1:0-4201 GCA_043779265.1 bacterium | reverse complement strand
CGATCGCCACGGTGCGCGTGCGAGGCGGCCGCGTCGTGGGCAAGGAGACGCGCATCCTCGAGGGCGCCGAGGGATTGGGGGATGGCGACGTGGTCGAGGCGTGGGTCACGCAGCACGCGTTGGCGCAGCGCGACCTGCCGCGGCGGGTGCTGGTGCCCGCGCTGCCCGAGGCGCACGTCGCGCTGATCGAGGCGATGTCGGAACGCGCGGGTCACCGAGTCGAGATGCGCGTGCCGCTGCGCGGCCGTTCCGCCCGGCTGATCCGCATCGCCGAGCGCAATGCCGCGCACGCCCTCGAGCAGAGCCAGGCTCGCTCGGCCGGCCGCCGCGTGCGCTTCTCGGTCGCGACCCAGGAGCTTCAGCGCGCGTTGGCACTGCCGACACCGCCCCATCTGATGGTGTGTTTCGACATCTCCAACTCGGGAGCCGACAGCGCGGTGGCCGCCGTCGTCGCGTCCGAGGACGGACGTCCGCGCCGCTCACTCTATCGCCGGATGCGCATGCGCACGCGGGGCCCCGATGACTTCGCGATGATCGGCGAGGCCGTGGCTCGCTACTGGACGCGGGTGGAGTCAGGCGAACTGCCACGTCCGGATCTCGTCGTGATCGACGGCGGAGCGGGGCAACTGGCCGCGGCACGCTCATCGATCGAGCCGGTGGCGACGGCGCCCGTGTCGATGGTCGCCCTGGCCAAGCGAGAGGAACTCATCGTCCGCGAAGGGCTACCGGATCTTCGGCTGCCGCGGCGCTCGCAGGCTCTGCGCGCGCTGCAACGGCTGCGCGACGAGGCGCATCGATTCGGCCTCGACTATCACCGCTCGCTTCGATCGCGCTCACGGATCGGAAGCGCACTCGACGCGGTGCCGGGCGTCGGGCCGGCGAGGCGTGCCGCGATGCTCAAGGCCTTCGGCTCGGTCGCCGCGCTCCGCGAGGCATCCTCCGAGGCGATCGCCGAGCGTGCCGGCGTGCCGCGGGCGCTCGCCGAGCGCGTGAGCGAGCATCTCGCGAAGCGAGAGGGGGCGGCATGAGCGGCAAGCCCTCGGCGCTCGCCATCCCCGCGGCACTGGCCCCTGCGATCGAGGGCTGGCTGGATGAACTGCGCCGCGCTCGGCGGCTGTCGCCTCGGACGCTCGACGCGTATCAGCGCGACCTCAAGCACTACTCCCTGTTCGCCGGGGGCCACCGACTGGGCTCCTGGCGTGAGGCGACGACCACGTTCGTCGACGGCTACTTCGCGTCGCTGCATCGGGACGGACGAGCCGGGGCGACCGTGGCGCGGCGCCGCTCGACGCTGCGCGGATTCCACTCGTGGCTCACCCGCGCCGGCGAGTGCGAGGACGATGCCGCGGCGCTGCTGCCGCCGCCACGCCGCGAGCGGAAGCTGCCGCATGCGCTCTCGGTGGAGGACCTCGAGCTCCTGCTGGCCTCGCCCGAAGGGGAGGGGGCCCTCGCGTTGCGCGATCGCGCGCTGCTCGAGCTGGCCTATGCCAGTGGACTTCGCGTCTCCGAACTCGTCGGACTCGAGCGCAATGCGGTGGATCTGCGCGACCTCTCGGTGAGCGTCATCGGCAAGGGCGACAAGCAGCGTGTCGTCCCGTTCGGCCGATCGGCGGCGCGCGCCCTGTCCCAGTGGCTGGAGCGCGGTCGTCCGCAACTCGCCGCGCGCGCGCGGCATGAGCGCATCTTCTGCAATGCGCGTGGCGGCCCGCTCTCGCGCATGGGATGGTGGAAGATCCTGCGGGGCCATGGTCGGCGCGCAGGGGTCACGGCACGCGTGCACCCGCACGCGCTGCGGCATTCGTTCGCGACGCATCTGTTGATGGGCGGCGCGGATCTGCGGGTCGTGCAGGAGTTGCTCGGCCACGCTTCGGTGACCACAACGGCGATTTACACGCACCTCGACCGCGGCTATCTGCGCGAGGTGCATCGGCAGTTCCACCCGCGCGCATAGGGCGCGCGGGCACGCGATCGGGAGTCGTGGAGGATGGTGATGAGTCGAGTCGGTGGGTGGATGGTGATGGCGGTCCTGCTGGGGCTATCGCTGGCGAGCGGGGCCGAGGCGGCCTCGAGTCTGGTGCTGCCGCGCGCCGGTCAGGTGGGCATCGGGATGCAGGGACAGTACGGTTCGATGCTCAAGTCGGGAGCGCTCGGCGACGAGTTCGGCTCGGGCCCCGGCTTGTCCGTGCGCCTTCGCTATCGCATGCGGTACGAGCGCGGCCTCGGGCTGTCGTTCGAGAACCAGCGGCTCGAGGCGCGCGATCCCTCCAGCGCGCAGACGGCGTTCTCGGCGCTCGAGGACTCGGCCAAGCGCGAGCGGCTGCACATGGTCACCGCTGGAGTCGACTTCTATCAGTTCTTCGACACGCGCTCGAAGACGGTCAAGCACCTGAACGTCGGCCTCGGACTGGCTCAGATCTCGTCGCGCCTCTCGACCGTCGAGATCCAGTACCCGATCGCCGGCGACGGCTTCTATCTGAGCGCCGGTGCGGGAGTCGAGCGCTTCTTCTTCCGCTCCTGGGCCTACGACATCGGCACCCGGTACCAGGCGGTCTTCCACGACGGCAAGGTGAACCACGACCTGCAGGCTTCGGTCGGGGTGATCCTCTACATGGCCTACTGACATGTCCCTGCCTCCGCTCTCCATCGCCTTCCACGGGGCCGCTCGCACGGTCACCGGGTCACGTCATCTGCTTCGCCTCGGCGACCGCCGATGGCTGGTGGACTGCGGGCTCTCGCAGGGGCGCCGCGACGCTTCCGACCGCATCAACCGGACGTTCGACTTCGAACCCGGATCCCTCGATGCCGTGGTGATCACGCATGCGCACATCGATCACATCGGTAATGTGCCGACGCTCGTCTCGCAGGGTTTTCGGGGCCCGATCACGCTGACGCCCGCGACCGCCGACCTGGCTCAGGTCATGCTCGCGGACAGTGCGCGGCTGATGCAGCGCGACATCGAGCATGTGAACAAGCGTCATCGGGGGCGACCCGAGCGCAAGCTCCTGTTCACGCAGGAGGATGTGAACGCCACGTTCACCTCGTTCGAGTCGCATGCCTACGGCGAGCCCTGGCCGCTGTTCGAGGGCGTGACGGCCGAGTACTTCGATGCCGGGCACATCCTCGGCTCGGCCATGGTCCGCTTCACGCTGAAGGCGGCAGGGACGACCAAGACAGTGCTCATGGGCGGCGACCTCGGTCGTCCCGGGCGCCCGATCCTGCGCGACCCGGTCGTGCCTCCGGGAGGATGCGATGTGCTCGTCATGGAGAGCACGTACGGGGATCGCCACCACTCGCCGGATGACGACACCGAGCGCGATCTCATCGCCGCGGTGAAGCGCACCATCGAGCGCGGTGGCCGCTTGATCGTGCCGGCCTTCGCGGTCGGACGCACCCAGGAACTCGTCGCGTTCCTGCATCGTTTGACCGAGGAGGGGCGCATCCCGTCGGTGCCCATCTACGTCGACAGCCCGATGGCGCGCGAGGCGACCGCGGTGTTCGTGCGGCATCCGGAGTGCTTCGATGCCGAGACGGCGAAGCAGTTCTCGGAGGACGGGCGCGAGCCGTTCGGTTTCGACCGGCTGCGCTATGTCTCGAGCGTGGACGAGTCCAAGGCGCTCAACGCAGGCGACGAGCCGTGCATCATCATCTCGGCCTCGGGGATGTGCGAGGGTGGTCGCGTTCTGCACCACCTGATCCATTCCCTGGGGGATTCACGCAACACGATCCTGTTCGTGGGCTATCAGGCGGAGGGCACGCTCGGCAGGCGGCTCCGCGACGGCGCCGAGAAGGTGAACGTGTTCGGCGAGGCGGTCACCGTGCGCGCCGAGATCAGCAGCCTGGATGGCTTCAGCGCCCACGCCGACCAGTCGGAGTCGATCGACTGGGTGCTGAGACTCGATCCGATGCCGGCCACGATCTTCCTTGTGCATGGCGAGCCGGGCCCGATGGATGTGCTGGCGGGCCTGCTGCGTGAGCGCACGGGGGCCACGGTCCACGCACCAGAGCACCTCGCGGAGTTCGATCTGTGGAACTGACCGACGACCACTATCAGGTGGGCCAACGGCTCCATCATCCGGTCTTCGGCGAGGGACTCATCGTCGAGGTCCACACCGATCGCGGGCGCGAGGTGCTCGAGGTCGTGTTCGATGGGCAGCTGCGCCGACTTTCCGCGCAGCGTGAGTGGACCATCGTCGACGGCGCG
>JAYWEM010000085.1:0-9954 GCA_043779265.1 bacterium | reverse complement strand
CGCGGTCAGCTGGAAGTGCGACTGATCGAACCCCGTGGCCGAGCGCCTGAACCGGACGGATCCCTGGAGCGCGAGCCGTGCTCGGATCCGTGCCGGCGCCCCCTCGGCACCTCCGACCCACTGGAAGCGAGTGGTCGAGTACTCCGCGAAGCGAGCTCCGTCACGACTCCTCATGTGAACTCCCATGCGGCCCGTGGGCCCATCGACGTACACTCGCCGACTGGCGCCTGAGGGAAGCACGACCGTGGTGTCGAGATGGACTGCGGTCGAAGGCGACTGGCCGGCGAGCCGGCGGCTGTGCGATGCGCAGGGCGGGCATGTGGGGGCCGGCGTGCCGAGAGGCAGGTGCAGGAACGGCGGCCAGCCCGAGTCGAAGAACGCCTTGGGTCGGGTGGGATCGGTGCCGGGTGCCACGTAGTCGACGCTCGAAAGGGTCCTGAGCGCACGGCCCGCTCGGTCCAGCATAACGAATTGAACCGTGCCCCCTCGATCGTCCAATCGTGGTGCGACCTGGATCGGATCGATCCCGAGCGACGTGAGCATGGCGCCGGAAGCGAACAAGGGATAGAGCGAGCCCGTGTAGCCCCAAGAGCCCCCAGCGGGCGGGGGCGACGGCCCGGTCAGGTGCGGACCGAACTCGGCGGAGTCGAGCGCCGCGCCGCTCACATCGAGCGTGCGGACCCGTCCCGCTCGAGGCGGCTCGGTGTCGATGTAGCAGTAGGAGTGATGGCAGGTGGAGTGAGTGAGGGCGCTCAGCATCACGTAGCGGAGCGTGGGATCCCCATCGGCGCAGGAGGCGCCCGCGACGGCCGGCCTGACGTAGTACGCGAGCTCTTCGCCGTAGCCGCTCAAGGAGTAGTCGAGCGTCCGATTCTCCGGGAAGATCCGCTCGACCGGGGCGTAGGGTCGCGGCCACCGGCCCAGTTGGCTCCGGGCCTCTCGCTGGACTCCCGCTGACGGCGCGATGGGTCCGAAGGGCAGTTGAACGTGGATGCGTTCGGGCGTTCCCGGTTCGTAGAGGGTGATCGTGCCGCCGCCCGCGTCCAGTGTGAACGGCAGCTCGATCTGTGGCGCATAGAGCATGCTGTCACGGAATCCAGGGGCGCCGACGAGCCAGCGATAGGGGGCACCACTCGATGGGCCCGGTCCCGGTGCCGGCGAACCTGGCGTGCCCCAAGGGCTTTCGATCTCACTGAGCACCGCGCCATCTCGGTCCTGCGTGCGGATTCGAACCTGGTCCGTACCCGTGCCCTGAGGATACGTCAGTTCCAAGAACGCGCTCTCGGGCCCGCATCCGAAGCACCCGGGCGAGAACTGTGCAATCGAGACCGGAGCCGAGGGCGCTGAGGCGCCGAGGCAGGAGTTCACCTGCATCAGCGAGTCCCCATTCGACGCTCGCGGGCCGGGAAGAGCGCGTGTGCGGAGCGAATCCCCGTCCACTCGCTCGAGGCTCGAGCCGTAGGGGACCTCGGGGTACAGCCGACCATCGAGTGCCAACGCGATGGCCATGCGATCGACCACCATCGGTGAGTAGCGAGCGTGCTGAGTCCAGAACAGACGTGCACGCCAGGAGCGCTCGGGGACGTATCGCAATGATGTCGCGTCCGGTCGCAGGCCGATCGTCCCCTCGAACGCCGGACTTGCGATGAGCCACGTTCCACCACCGGGGATGACGCCGCCACCCGCGAGCGCGTCGATCGGCACCCACTCGAGTGTCTCGTTCCGTCCAAGTTCGAGCTCGAACGCGTTCAAGGGAAGGGCCGTGGCGCCCGAGTTCCGCAGTTCGACGAAACGGCCGCGGCCGTCGAGAGGCTCGTACGCGCAACCCAGCGACATCTCGGTGATCTGCACGGCCGGTGCGATCGACTCATGACAGAGGGGAACGGACCATGCGATCCCGTGGAAACGCCGTGGCATCGCGCGCGCCATGACGAGCTTGCCCGCGCCATCTCGCTCGAGCGCGAGCCCGGGCGCGGGTCGGATGACCGATGATCCGATCTGGCCATAGAACCACCGACCGAGCGCGACCCGGCCCTCCTCCGGATCTTCGTGGTACACGAGCACGCTGCCCGCCGAGGTGTCGAGCACCGCAGGAAGCGGCCGGTCCGGTAGCGCGTTCGCTTCGCTCGAGGGCGTGCCGAAGAGGAACGACGTGTTGGCGGGCGAGTACTGCCAGGCACGGTCCGCGAAGATGCGGGGCTCGTCCCCAAGCGACACGCCGGCGCCATCGAAGAACTGCACTCCGACGCCTGGGTCCAGTCGAAGTGCACCGAGCGCCCGGATCTCGGCGTACTGCGTCGACACGCTCCCATCGCTGCAGCGGAGCCCGAGTTGTTGAAGCACGATGGAGTACGGACGCTGATAGGCGAAGCAGGGGCCGCTGGCAATCTGGCCGTTCAGTCGCTCAGGAGTCGAGCTGCGAGACGTCGTGCGCACGCCGGAGGCGAGCCGAACGAGCGCTCCGCCGGGCAATGGGAGCGGCGAGCCCATTGAGCCTCCGTAACGCCAGGAGTCGATGAGTGTCTCGCTCGATTCACCGGCCGCACGCCAGAGCAGATGCACTTCGCCGGAGTCGCTGGCCGGACTTCGGCTCAGGACCACATCCGGGGAGAAGCTCGCCGCCGCGGCGAACCCCGCATTGGCCGCAAGAAGCCGTGCGTTCGCGCCCCATGGTCGATCGTGAAGCGCCGAGCTCACCAGTGGCCGCGACGCGAGCGTGATTCCGTTCCCATCGAGGATCCGGATCCAGAGCGCACTGTCCAACACCGCGAGTGGGTCGAGCGACTGCACTTCGACGAAGCTGACATCGAATGCGCCGAGGAAACACGCGAGGCCGATCTCCGCGATCCGCACGGTCGAGTCCGTCGGTGACCAGCAGGGTGCTCCGCTTGTGGCACCGAGGAGATTACGCGGACGTGGCCGGTGGTCGAGCACGAAGGTCTCGCCCGTCGTTCTCACGAGGCTCGAGCCGGGCCCGGGTGCAGGCGATGCGGAGCCTCCGTAGCTCAAGCGGTGGATGGTCGAACGAACCGGGGGGGTGCCGATGCGTTCATAAAGGACGAGCGAGCCGCCCACAGGATCCAGTTCGAAGGGAAGCTCGCCGTCTCGTGCCAGACCTCCCGATCGATCGAAGCCAGCCGATGCCACGAGGAATCTCGAACCTGCGACCAGAAATCGCCCCTCGAACCCGGGGAAGAGGGGGACGTCGCCGAGTTCGGAGCCGCTCGCACCTTGCACGATCAATCCCAGGTTCGGAGGGATACGCTGGGATTCCTCGATGAGGACTTCGACGAACGATGCAGGCGCGCCCGAGAGGCAGCGTGTCGCCATCTGACGCAGCGCGATGGGGCCTCGCGTCCGCATGCCGAAACAACCACCCTGAGTCGCGACGCTGCCTACGGAGTTCTGTGGTGTCGGCTGGGGCTCGAGGACATTCGTGCTGTCTTCGGCGCGCACGAGACTCGCGCCGAACGGAAGCGGAGTCGGGTCACCATAGCGGATCTCACTCAGCACCGCGTCCGAACCATCGGGCCGAAGCCGCGAGAACACGACACGACCGGCGATGGAGTCCGGTGTCGCGATCCGCGCCTGATCGGGGATCGCGCCCAGGCTGGCGAGCGTGCTCGGGCCCACCAGCAGGCGGTTCCCCGACAGCAGCCGTTGACCCGACCGATTGGCCAGGAGTGCCGGGAGTGTGGTGATGAGAGCACCGGTCCGCGAGTACCACGTCAGCCTCATCCGGTCATCGATGAAGGTCTCGGGGGACAGGCAGACGAGTTCCACGAACCAGACGCCCGGACGACCATCCCCACACGAGACGCCGAGCTCACCGATACGGAGGCCATCGCGCGTCTGTCCACTGAAGCACTCGGTTGTGGCCACGGCCTGCACCGAGTTCATGGGTGCGGCAACTGCTCTCAGGCCGAACGAGTCGGCGCCGATCGCCTCCAGACTGCTGCCGAGTGCGGGGGCGGGGCCAAAGCTCCCGGCCACGCTGCCATATCGCAGTGCATGGATCACCGTGTCGGGGCGTGTGGGGTCGCTGAGATAGAGCTCGAGAGAACCGCCGACCCCATCCGGCGTGGTCGCGAAGAGACGATCCGGCTGCAGGCCGGCGGCCACCTCGAAGCCCGCTGGACCGATCAGGAATCGCTGGCCCTCGTTGAATTCGCGGACCGCACTCCCGAGCAGCGAGGGAACGTCGGCGATCACCGCTCCATCGCGATCGCGGACTCGGAGGCCGAGCTCCTCGACTCCGGGCTGCGCGTTCAACAACGACCGGATCTCGATGAACCACGATTCGGTGGAGGCGACCCGGCAGCCGAGGCCGAACTCCTCGATCCGCCACGCATGACCCACCGTCACGCTTGCGAAGCAGGCCGTGAGTCCAGCGCCGATGCCGGCTCGATTGACCGGAGTCGGCAGCCCTTCCAGGAGTCCTCCGCCCACCTGCCGATGGAGCGAGTAGCCCGGGCGCGGTCGCGGCTGCGAGATGAACGAGCCGTACTCGACGCGATCGATCACGGTGGTCGAGTCGCCCGCGGCGTTCGGGAGCACCAGCTCGAGCACGCCTCCGGTCGAATCGAAAGCAACGGGAAGCGCGAAATCGGCCATCAGTCCGACGGACGACTGGAACAAGGCGGTCGCACCGAGCACTCGCTCGCCTGCCGCGACGGACTGCCCCGCGGTCGAACCGAACAGCGCCACTTGCGAGATCCGGCCGCCGTCCGCCCGCATGATGTTCAGCCTGAGGTTGGGGTCGGTCCGTCCACTCGCCGTGCAGAGCAGCTCGACGAACCGAACGCCCTTGATCGCGCTCTCGCAACCGAACAGAGCCTCGTCGATTCGCCACGACGTGTGGGGCTCGTAGCCGTAGCAGTTGACTCCGCCGGGAGGCGGCCCGCTGGAAGGCGTCGGAGTCGGATGGCTCTGGACCGTGAACCCCGAGCCCACTCGCTGCAGGCTCTGGCGGCGATACGGTGCACGAGGGAGCCCGGGCGCGTTGCCCCAGACGAACCGGTCGATGATCCGTGGCTCGTCATCCGGTCCGAAAGTGAACAGCGTCAGCGAGCCGCCCGTCACATCGAGACTGCCGAGCGGGCCATCGCGAGCGACGCCGGTGTTCAGCGTGAACTGGCTGCCGGCCAGAAGCCAACTCGTGCCCTCGAGCCACGGGCTGCCCGTGGCGGCGCCGAAGTTCAACTGCACCGACGTCGAGTCGCCAATCGAGTTGGTGATCCCGAGGAAGAGTCCGGGCTCGAAGGTCTGACCGCCGGCCGTGGGCGCGATCTCGATGAAGGCCGTCGCTCCGCCGATGCAGGAGAAGCCGATCTCCTCAAGCCGGATCGAGTCGACGGACGCAGTTGCTCGCGTCGCGCTGATGGTGGCGATGGCAAGGCAAAGCCAGGACGCCAAGGCGAGTCGGGCGGGTCGGATGGGCACGGCTACTCCCTCGAAGGACGGCCAGCAGTCTATCAGCCGGGTCCACCCTGAGATACGGCCGAGTTGTCGGTCGGATCAGGCCGTCCGGGCCGGTTGCGCCACTCTGGGGAATCGGGTTCCCTCCGAACGCCGACGGTCCCCCGATCGTTCGCGCGCGACTCGTCCGACGCACCCACTGGGAGCGCCTACCGCTTGAATCCGCCGCTGCCCAGTTCCACCCGCGCCAAGCCGTTCATCAAGGCGAGCCTGTTCGTGGGCGGCAGTCTGCTCGTCGTCGGCGTGTTCCTGTTCACGCAGCAGATGGTGCAGCGGTTGTCGCGGGAGGTCTCGACCACCTCGCGCGTGCTCGCACGTTTCTGCGCCGAGGCCTCGATCCCGGCGACGTTCGACCCCGATCTGCGATTGCTGCTCGCCGACGTGCTCCGCAACATCGAGTTCCCGATCGTGCTCACCGACACCACGGGGACGCCTCGTGCCTGGCAGAATGTGGGCGTGCCCACGTCGCAAGTGCCGCCCGATGCGATCGACAGTGTCGCGGCGGGCCTCGTGGTCACCCCTGCGGTCGCCGAGCGGATCGGGAAGGTCCAGGAGCGCATCGCCGAGTTGGATCGGCAGAACGAGCCGATCCCGATGTGGCAGACGCGCCCGGATTCGGTTCACCTCGGATTCGTCCACTACGGTCACCCGACTGTGCTCGTCCAGTTGCAGTGGATGCCGTTCCTCGCGATCGGCGGCACCGGGTTGCTCGTGCTGCTCGGCCTCTCGGGTCTCGCCTCGATTCGCGCCGCGGAGAAGCGCACGATATGGGTCGGGATGGCCAAGGAGACGGCGCATCAGCTGGGCACGCCGCTCTCGAGTCTGCTCGGTTGGACCGAACTTCTGCGCGGCCACGTGGAGCGCGCGCCGGAGGGCCCTGCGGTCAGCATCGAGCGAGGCGAACTGGTGGAGACGATCGACGAGATGGAGCGCGACGTCGAGCGCCTGTCCAAAGTGGCACAGCGATTCAGCCACATCGGCTCGGCCCCACAGCTCCAGCTGCAGGATGTGACGCCGGTCGTCCGAGAAGCGGTGCAGTATGTGCGGCGCCGCATGCCGCAGCGCCATCGCGCCGAGATCCGCGAACGCTACGGCGAGGTCCCTCCGATCAACTTGAATCGCGAGTTGCTCGAGTGGGCGGTCGAGAACCTGATCAGCAACGCGGTGACCGCGCTCGACAAGGAGCAGGGCGTCATCGAGGTCGTGGTGGAACGGCGCGGCGAGACCGAGGAGGTCGAGATCCTCGTCACCGACAACGGCCGCGGCATGTCGCCGCAGGAGCAGCGCCGCGCCTTCGAGCCCGGCTACACCACCAAGCGCCGCGGCTGGGGACTGGGGCTCGCGCTCTCGAGGCGCGTCGTCGAGGAGTACCACGCAGGCCGCATCGCGATCCGACAGAGCGCGCCGGGTCAGGGAACGACGATGGTGATCCGGTTCCCGACCTGATGCGGATGCCGGGCCGCGCTCGCCGAGTCGTTCTGTGCGCCGCCGTCGCCTTCGCGTGCATGGGCGCAGTCGAACGCTCGTCGGTGCGTTCGCCGCTCGTCGAGAGCGCGGACACCCTGCTCGCACCCGCTCGCGAGGCGCTCGCCGCGGGCCGCCTCGCGTTCTCGGACTCGCTGGCGGCCCTCATCGCGGCTCGGGCAATCGAGGCCCGGGACTCCGCCCTGTGGTTCGAGGCGGTCCGCCAGCAGGGCCGCACGCGACGAGCGGTGCCCCGCATCCGCGAGCCGATCGCGCTCGCGCTGGCGGACTCGGCGTTGTCGATCGGGCTGCGACTGGCCCGGCATGATGATGTGCCGCAACTCCACCAGCACCGCGGCGATGTGCTGCACGCGCATCGGCGGCTGGATGAGGCCGCCGCCTCGTATGCCGCGGCTCGGGCAGCGCTCATGAACGGGCCTCGTCCCGACACGGTGCTGGCTTCCCAGCACCTCGTGCGGCAGTCGGAATCGCTCTACACCCTCGGCCGCTATGCCGCGGCGATCGAGTCGCTCAAGGTCGCGATCCGCTCGCTCGAATCGATGGCCCGCCCGGACACGGTGGCGATCGCGTCCGCGCTGAACGGGCTCGCCAGCACGCAACTCGTGGTCGGCGAGACCGCCTTGGCCGAATCGCTGTGGTGGCATGGGCTGGCGATGCGTCGCCGGTTCCTGCCCCCGCTCCATGCGGACGTCGCGCAGAGCCTTGCGAACATCGCCACGGCACGGCATCGGCGCAGCGACTTCGAGGGCGCCGCCGACTTCTACGCGCAGGCCGTCCGCATCTATCAGCGGCTGGGCAGCTGGCAATTGCCCTACGCGCTCGATGGTCTGGCGCACACGCGCGCGTCACAGGGACGGCCGTTGGAGGCACGGCGGCTGTGGGAACAGGCGGTGGATTCTCTGAAAGCTCGGGGTGAGGCCGGTACGTCGTACGCGCTTCGAGTCAGGATGGGGCTCGCCGAGCTGCATCAGGAGCTCGGCGACCATCGTTCGGCTCGCGAGGCACTCGAAGTGGTTCACGAAGGGCATCGACGTCAGTTCGGCGACGCGCATCGCGAGACCGCCACCGCCGCCGCGAAGCTCGCGGGGCAGCGCGCTCGCGATGGCGACATCGTCGCCGCGCTGGCGCTGGCCCGTCGCGCCTCGCACACGCTGGATTCGCTGCTCGGTCGCGACAATGAGCGATCCTGGACGGCTCGCTCGGTCCTGGCGCAGATCCTCGAGCGCTCGCCCGAGTCGGCCGGAGCGGAGGAGGCCCGGCGATCCTTGTTGCTCAGCTCGATCGAGACTCTGGGACCGCACAACGTGCACACGGCGGGGGCGCGCCTCACGCTGGCGCGCCGACTCCTCGCGCGAGGTGCCCTCGAAGAGGCCGAGTCGCAGGTGGATTCGGCCTCCAGCGTGTTCCGTCGTGTTCTCTCCGAGTCCAACCCGAGGTCCGCCGAGTTGCATCGTGTGCGATCGGCCCTGGCGGCAGCACGGGGACAGCGCGCGGCTGCGGTTCGCCATGCGTTGGCGGCGGTGGATGTGCTTCGATCCATCGAGCGCGTCTCCGCCCGGGAGTTCTCGGAGCGTGAGGCGATCGCGTCGGGGAACCTGGTCGAGACGGGTCTTGGCGACGCGATCCGCGTCGTGAGCTCGGAGCCGCCCCTCGACTCCCTGGTGACGGACGTCTGGGACCGCGTCATCGATGTCCGGATGCGCGTGCTCGATGCGGCGGGCCGTCGCCGCCGGTTGGCGACGCGCCCCGACTCCGCGATGCGCACGCACGCCGAGACGCTCGAAGACGCCCGCGGTGCGTTCGCCCGCTACTGGGTGCGTGCGGCGCGCGACACGGCGGCCTCCGACCCCTCCGTCCTCGCCGCGCTCCGCCGGGGCATGGAAGCCGCCGAGCGGGCGCTGGCCTCGGCCGACCCGGTCTTCGCCGCCAGCGCGGCGTCCGACACGATCTCGGGCCCTTCGGTGCGGGCGGCGGTTCCGATCGGCGATGCGCTGGTCGGCTACTGGCGACACGGATCGGGCGACGCGGCGGTCTATTCGGCGTTCGTCCAGGCACCGGACCGGGTGGTCCGGGCGGTGGCGCTCGGCCCGGCGGATCGCATCGAGGCCGCCATCGAACGCCTGCGCCTGGAGGTGGGGCGTGCCCCTGCGCGCGGCGACACGGCGGCGGTATCGCGAGCGTGGCGCGCGGCCGATCAGGTGACGGCGCTGCTGTGGACACCGCTTCGCGCCGCGATCGGCGTCGCGAGACGTGTCCATGTCGTTCCCGATCAGGCGATCGCCCGCTTCCCACTCACCGCGCTGACTTCGCAGCCCGGGCGCTATGCGATCGAGTCCGGACCGCCGATCGTGGTGCGAGCCTGCGAGCGCGAGTTGATCGCCGTCACGAGCCCGAGCTCGAGCGCCTCGGCGCTCGTCGTCGGTGATGCCGACTTCGGTGTGGCGGCACCCCGCCCCGGCAGCGGTGACTGCGCCTCGCTGTCCGACATCGTGTTCGCGGCGCTGCCGGAGTCGGGGCCGGAGGCACTCGGTGTGGCGCGCGCATTGGCAGGAGCGACGGAGTCCGTGTCCCTGTTGATGGGTCAGGAGGCCACCGAGTCCCGCTTCGTGACGCAAGCGCCCCGGCAGAAGTTCCTACATCTCGCCACGCATGCTTTCGTGCTGAGGGACTCTTGCGAATCCTCCGATGCGGGTACGCGTGGCGTGGGTCGACTGGTGCGGCCGTCCGCGAAGCGGCCGTCGCCCGAGCGCAGCCACGACCGCCTGCTTCTCGACGGACATGCCGGGTTGGCGTTCGCCGGTGCCAATCTCGGAAGCTCCGAGGGTGATGATGGCATCCTGACCGCCGAGGAGATCGTGAGTCTCGACTTGGGGGACGTGGAGTGCGCCGTGCTCTCGGCCTGCGAGACGGGCGTCGGTCCGCTTGCCGTCGGCGAGGGAGCGCTCGGCCTGCATCGCGCGTTCCGCATCGCGGGGACGCGTTCCGTGGTGA
>JAYWEM010000084.1:0-68142 GCA_043779265.1 bacterium | reverse complement strand
AAGGCGATGGCGATGGCCGATTCGCTCTCGCCCGTGGCGATCACGCAGGTCGCCGACTCACTGCGAGGCGTGCTGGGCCAGCAGGCTCCCGCCGGGTGGGATGCGTTGACGCGATCACGGCACAGCTTCCTGAGGCGTCAGCTCGGCGCCATCGCGTCACGCGCGCTTGTTGGGCGGCGAGGCGATGACGTTCGATGAGGAGGCGCTCGCGCTCTACGACATGACCGCGCCGGCGCGACCCGACTCGGTGTACGCCGCTGCTCTCGCCCGCATCGAGGCGCTGCTCCCCGGGCCGGGCCCGCTCCATGCTCGTGCCAAGGCGTTCGAGGAGCGCCTGCACGTCCCGGCGGCGCGCGTGGACACCTTGATGCGCGCGGCCCTCGCCGAGTGCCGACGCCGCACGCGCGAGCACATGGAGCTGCCCGCGGACGAATCGTTCACCGTCGAGTACGTGAAGCACGTGCCGTGGGGCGCCTACAACTGGTACCAGGGCGGCCATCGCAGCCTCATCCAGGTCAACACCACGTTCCCGCTCCATGTGGACCGCTTCCTCGACCTCGCCTGTCACGAGGGCTATCCCGGTCACCACGTGTATGGGGTGCAGTTCGAGACCGAACTCGTGCGCAAGCGCGGCTGGGTCGAGTTCACCGTCTACCCGCTGCGCTCACCGCTCGGCCCGATCGCCGAGGGCACCGCCGTCGCCGCCCTTGAAGTGGCGTTCCCGGGTGGCGAACGCGCCGCCTTCGAGAAGCGCGTGCTCTACCCACTGGCCGGCCTCGATACGTCGCTCCACGCACGGAATCGCGAGTTGAGCGCCGCGAGGGACTCGCTCAGCGGCTGGACCATCGACAATGCGCGCGAGTACCTCGATGGCCGCCGCACGCGAGACGAGGCGCTCGCCGCCGTCGTGCGCTATGGGCTCCGCCCGCCCGAGCAGGCCGATCGGACGGTGCGCTTCGCCGAGAACTACCGGAGCTACGTCGTGAACTACGGACTCGGCAAGAAGCTCGTGATGGAGTGGCTCGAGGCCCGAGGCGGCACGGCCGACCAACCGCAGAAGCGCTGGGCGCTCTATCGCGAACTGCTCGGCGCGCCCAAGCTGCCGCACGACCTGCGCGCGGAGATCGCGGCGGCCAAGCGCTAGGCTGAAACCGGCAGCCGCACCTTCGCCACACAGCCGCGGACGAGGCCACGGTTCTCGAGCGACAGCGAGCCGCCGTGCGCCTCGGCGATCTGCCGGCTCAGCGCCAATCCGATGCCGGTGCCGTCCTCCTTGGTGGTGAAGAACGGAACGAAGAGGTTGGCGGTGTCCGAGAGACCCGGACCATCGTCCTCGATGCGCAACTCGAGCACGCCGTTGCCAAGCGACCAGTGGATCGCCACGTCCCCCCGCGTCTCGAGCGCGGCGTCGGCTGCGTTCTGCACGAGATTGATCAGCATCTGCTCGAGTTGATCGGCATCGGCCTGCAGCGTGGCGTCGGGCCCCCCGGCCACCTGCACCGGCATGCGCGTCTCGAGCGCCGCCACGCGCCTGACCCACGCCTCCACCGGCACGGCGGTGCGCCGCGGGGCCGGCAGCCGGGCGAGCCGGGCGTAGGCATGCATGAAGCGTCCGAGCGCCTGGGCCCGCGACTCGATCACCGAGAGTCCGTTCATCACGCTCACGGACTCCTCCGGAGTGCGAGGGCCGCGCTCGATCAGCGTCTGCAGGCTGCCCGCCAGACTCTGGATCGGTGCCAACGAGTTGTTGATCTCGTGCGAGAGCACGCGGATCAGACGCTGCCACGCCTGCCGCTCCTCCTCTCGCAGCGCTCGTGAGAGATCCGAGAGCACGATCAGATCGTGCGGACGACCATCGTGGCGATAGCGACCGCGGCGCAGCTCCCAGCGCCCGGTGCGGCCGGGCAGCGTCAGCTCGGCGAGCCGTGGGGTCTCGCCGCCCAGCGCATCTCCGAGTCCGAGCGATGCGGCGTCGCGGCCGAGGGCGCGCTCGGCCGGCATGCCGAGCAGGACCTCGGCCTCGCGATTCATCAATCGCAGCTTGTGCGCAGGATCGAATGCGAACACCGCGACATCGATCGAGTCCATGACGCGTGCGAGGAGCGCCGTCGCCTCCACCGCGTCCAATCGCTGGCGACCCACGGTGTCGGTGAGCGCGTTGACCTCCCACATCGCGAGCCCCAGCGCACTCTCGGTGTCGGCGCCTCGGGCGCGGATCGAAGTGTCACCCTCTCGCATCGCCGCCAGCAGGTTCGAGAGCGTCTGCATCGGCCGCATGAATCGCTCGCGAACCGAGAGCGCGAACCCCCACCAGAATCCGAGGATGACCAGCAGCAGCGTCCACCTCAGCAGCGGATCGAACGGCGGACGCCACAAAGCCCAGACGGCCATGGCGACAGCCGGGGCCCCGCCCAGCAGCGCGAGCCACAACATGCGCGTCTCGGGTGCGAGTCGGCGACGGGGAGTCGCGGGGCGCGAGGCGTGCGGGCCGGCCACGATTCGCTCAGAGACCGTGGCGCTCGAGACGCCGGTAGAGGGCGCTGCGCGAGAGGCCCAGCGCCTTGGCCGCCTCACTCACGTTGCCGTCGTGCCGCTGCAGGGCCTTGGTGATGAGCACGCGCTCGACCTCATCGAGGGTCAGGTCCTCGAGCGTCGGCGCCGGGCCATCCGCACGTCTCAGCCCGAGGTCGTTGGCGCGGACGATCGGCTCGCGCGCCATGAGCACCGCGCGTTCGATGGCATGATCCAACTCGCGCACGTTCCCGGGCCAAGGGTGCGAGAGCAACAAGCCGATCGCATCGTCCTCGAATCGCTCGAGTGGCCGCCGATAGCGCTGGGCGTAGCGTTTGAGGAAGAGCGCCGCGAGCGAGGCGATGTCCTCGCGCCGCTCGCGCAGGGAGGGAAGCGCGATCTCGACCGTGTTGATGCGGAACAGCAGATCCTCGCGGAACCGTCCGGCCGCGACCTCGGCGGCGAGGTCGGCATTGGTCGCGCACACCAACCTCACGTCGACACGCCTCGAACGCGAACTACCCACGCGCTCGAACTCCCCGGTCTGGATCACCCGCAGCAGCTTGGCCTGTTGGGCGAGCGGGACATTGGCGATCTCATCGAGGAACAGCGTGCCCCCGTCGGCCAGTTCGAATCGTCCGGCACGATCGCCCTGGGCGCCGGTGAAGGCCCCCTTCACGTGACCGAACATCTCACTCTCGAACACGGTCTCGGCGAGCCCGCCGACGTTCACCGTGATGAGCGCGCGGCCCGAACGAGCCGAGGCGGAATGGAGCCAACGGGCGACCAGTTCCTTGCCCGTGCCATGCTCACCCGTGACGAGAACGTTCGCCTCGCTGGGTCCGATGCGATGCATCAGCTCGAGCACGGGCTGCATCGAGGGAGCGTTCGCCACCATCTCGGGGACGCCCGCGCGACGCAACAGGCGATTCTCGTGCTCCAGCCGCTGGCCCACCCGCAGCGCGCGGCCCAGTTCGACCTGAGTGCGCAGCGTCTGCAGCAATCGGGCGTTGTCCCAGGGCTTCTGCACGTAGTCGCGCGCACCCTTGCGCACCGCCGTCACCGCCCCCTCGACACTGCCCCACGCGGTCATCACCACCACCGGCAGCGTCGGGTCGAGCGCGCGGATGCGGTCGATCAGGTCGAGTCCTTCACGGCCCGACGTCGTGTCGCGCGCATAGTTCAGGTCGAGTAGTGCCGCGTCGAACTCGCGCGCTTCGAGCGCCTGCATCGCCAGAGCGGGCGACGTCGCCGTCTCGCTGACGATTCCCTCGCTCTTGAGCAGCAACTGGAGCGCGGTCAGGACGTCGGTGTCGTCGTCGGCGACGAGGATCCGGGGCGCGGTCTCGCTCACGGCTTGCGGCCCTCGGCCCAGCTGATCGTGTACCAGAACACACCGTCACCTCGCGTCTCGAACTCGGCGAGCGAACGCAGCGCCAGTTCGAACTCGGCTTCGGTCGCGCCGCCGGTCGCGAGAATCGCGTTTCGCGCGCCCGTGAAGATGCTCGCGAGGTTGCGCACGAGCGGCACGAACGAGGGTTCGCCCGAACACGCGCCGAATGGCAGCAGACGCGAGCGCGATGGGCGCAGGCCCGCCTGCGCCAGCAACTGCACCAACCGGCGTCCGACGTGCGGGTCCATGCCGAGGCGGTCGTAGGTGCGCATGTAGGCGCGCCACACGAGCATCACGCCGGGCGGCTCGGGCCATGGACGGAAGACCTCGTGGTCATCGTCCTCGATCACGACTCGCCCACCACTGCGAACCGCTGCCGCCATGGCGCGCACGACAGCGAGTGGGTCCTGCACGTGCTCCAGCAGGAAACGTGCGTGCGCGACGTCGAAGCTGCCCTGCTCGGCCGAGGTCAGCGGTGGCACCGCCGCATCACCGCACCGGAATTCGACGTTGGCGCTCTCCCCGAGTTCGCGGGCGAGGTCCACGGCCCTGGCGCGTTGCTCGTCGCTGCGCTCGATGCCGATCACGGGAGCGCCCGTCGCGCGCGCGACCGCGAGCGAGAACTGCCCGAGCCCGCTGCCGAAGTCGACCATCCGCTCGCCCAGCCGCGGCTCGAGCGCGGCCAGCGAGTGCGCGTTGATCAGCGCATTGAGATCGGCGAGGCGCTGTTGCTCCTCGGGATGCGTGCCGTGGACGTAGGTCGTACGCGCGTCGGTCATCGCGGCGAGCCTAGCATGCGGCGCACGGCGGCAAGAGTCCCGACGCTCGCCCGCGGCCTAGAGCGCGCGGACGACCTGGAACTTGTGCGGGTCGTCGACGAAGGCGGTTTTGGTGTCTTCGCTCTCGAAGAAATACGGCCCGCCCACCCAGTAGGCCTGAGGCGAGTTCGAGGATGGGCGGAAGCGCACCCCCGAGACCGGGTCGCGGAGTTCCCCACACCACAGCTCCGGATGCATCATGAACCGGCGCAGCGTGCGCTCCTCGGCGAAGCGATAGACCTCGCCATTGACGCGGAATTGTAGATCCGCGATCAGCGCCCCCAGCCGATTCGGATCGACCGGATCCCACAGCGCCCGCTTCAGATGGAAGAGCGCGAACTCGGAGTCGACGATGGGTCCCGACGGGACCCGGATCGGCTCTCAAGTGAAACGCGAGGACGCGGGGGGCGGGAACGCCTCGTCGGCCAGCGTCTGAGCCGGCGCCGGAGCGGCCGCGAACGAGACCAGTGCTAGCGTGAGGATCGGCACCCAGCGCGGCATCGACAGTCTCCCCGGAAGCTGAATTCGCCCGGCGGGTCCGCACGGGCGGCCCCGATTCTAGCATTCGACCGAGGGGCCCCGGTGTCAGGGCTGCGTCAGTCCTCGAGCCAGCCATCGCGCAACCGGATCGTGCGCTTGCCGAAGGCGGCGTTGTCCTCGGAGTGGGTCACCTGCACGATCGTCATGCCCTGGGCGTTCAAGCGCTGGAACAGCTGCATGACCTCACGCGCCTGCTCGGAATGGAGATTGCCCGTGGGCTCGTCCGCCAGCAGGAGCCGCGGCTGCCCGATCACGGCGCGCGCCACGCCCACCAGTTGCTGCTGCCCGCCCGAGAGCTGGCGCGGGTGAAGATCCGCCCGAGCGGCCAATCCGAAGCGGTCGAGGGTCTCGGCCACTCTCGCCTCGCGTTCGGAACGCGGCATGTCGCGGTAGCCGAGCGGGACCTCGAGGTTCTCGGCGACCGTCAGGTCATCGAGCAGATGGTAGCTCTGGAACACGAACCCGACCGTCTCGTTGCGCAGCCTGCCGCGCTCGCGCTCACCCAACTCATGCACGGCGACGCCAGCCAGGTGATAGCGCCCCTCCCACTCGGAGTCCTGCAGCCCGAGCAGGTGAAGCAGGGTGCTCTTGCCCGCACCCGAGGGGCCCATCACCGAGACGAACTCACCCGGTTCGATCGACAGATCGATGCGCCGCAGCACGTGGAAGCGGCCCCCACCGTGATCGTGGGACTTCTCGATCTGCTCCAGCCGGACGAGCGGCACACCCGGTGGGAGTTCGGCCGGAGCGATGCGCGAGGTGGATTTCGTGAACATGAGTGTCTCCTGCCTCTCAATCCGAACGCAGCGCGACCATCGGGTCGACGCGAGTCGCCCGCAGAGCCGGCACCAGCGAGGCGATGGCCGCACTGGTCGTGAGAATGAGGGCGACGATGGCGAAGGTGGGAGGGTCGGTGGGACTCACATCGAACAGCACCGTCGCCATGAAACGGGTCACCGCGAAGGCGATCACCAAGCCAATTCCGGAACCCAGCACCGTGAGCTTCATGGCATCGCCCAGCACCATGCGCAGCACGGAGCCCCGCTCCGCCCCGAGTGCCATGCGGATGCCGATCTCCTGCGTCCGCTGGGTGACGGCGAACGCCATCACGCCGTAGAGCCCGACGGCCGCGATGAGCAGTGCGATCACGGAGAATACCAGCATCATCGATGCGAACAAGCGTCGGACCCAGAACGAGAATTTCGTGTGCTCGCTGAACGTGCGCACGTCGAGCAGGGGCAGATCCGGCAGCACTTCTCGCATCGAACTGCGGAGCGGCTGCGCCAGCGAGGCCGGGTCGCCCTCGGCTCGCACCAGCAGGTTGAGCCACTGGTTGGGCTCCTGCCGGTGCGGCACGAACGCGGTGCGCAGGTGCTTGCCACCATCGACGTTGATCGGGATGTCCTGAACAAGGCCGACGACCACTCGCCATCCGAGTTTCCGGTCATCCGCGACCACCTGGATGCGCTTGCCGAGCGGGTCCTCGCCGGGCCACAGCGACTTGGCGAGGGCCTCATTCACGATCGCGACGGGCTGGGTCGTCGCCTCATCGGCATCGTTGAAATCACGCCCCCGATGCAGAACCCACCCCAGCGTCTCGAACGAGCCCGGGTAGATCCTCGCGACGTTCGACTCGAGCGAGCGGTTCTTGTCGGTATGGGCGCCGCTCTCGGTGATCAACCGGTTGTTCTGACTGTTTCGTCCCATCGGCATCAACGTCGTGAGGCTCGCCTGCCGAACCCCGGGAAGGTCACGCACTCGCTGCATCACCATGTCCGCCGTCACCCGGCGCGCGGAGTCGTTCGGGAAACTCGCCACGGGCAGCAGAAGCCCCGCAGTCAGCACCTGCTCGGTGTGGAGCCGGTCGCCCTGAGCCGACAGCTTCATGAAGCTGCGCAGCATGAGACCGGTGCCGATCAGCAGCACGATCGACAGCGCCACCTCGGCCACGATGAGCGAGTTCCGGAACCGTCGGCCGCTGCGGGCCGTGCCGGACTGTGCACCGCCCTCGCGCAACGACTGAGAGAGCCGGCGATCGGTGGCATGCATGGCGGGGGTGACGCCGAACACGATCGCAGCCAGCATCGAGATACCCGCCGTGTAGAGCAGCACGGGCGCGTCGATCGTGAAATCCATGTAGAAGGGTTTCTCGAGCGGAATCGCTGCGATCCACAACTGATTGCCCCACAGCGCCAACAGCACACCGACTCCGGCCCCGAACAGGGCGAGGACCAGGCTCTCGGTGAACAGCTGCCTCACGACGCGGCCGCGGCTCGCGCCCAGCGCCATGCGCACACTGATCTCGCGCCGCCTCGCGGCGGTGCGCGCCAGCATCAGGTTGGCCACGTTCGCGCACGCGATCAGGAGCACGAAGACGACGGCGATCAGGATGATGTACATGAGCGGACCCGGACCCTCGGTCCACGATTCCTGATAGCCGAGGACTCCCGCCTCGATGTCCTTCAGGTGCTCGGGATGCTCGAGCTGGAGCTGGCGGTACATCGTGGCCACCTCAGCCGCCGCCTGCTCCCTCGACACCCCCGGCTTGAGCCGCGCGGTCACCTTCGCCAGGTGATCCTCCCGTGTCTCCGTGTCCGCGGGGTCGGGGGCCAGCGGGATGTAGAAGTCCTGGATCTCGGGCCATTGGAACCCGGGCGGTAGCACTCCGATGATGGTCCGGACCAGCCCGTTCATTCGAATCGTGCGGCCGAGCACATCCGGCGAACCGCCGTAGCGCGACTGCCAGATGCGATGACTGACGAGGACCGTGCTCCAGTTCTGGCCGCGCACCTCCTCGTCGGGCGTGAAGTTGCGACCGAGCACCGGTTGGATCCCCAGGGACGGCAGCAGCGAGGACGAGATGTTGCAGCCGTAGAAGCGCTCGGGATCCTGGTCCAGTACGACGAGGGCGTTGATGTCGTAGAACGCCCCGATCGACTCGAACGACTGGGCACGGTCCCTCAGATCGACGTAGTTGAGGTACGACACGTTCATCTCGTTGTCACCGAGCTTGGGGTTACGCTCCTCGATCGTCAGGACGCGGGAGAACTCGGGCAACGGCCACGGCCGCCACATGATGCCGTAGACCATCGAGAACACCATGGCATTGACGCCGATCCCCAGCGCCATGACGACGACCACGACGGCGGTGAATCCGGGGCTTCTGCGGAGTGACCGGAAGGCGAATCGCAGGTCCTGCAGGATGGTCTCCATGGGGTCTCCTATTCGTGACGGAGTGCGATCATCGGGTCGACGCGCGTCGCGCGCGCCGCCGGGACCCACGCGGCGAGAAGAGCGCTCATCGCCAGGATCGAGACGACGACGATGTAGGTGGGCGGATCATCCGGCCGGATGCCGAACAACATGCCGACCATGAATCGAGTGAGCACGAAAGCGGCGGCGAGGCCGAGCCCCAGGCCGATCGCCGAAAGCCGCATCGCCTGGAACACGACCATGCGCTGCACCTCCCCGCGAGCAGCCCCAAGCGCCATGCGGATGCCGATCTCACGCGTCCGCTGCGCGACGGCATAGGCCATGACGCCGTAGATGCCGACCGCCGCGATCACCAGGGCCAGGGCCGAGAACGCCCCGAACAGCCAGGCGTAGAGGCGCTCCTCCCAGAGTGCCCGCCGCAGATGTTCCTCGAGCGAGCGCGCTTCGTAGAACGGCAAGTCGGCATCGCGCGAGCGGAGCAGCGAGCGAACGGCGCCGGACAGCGTACCCATGTCGCCCTCGGTGCGGATGGTCCAGGTCATCGTCTGCACCGGGGGTTGCGCATGTGGCGCCAGCACCTCCGCCAGCGTCTCCGAGCGCGACACGTGTTGACGGACGTCGCCGATGACCCCGACCACGGTCTTCCACAGGCTGTCGCGACTGCCGTAGCGGATGCGCTTGCCGATGGGCTCCTGCCCGGGCCACAGCATCTCGGCCGCGAAGCGATTCACGAGCACGACGCGCATGCTGCCCGAGTCGTCGTCGGCTGTGAACGAGCGTCCTCGCAGCAGCGGGATCCCCACCGACTCGAGATAGCCGGGCGTGATGATGTTCGTCTGGGAGACGGGCGGGCTCGTCGCATCGTCGCTGTCGATGCCCTTACGCTGGATCGTCCGCGCCGTGGAACTGCGCCCCAGGTGCAGGGCGGATACGCCGCCTGCGGCCGTGACTCCCGGAAGCTCGGCGATCGCGTCGCGGAACTCCTGGAAGAAGGCGCTCTTCTGCCAGTCCGCCGGGTAGACCGCCACGGGCAGGGTGACCTGGCCGGTCAGCACGCCCTTCGGCTGCAGGCCGCGCCGCTGCTCGGCGAGATTCAGGAACGTGCGCACCATGAGGCCCGAGCCGACCAGCATCAGCACGGCGATTGCGATCTCGCTGATGACAAGACCATTGCGGATGCGTCGGCGTGTCGGGCTGTCCCCTCCGCCCGAAGACCCCTCGCGAAGCGGAGTGATCAGATCCGATCCTCCCAATTGCAGGGCGGGCACGAGCCCCGCCGCCATGCCCGCGACGATGGACAGGAGGAGCGTGGTGGCGAACACGCGGCCATCCACCTCGAACGTCATCCAGTACGGCAGCTCGATCGGAATGGCACGTGTCGTGAGCTCCAAACCCCACTGCGCGACGAAGAATCCACCGAGCCCGCCGACGATGCCGAGCAGCACGCTCTCCAGCAGCAACTGGCGAATGACCCGACCCCGGCCCGCTCCGAGCGCCATGCGTACGCCGAGTTCACGCAGGCGATTCGTCGCGCGTGCCAGTGTCAGATTGGCGATGTTCGCGCACGCGATCAGGAGCACGAACAACACGGCCAGCGCCAGCATCAGCATCATCGGCCGGATGTCCCGCACGAGCGCCTCGCTCAGGATCGTCGGCCGGAATCCCTTGCCCTTGCCCTTGACCGGGTGTTCTTGCTCGAGCTGTGCGCCAAGCGTGCGGAACTCTGCCTGTGCCTGCTCGATCGAGACGCCTGGGGCCAAGCGCGCGACTGACTCCAGATAGTGGCTCCCCCGCTCCTCTTCGTTCGGGTCGACCACGATCGGGATGTACAGCTCCGCGACTTCGGGGAAGCGCAGGCCCTCGGGCAACACGCCGATCACGGTGCGGGTCCGCCCACTCATCCGCAGCGTGCGCCCGAGGATCTGCGGATCCCCGCCGAATCGCTCCGTCCACAGCCGATGTCCGAGCACCACGGACTCGTATTGCCGCCCCTCCGTGCACTCCTCCTCGGAGAACCATCGACCGAGGATGGGCTGGACCTGGAGTACATCGAGCAGCTCGGCACTCGCCCACGCCGACTGGAATCGCTGCGGATCCTGGCCGATCGTGAGGTAGAGCATGCTCTCGTTGTAGACGGCGAACGCCGAGAGCGTTCGAGTTCGGTCCTTCAGATCCAGGAAGTCGGGGGGCGAGAGTTCGTCGAGATCATCCTGCCGCCCCTGCCACGAGTCGATCGTGACGATGCGGGCGGGCTCGGGGAAAGGCTGCTGATGGAACAGGATGCCCTGGACGACGGTGTAGATCATCGCGTTGACGCCGATGCCGAGCGCCATCATCACGATGACGAGCATCGAGAATCCCGGCGCACGTCGCAGCGACCGAGCGGCGGTGCGGATGTCGTGGATCCAACTGTCCATGCGGTCTCCTAGTCCTGCCGAAGCGCGATCGAGGGCTCGATGCGCGTGGCGCGGTGGGCGGGGAGCCATGCCGCGATGAGGGCCGCGATCGCCAGCAGAGCGACGACACTGCCGAGTGCGACGGGGTCGGCCGGCGGCACGCCGTAGAGGAAGCCGCGCACGAGCTGCCCCATCGCCAGAACGAGGGCGAAGCCGATGACGACGCCGATCGTGACCAGCCGCATCCCCTCGCCCAAGACGAGCCGGAGGATGTCCTCACGAGTGGCGCCGAACACCATGCGCAGCCCGATCTCGCGCGTCCGCTGGCTGACCGAGTAGGCGATCACACCGAACAGGCCGAGCAGCGAAAGCGCGAGCGCGAGCAATCCCAGCGCACCGAACGCCGTGCTGGCGATGCGCACCGGCAGGAGCGCGACGCCGAGATGCCTCGCCATGCTCTTCGCGTCGTAGACCAGGAGGTCCGGGTCCAACTCACGCGCCGTCTCCGCGATGGTCGCAGCGAGCACCTCAGCGTCCCCTGTCCCTCGAGCGACCATCGTCAGACTGGCCTCCCCCTCCTGGGCGTAGGGCACATAAAGGAAGGGACGCGGTTCCTCGGCCAGCGAGCGCGTCGAGGTGGTGGCTGTCATTCCGACAACGGTCACCCACGGGCCTTCGCCGGACGGATCCCAGTTGATCCGGCGGCCGATCGGATCCTCGCCTCCCCAATGGTGCTTGGCGAACGCCTCGTTGACGATGACGACGAGCGGTGCGCTGTCGCGATCGGCTGCATTGAAATCACGACCGCGCAGCAGTGCGATTCCCACGGTGCCCAGGTAGCTGGGGCCGATCGACTGGATCGCACACTCCGCATCGTTCCCCGTGGCGACCGCCGCACCCTCGACCATCAAGCCGCGGTTCGACCACGCGAGCCCGAGCGGCGCCTGATCGGTGATCGCCACATCGGACACGTCCGGGCGCTGGCGAAGGCGTTCGGCGACTTGCTCGGCGAACTGTCGACCGGCTTCGAGCCGGTACCCGCTCAGCTTGAAATCGAGCGACGCCATGCCGACATGCTCGATGTCGAAACCCGGATCGAGCGTCTGCGCACGCACGAGCGCACGCATGAAGAGTCCCGCTCCCCCCAGCAGCACGAGCGTCGTGGCGAGCTGCACGACGACCAGCGCACGGCGGAGCCGCGAGCGACGCGTTGAGGTCAGGCCGCCATCGCGCACACGGCTCAGCAGGCCGACCGAGGTCGACTGGATCCCGGACATGAGGCCGAAGATCAGACTGGTCGCAAAACCGATTGCGATCGCGAAGGCCAGGACTCGGGCATCCGGCTGCAGGGAGAACGTCATCGGGATCGGAATGGGCGGCTGGAACCGCGTCAGGAGGCGACAGAGGACGTGGGCGATCGCGAAGCCGACGACCGCTCCTCCCATCCCGATGAGCCCGCTCTCCATGAGCAACTGCCTGATCAGGCGACCGCGACCAGCACCGAGAGCGGCTCGCACGGCGAACTCCTGACGCCTCGCTTCGCCCCGAGCGAGCAGCAGGCTCGCCACGTTCGCGCAGGCGACCAGCAGCACCAGCGTGATGACCGCGAACAGCATGCCGAGGAACCCGAGCACGATGCCCTTGGCCGCGGGGAACACGCGACCCTCGTGTTCGGCGATGACGCTCACCATGCGTCCACTGTCGGCGGGGAATTCCCGGCCGAGGGCGCGCGTGATGGCTCCGAGTTCCGCTTCAGCCTGCTGTCTCGTCGCGCCCGGCGCGAGTCGACCCATCGCCATGAGCCAGCGGCCACCCCGATTGGCCATGTCGCTCTCGGTGGGATCGAGCAGGCCCGCCGTCGTGACCGGAACGTAGACATCGGGTGTGAGTGGGGCGATGGTGCCCGAGAAACCGGTCGGCGCAACGCCGATGATGCGGAACACCCGGCCGTTCAGATGCACGTCGCGGCCGACGATGTTCGGATCCGCAGCGAATCGCCGTCGCCAGAATCGCTCGCCCAGCACGGCCACCGCCGAGGGCGAGGCGAGTTCATCATCTCCGCGACCGATAAAGCGGCCGACGGCGGCCGGACGCTGAAGCAGCGGGAAGTAACTTCCCGAGACCATCGCACCGAGGATGCGCTCGCCGCGGTCGGAGACGGAGAGGTTCATCGGACGGGGCGCCTCGACGGCCAAGTGCGACAGCGACTTCGCCTGGCGCTCGTGATCGGCGAAGCCGAGGTAGGAGAACGTCCCCCACGGCTCGCCGCTCGACTCGCTCTGGTAGATGCGAACCAGCCGCTCGGGCTCCGGGGCGCCCGTGCCTCGAAGCACATAGGTGTCCACGACCGTGAACAGCGCCGAGTTCGCACCGATGGCAAGTGCCAGCGACGCGACGGCGATCGCGGTGACCACCTTGTGGCGACCCAACGAGCGAGCCGCATCCCGCAGGTCCTGGAGCAGACCGTCGAACATGGTCACCTCACGCGGCGGGCGACTTGTCGTCCACCACCCGACCGTCGAACAGATGGATCGTGCGATCGGCCGAGCGGGCGAACCGCGGATCGTGGGTCACCATGCAGATGGTCGAGCCCATCGCGTGCAGGTCCTTGAGCAACTCCATCACGGCGTCGCCATTGGACGAGTCGAGATTCCCGGTGGGCTCATCAGCGAGCAGGATGAGCGGATCGCCGGCGAGCGCCCGCGCCACGGCGACACGCTGCTGTTGACCACCCGAGAGCTGCGAGGGCAGGTGCTTGCTGCGATGCGCCATGCTGACGCGCTCGAGCGCCTCGCCGACGCGGCGCTTGCGCTCGGAGGCGGCCATGCCGCGATACGTGAGCGGCAGCTCGACGTTCTCGTACACCGTGAGATCGCCGATCAGGTTGAAGCTCTGGAAGATGAAGCCGATCTCGCGATTGCGGATGCGAGCGCGCTCCGCGAAGCCAAGGCTCTGAACGGGCTTGCCGTCCAGCCAATAGAGCCCCTCACTCGGCGTGTCGAGCAGCCCGAGGATCGACAACAGGGTCGACTTGCCACAACCCGACGGACCCGAGATCGAGACGAACTCGCCGCGCTCGATTTCGAGATGCACACCGGAGAGCGCGTGGGTCTCGACCTCCTCGGTGTAGAAGACCTTCTTGACGTCCTCGAGTCGCAGCAACGACTGGCCGCTGCTGCTCGGACGCGACGCGGACGGTGAGGCGGCGGGACGATCGGTCGTGGTGATGGTCATGCGTCCTCCTTCAGGGGGAGCTGTGTTCACTTGAGCCTCACGCGCTCGACTCCGTCCCAGCGCGACATCTCCGACAGGATGATCTGGTCGCCCGGCTCAAGGCCGGAGCGCACTTCGATGCGATCGGCCGAGCCGCGGCCGAGTTCCACGCTCACTCGCGTGGCGAACCGTCCATCGCGGTCGAGTCGGAACAACCCGACGGTCGCCTCACTCGATCCGTTCGCGGGACGGCCCACGTGCAGCACGTCGGCAAGGCGCTCGATCTCGACGACGGCATCGATCGAGAGATCCGGACGCGCTCCCTTCGGGAGGACGCCCTCGAGTTGGATGTCGACGGCGACCGTGCCGCCCTGCACCGAGGGGTCCACGCGCGAAACCCGGCCCTTCACCACGCCGTTGCGCGTGTCCACCTCGGCGGGCAGCCCCAGCGTCAGGTCACGTGCCTGCGTCTCGGGAACGCGCACGACCGCTTTGAGCCGGTCCTGTCCCGCGACGCGGGCCATTTCCTGACCGGGGTTCACCCACTCGCCTGGCTGCAGCGTGAGCGTCTGCACCACGCCAGCCTGGCCGGCACGCACGGTCATGCTCGCGACGCGTTCGCGATGGAATCCCGCGATCGATCGCAGCCGGTCGACTTCGGACTCGCGCAACACCAACTGCGCCTTCACAGCGTCGGTCGAGACCTCGAGACGGCGCGTCTCGCTGTCGAATCGCTCGCGGGCCTCGGTCTCGTGGTCCTTGGCGCGCTCGATCTCCATCGCCGAGGCCAGGCCCTCACTCGCCAGCCGCTCGGCGACGCGCACCGCGCGCTCGGCCTCGCGGAACTCGCGGCGGGCACTGGCGAGCGAAGTCACGGACGAGAGTCGCTGCGTCTCGAGCACCGCGCGCTGCTGCGCCAGTTCGGCTTCGGCGAGCTTGACCTGCCGATCGGCATCCAGGGCCTGCAGTTGGACATCCGGGTTCGACAGCTGGAGGAGCACGGTCTCCGCCTCGACCTTGGCCCCGGCCCGGATGATCACGCGCTCGACGCGTCCGGCCGTCATCGCCGAGACGATACGGAGATCCTCGGGCACCAGCGTTCCATTGCCTCGCACCTGCCGGAGCATCTCGCCCTTGGCCACGGTGTCGATCCACAGCGTCGCGCGCTCCAGCGTCGGGGCCGCGGGCTTCAGCTGCGAGAGTGCGACGCTTCCGGCCAGGATCAGCGTGATGGCGGCGATGAGGATCGGGACCCGGCGTGTGGGCTTCTTCTCGCGTGCGATGTCCAGACGACCTCCCTCGAAGTTCGCATCCGTTCTGCTCGGTACGGATACAAGGGAAGAATCGTTCCAATTGCGCTGGCCACCGGTGAGAAGCACGGCAAGGAGTTACGCCGTCGCCTGAGCGATCGGGTCCGCATGAGTGTCCGGTCGTGGGACTGCATCGTCCCATGACCGGACACTCGCCGCGCGGAAATGAGAACGCCGGCCTCTCGAGGGGACCGGCGTCTCGCTCTCCTGCCACGGGGCATGGGGCCCAGGGCCGGAGATGTCGGGTCGCTCTAGAGCTCGGTGCCGCGCTTGAGCGAGATCGATCCATTGACGCAGCTCATGTCGATGCGGGCGCCGCCTCGTCCGATCGTGCCCTCCAACGTGCGGCCACCCCGGCGTCGGCTGTTCGCCACGTCGAACTCCGAGCGCACGCGTCCATTGACCGTGCGGGCCGAGATCTCGGCGTCGAGCGGGCCCTCCACGTGCAAGGTCACGCTGCCGTTCACGGTCGAGAACTCGAGCGCGTCCGTGACGGCGATGCGGCCGAGGCTCGCGCGAACGCTGCCGTTGACGGTGCGAGCCTCACCGCTCGAGGTCGTCGCGATCTCGCAGCTGCCGTTGACCGTGACCGCGCGAACCGGGGCATCGAGGCCGCGCACGATGATCCCCCCATTGACGGTCGAGGCCTGCAACTTCACGCCAGCGGGCACTCGCACGACGAACGACACCTGAACGTCGTTGTTCTTGACGGGCATCTCGTAGCGCCCGCTCTCACACACGCTGCGAGAACCCGGGTAGATCGCGCAGAACGCGATGCCATCGGAGTCGGGGACGACGCGGATATCGACGTCCCGAGGGTCGGACGTCCGCCCCTTGATCGTCGCCTCGACGATGACCTGGTCGCCCGTCGTGGCCTCGGCTCGGATCCCGCCGTTGACCCCATGGATCCAGATGGTCTGGCCGCGCTCGACCCGAGCGCTGTGTTCCCAAGTGCGGCTCGAGCCGAAGACCACATCGGCCTGGACAGGTGCCGCAGTGAGAGCGGCCAGAGCGAAGGCGAACGAGAACGGCAGCAGACGTCGGACGAGCGAGGGCATCAGCGATCCTCCTTGGGCGCCTCAGGCGCGGGCGGGGGCGTGCCCGCTGGCCTCGGCACGCGCGGCGCGCGCGGTGCGCTCCGCTGCCGGACACGTTCACGGATACGTTCGTCGACCCGCTGTAGTTTCAGCTCGACGTCCTTCAACTGGAGCAGTTGGATGAGTCCGTTGAACGACTCCAGGTCGACCTCGCTGCCGCCGGCCCCCAGCTTGAAGGTGAAGCTGCGCGAGGTGGAAGGTGATGGCACGGTCCAACCGGGCAGGTCCGATTGGACCTCCCCCTGATGCGTCGTGACACGCATCTGGGCGTCCTGTCCGTCGGGCAGACCGATCAACATCTCGCCATTGTGCGACGACAGGTTGTAGCGGCCCTGCGGCTGCAGCGGGCCCACGAACCACACGCGGCCGTTGACCGAACTCGCCACCACGTGAAGCGCGCGCAGGTACTCCATCCGGATGCTGCCATTGACCGATTGCGCGTCGACCTCACCCACGATCCGAGTGAGACGCACGTCGTTGTTGATCGAGCTCGCTCGGATGGTGCCCTCGGTATCGAGCACCTGCACCTGGCCCTCGACCGAGTTGAGGCTGAGCGGACCTCGCGCGCCCTGCACCTTCACATCCCCACTGAGGGCCGAGACCTCGAGTCGGCCCTGCGTCCCCTCGACCGTCACGTCCCCGCCGAGGCAGGAGATCTGGAGCGGGAGCCACTCGGGCACCGTGAGCTTCCACTCGACGTGCGCCGCGATGCTGTTGGGGCGCACGGCCTCGACATGCAGGCGACGACCCTCGCGCCGGAGCACCAGTCTGTCCCGGCGGCCATGCTCGGCCTCGACACGCAACTGCTGCCGGGGCCACGTGCCGACCTGGATGTCGCCGTCGAGTCCCTGCAACACGAGCGTGAGGCCCCGCTCCACGGTGATCGTCGTGTCGCTGCGCCCGACGAGGGCTCCACCTCGTTGCGCGGCCCACTCGATCACCTCGTGCGGGCCGCAGTCCTCATGATGGACATGAGGCGGTCCGTCATCCGAGACCGGCGTGCTGCACAGGAGGCTCAAAGCGAACAGAGTCTCGATCATGACCCGACTCCCGCCAGTTGTGTCGCCTGACGCATCAACACGAGCTTCCGCTGGACGTTCACCGCGAAATAACTCTGAAGGGCGGCATTCGCCGGATCCGCCGCCAAGGCGGCCTTGGCATCCGCAGTCGCCTGCTGGATGAGCGCGAGGTTGCGCTCGAGCACTTCGACCGTGCGCGGGTCGAGCTTCTCGCGCCCACGCTGGAGCGCCGCCTGCAGCTGTGCGATCTCGCCCGCGACCTGCTCGGCATCGAACGTCGCGAGCGCAGCGACGGGCGTCGAGGTCCTAGTCGGCACCACCTGCGCCACCGGTGCGCTCTGGCTGCGCACCATCCAGATGGCGGCAGCGCCGATCAGAAGCGCGGCGAAGCCGGCGGCCACCAGCTGCGGCAGCGGCCAGTCCCGCCGGAGCCGCGGGGGCATCGCGATGATCGGCGCCTCGGACGTCGCACTCGTGGGACCCGCCGCACCGATCTGTCGCGCGATCCCCGCCCAGAGATCGTCGGGCGCGGACGGGTCCACGAGTGCACGAGCGCGCGCCTTGAGTCGGCGCAGCTCCTCGAGAGTCCGGCTGCATTCCTCGCACGCTTCGAGATGCCGCTTCAGCGCTTCGGCTTCGCTGCGAGCGAGGTCACCATCGAGATGGTCGGAGAGCATGTCGGTCCAGCGGTCGCTCATCGGCTTCGATCCTTCTGCAGGGGCGCAGGACTGCTCACCGTCACGGGCTCGAGATGTCGGCGCAGCAGCATGCGCGCACGATGCAACTGGGCTTTGGTGGTGCCGGTGCTGATCCCGAGGAGACGGCCGACCTCCTCGTGCTTGTAGCCTTCGACATCGTGGAGCACGAACACCGCCCGCGCCCCGGAGGGCAACCGCTCGATCGCGGCCTCGAGGTCCAGAACCAGCTCGCGGTGAACGGGCCGAGCGGCAGCGGACTCGATGCGTGACTCGTCCTCGATGAAGCGGGAGCGTCGAGTGGTGTCACTCGATCGCCGACTGATGATGAGATTGACGGCGAGTCGGTGCAGCCAAGTGGAGAACCGCGCCTCGCCACGGAAGGTCCCGAGCTTCTGCCACGCCCGGACGAAGACGTCCTGGGTCATCTCCGCGGCCCGATCCACACCGGCCATCCGCCTCGCCAGGGCGTACACCCGGTCCTTGTGCTCGTGGTAGAGGCGTTGGAAGGCACGCGTGTCCCCCCGTGCCGCGAGGGCCACGTCGTCGGCATCTCGACTCGAGGACAGAGCGGGAGTGTCCAGGTTCAGGGCTCGTGATGGCATGGTCAGGGTGAGTGACATCCGAATGATGGGACGGGCCGAACCCCGATAAGGTTTGGACCCGAAGGCCGACCGCGGAAAGCCCCGATGGGCGGGCGCGCCCGGTTCCCTCACGGGCGCGGCTCCGGGCGCGGCTCCAGGCGCGGCTCCGGTGCCGCCTCGCATCGGCCCAGGTCAAGGGGATGCAACCTTCTCGGTCCCTTGGCCGTTCTCATGCATAGGGGATGCTGACCGTGGCATGCCCTCGCCTCCCCTTTCGCCGCCTCTTGAAGGAGCACCGCATGCGAATCCGCCAAGCTCTCTCGGCTCTCACCCTCGTCGCGCTCGCCCACGCGCCCGCTCTCGCGGCCGAGAAACTGACGCTCTCGGGCGGCAGCGTGGCGATCTGGAACCTGGCCGGCCAGGCGATCATCGAATCCGGCACCGGTCCCGATATCGTGGTCCTCGTGGAGCGCGGCGGCCGCGATGCCGCCAAGCTCAAGCTGATGACCGATCGCATGGTCGGTGGCTCGCGCCTTCGCATCCTCTACGACGCCGATCGCGTGGCCTACAACCGTCCTGGGAGTCGCAGCGGCTCTCAGTCCACCGTGCGGCTGCGCGACGACGGTACCTGGGGGAATCAGAAAGGCTGGAGTGGACGCCGTGTGACGGTCGGTTCGGGCGGACGAGGACTCGAGGCGCACGCGAACCTGCGCGTGCAGGTGCCCAAGGGAGTCAAGCTCGAGCTCTATCTGGCGGTCGGGGATGGGCAGCAGTCCGGGACCGATGCGGACATCTTGTTCGATGGCGGCGCGACTTCATTCATCTCCGAGGGCACGCGAGGCTCACTCTCGGTCGATGTCGGCTCCGGCACGGTCCGAGTCTCGCGCCACGTCGGGGGCCTGCTGATCGACACGGGATCCGGCGACATCCGCGCCAACGACATCCAGGGCGAGCGCGTCTCATTCGACACCGGCTCGGGGAGTGTCTCGTGCAGTGCCATCCGGTGCCTGGAGCTCATCGTGGATACGGGCTCGGGTGCGGTGCGCGTCGATGGTGTCGACTCGGACCGTCTGCACATCGACACGGGATCCGGCGCCGTGACCGCCTCCCTGCTCGCGACCAAGACGGACGTGCTCATCGACACCGGCTCGGGCGGCGTGCGGCTCACGATCCCGCACGGTTTCGGCGCCGATCTGCGCATCTCGACGGGCTCGGGCGGCATCCACACCGGGATGCCCGTGACGGTTCGCGAGCGCAGTCGCAACTCGCTGGCCGGCCGTATCGGCGATGGCCGCTCGCGCGTCGTCATCGACACCGGCTCGGGCGCAGTGCAACTGACTCGTCAGCCCTGAGCCCTGCCCTCTCGAACGAATTACGCCCGGCCGGAGGCTCTCCGGCCGGGCGATTCCGATTCGAGCGCGCTCACTGCCCAGCAGGTGGCGGCACGTCCCACGCGGGAGGCGGCGGCATCACGATCGTCGCGCCATCGTACTTCTCGCCCGGAGGAACGGTTCTGGGCATCTCGTGGCGGACCGGCTTGAGCGACTTGAGATAGGCCGCCAGCGCGTAGGCATCCGCGTCGGTCATCACGGTGAAGTTCTGCCACGGCATGGGAGGCAGGAGCGTCGACCCGTCGGGCCGTGTGCCCGTACGGAGCGCGGTGACGATCTCCCTCTCGGACCACTTGCCGAGTCCGGTCTCCATGTCGGGCGTCAGGTTGCGCGGGAACGACACGCCCCAGGGACCCGTCCAACCCAGCTCACTACCCGAGAGATGCCGCTCGTGGTCCGGCGCGCCGTAGAGGTAGCCCGGCGTGTGACAGTCGCCGCACCCCATGAGGACGCTCAGGTACAACCCACGCTCCACCTGCTTGTCGCGGACTCCGGCCTTCTTGCCCGAGACGGCTGCGATCGCGACGACCGACGTGGCAATGAGGGCGAGCGTGGACGTCACGGTGACCCAACGGCTCCATCTCAGCATGGGTGTGCTCCTTCAGCGCTCCGGAGTGCGGCCCCCTCGGCCTCCGGAACTTCCGGCGTGGCACGGCTGGGGGACTCCTGGAGGCGGATTCACACCCTACTACGCCGAATCGCGGGAGTCAGTTGTAGCCGCTCGGGTGGCCGAATGCGTCGCGGAGGATCAGCGCGCGACGGAGAAGGGCGACGCGCCGAGGCGCCGTGCAAGTCGGCTGAGCGCACCCAGAACCGCGACCTCGACTCGGTCCTCGATCGGGACATGCATCGGCCTCGGGGAGGAACGATCGCTCTCGTTGGGGTTTCCATGCCGCGTGCGGCGCGGTCGAGCGACACGCGTCGGTTTGCGTCGTTCATGCATCGTCGGCTCTCCTCGAAGGGGGCTGGACTCGGCGATCGGATCGAACCTGCGCCCGAGGTATCGGCCTCGGGCCCCGGGAGTTGAAGGGCGACGTCATGCCCGCTCCCTCGTGGCTCGGATGAGGGCCTCCATGTGGGCGAGGTAGCGATCGAGCGCGCGACGACCCGGACCGGTCAGCGTGTACTCGGTGCGCGGGAGGCGCCCCTCGAAGGACTTGTGGCAGGTGACGTAGCCCGCCTCCTCCAGCCGTCGCGCGTGAACGCTGAGGTTGCCGTCGGTCAGGCTCAGGAGGCTCTTCAGTTCGTTGTGCGTGAGCCTTGCGTGCACGGCGAGGGCGCTCACCAGCGCCAGACGCGCTCGCTCATGGATGATGCGATCGAGGCTCTGCGCCGTCTGTTCGATTCGAGGTTCGCTCGCTCGCCTCGTCCGCCTCGCCGCGTCAGCCACCGTGCCTCCGCGCGATCCACCAGCCGAACCCGACGTGCGCCAGTCCGAAGCCGGCGGCGAGCCAGGCGGTGCTCCAGGCGGCGGGCGTGGCGACCGCGCCGATGCCACACGCGATGCACACCGCTCCCAACAACGGCACCGGACGGACGGAAAACGCCCCGCCGCTGGCGACCGCTGCGCCGTAAGTCAGGAGCCACATGCCGGGCAGGAGCGAGAACTGTCCGCTTCGCACCAGCGCGACCGTGAGCACGGCTCCGGTCACCGCCGGCGCCGCGAATGCCAACGCGAATCGCTGGCCGGCGACGCCGAAGAGTGCGACGCGCAGTCGCTGCGCCTTGAGTGCAGCGGCGCCGACGCTCAAAGCCATCGCGATGCTCGCCTCGAACAACCACGCGACGAGCCAGCGATCGGGATCCGCGAGCCGCCAGGTGAAGGCCGCCGCACCGAGGGCCGTGAGTCCGACGGCGACCTCGCCCCAACCGGAGATGCTGGTGAAGGCGGTCGCACGCTCGAGTGTCGAGCGGATGTAGCGCAGGTCATCCGCGGCGTGAGCGTGCAGCGGGATGGGGGGCCTCGGATCGCGAGCCGTTGGATCGGACATGGACCGAGAGTCCGCCTGTCGTGAAGCCCCGTCAAGCACTTTGTGTCGCCAAGTGACGAACGCGGTCCCTCAGCGCGGCGCGCGCCAGGGCCGGAGTGCGGTGCGCTCGATCCAGCCCTCGCCCCCGCCCGGAAGCACGACCCGAACGCGCGCACCTCGGAGGCCCAGTTCTCGCACGACCTCCCCGCGCGAAAGGCTCCGCGGTCCCGGCGCACCGCTGGCGCCGGGATGGACCGCCGCCTGCTGTGCGGCCACAGTGCGCCACAGGCCGGCTCGTGGGCGCGCCAGATTGAGTGACCAGTCGTAGTCGAGGAACGAGACCTGAAGGGCGTCGACCGTGCGCTCCGTCCACCGACTGACGTAATCGGCCACCGCGCTCGCGCCTCCGAAGTCCTCGGCGAACCACTCGAAGAGTCTCGAGAGGCGGAGTCGGCCGGCGGAGCGGTCGATGCGGTTGCGCAACGTGTCCGTGACGAATGCGCGCATCCTCCGATCGAGTTGGCTCTCGAGGTCGACGCCGACCCACGCACGCGGCTGGATCGGCGGACAGGACCTCGCCGCGCAGACGAGCGCCACGTGGACGCGAGCGTCCTTGACCCTCGGCCGGATGACACGATGCTCGAGGTCATCGAGCGAGATCACTCCCGTCCGCAGTCGCACGAGTGGCGCCTTGAACACGGCGAAGTCGTCGGCTGCCGGGGTCCAGCCCTCGCGGTAGCGATCGCACACCGCCCGCAGCATGGTGGCATTGTAGAGATCGATCTCGAACGCCAGCCGCTCGGCCGCACCGAGCGACGCCGCATCGACGGCGGCCAGACGGCTCAAGTGGGCATCGAGACGCGCGCCGTCCTCATCGCGCAGCGTCAGATAGTCGACGCGCTCCTCGCGCACGTGGCGCTGCAACAGCGAGTCGAGCGTGGCATGCGGCACCGAAGCGGCTTGCACCGGATCTGCCGCTGCAGCCAGCGACATCAGCACCGTGACGGTTGCGAGCGTCAGGCGGCTCGGTCGCGCGACTCCGCGAGCTTCTCGAGACAGCGCGTGACGAGTGCCGTCCAGCCCGTCTGATGACTTGCGCCGCAACCGCGCCCCGTGTCCCCATCGAAGTACTCGTGGAACTGGAGCAGATCCGCGCTCGCCGGATGCCCGGCCAGCGCCTCGTAGGACTGGAACGGCCTGCGCCCGTCCTTGCCCGGCACGAACAGCTGCACCAGTCGGCGCGAGAGTTCGTTGGACACCTCGCGCAGATCCATCCACTGACCCGATCCGGTCGGACACTCGACCTTCAGCGTGTCGCCGTAGAAGTGATGGTAGCGCTCCAGCGCCTCGATGAGCAGGTAGTTGACCGGGAACCATACGGGACCACGCCAGTTGGAGTTTCCGCCGAACAACCCATTGTCGCTCTCGCCCGGAGTGTAGCGGACGCTGTGCGTCTGGTCGCCGAGCACGAACTCGAACGGGTGCTCCAGGTGGGCGCGCGACATGGAGCGGATGCCGTGTGGCGAAAGGAACTCGTTCTCGTCGAGCATCACGCGCAGAACCCGTTCGAGTCGCTCGCGCGACGGGATCGCGAGAAGCCGGTGCGCCTTGCCGTTCTGGCGCGCATCGAGGTAGGCGATGTGCTGCGAGAGATCCTGACGATTGTCGATGAACCACTGCATGCGCTTCTTGAATCCCGGCAGCCGGTCGATGACATCCTGCTCCAGGACCTCGACCGCGATCAGGGGCAGGAGTCCGACCACCGAGCGCAGTTGCAGCGGCTGCGTGTGGCCGTCGAGGTGCAGGCGGTCATGGTAGAAGCCGCTCTCCTCATCCCACAGCCCGGTGCCGCCCATGTGGTTCATCGCGTCGGCGATCGAGATGAAGTGCTCGAAGAACTTGCTCGCCAGATCCTCGTATGCCGGGTCCTCCGCGGCGAGCTCGAGTGCGATCGAGAGCATGGTGCCGCAGTAGAACGCCATCCATGCCGTGCCATCGGCTTGTTCGAGCCGACCCCCGGGGAGCGGCTTGCTGCGGTCGAACACACCGATGTTGTCGAGGCCGAGGAAGCCGCCCGCGAACAGGTTGTTGCCCTCGAGGTCCTTGCGATTCACCCACCACGTGAAGTCCAACAGCAACTTCTGGAAGATGCGCCGCAGGAACAGCCGGTCGCGCTTGCCCTTCACACCCGTGTGCTTGTACACGCGCCACGCCGCCCAGGCATGCACCGGCGGGTTGACGTCGCCCAAGTGCCACTCGTAGGCGGGCGCCTGTCCGTTCGGATGCATGTACCACTCTCGGAGGAACAACTGCAGCTGGTGCTTGGCGAAGTCCACGTCGATCCGCGCGAACGGCAGCATGTGGAACGCCAGATCCCACGCGGCGAACCACGGATACTCCCAGGCATCGGGCATCGACAGCACATCGCGCGCGTGCAGGTGCGACCACTCGCGATTGCGTCCGGATCGCCGTGATTCCGGCGGCTGCGGCTGTGCCGGGTCGCCCTCCAGCCACTCCTTCACGACGTAGAAGTAGAACTGCTTGCTCCACAGCAGCCCCGCATAGCCCTCGCGCGCGACGCGGCGCTCCTCGGCATCGAGCGACAGGGGGATGTGGCGCTCGTAGTGCAGGTCGGTCTCGCGGAGTCGGTCGGCGAACACCTCGTCGAAGCCCGGGCCGAACGGATCGCCAGACACCTCCGCCTCGGGCGTCAGCCGGAACCGCAACTCCTGGGTCTCGCCCGGAGCGAGATGCAGCGAGTGCCAAGCGGCTGCCTTCGTCCCCCGCTCCTCGGGATGGACCGCCGAACGATCGCCCTCGATGAGCCTGCGATGAAACGCGTCCTTCACGTATGGGGAGGCGTTCGGAGAACCGAACAGCGCCTGTGCATTCGTCTCGTTCTCGGTGAAGAGCATCTGCGGGGCACGGCTGCCAGGACCCTGATCGGCGAAGAACCGGAATCGCCCGAGGGTCGCGTGATCGGTCCGGATCTCACTGGCGCCGGCTCGTTCGAGCGATGGCCGCTCGGGATACGATTCCCCGGTTCGGCCCCAACTCCACGTGTTTCGGAACCACAGCTGGCCGAGCACGTGCAGCGGTGCCGCTTCGGGACCGCGATTGGTGATGCGCACGCGGAGCAGGAGATCATCCGGCGAGGCCTTGGCGTACTCGGCGATGACTTCGAACCAGCGGCCGTCGGCGAACACGCCGGTGTCCTCGATCTCGAACTCGCGAGCCCCGCGATCGCGCGAGGCGTTCTCGGCCACGAGCTGCGCGTAGGGGAACTCCGCCTGCGGATAGTGGTAGGCGGCGCGTGCGTAGCTGTGCGTGGGCGAGGAGTCCAGATAGGCGTAGACCTCCTTCACGTCCTCGCCGTGATTCCCCTGCGGCCCGGTGAGCCCGTACAGCCGCTCCTTGATCAGGCCGTCGCGTTCGTTCCACAGCCCGAGCGCCAGATTCAGTCGGCCCTCGCGATCGCAGAAGCCGAGTAGCCCGTCCTCACCCCAGCGATAGGCGCGGCTCCTCGCATGATCGTGCGGGAAGTTGTTCCACGAGTCCCCGTTCTCGGAGTAGTCCTCGCGGACGGTGCCCCACTGCCGCTCCGAGAGGTAGGGGCCCCATCGCTTCCAATTGCGGGTGCGCGCGACATCCTCGTCGAGTCGTCTCTGTTCGGCATCCATGCGAATCGCTCCCAGCGTGACACGACCGATTCATGGGGCGCCGCACCACCACGCGCACGGGCCCCGACCCCTGGAGTCTCGGTCGCTCGGGTTCGCGGCAGGAGAGCCCACCAACATCCTCAAAGGCGGTCACTTGCCTCCCCCGCGCCGGTCGCCCGGGTCGACGCATCGGTGAGCCGGCCTCCCCGGTTCGTCCGCGAGCGCGTGCACGGATGCACGACGGCCTGGAGACTGTGCGCATGCGACGCCTCCGATACTCCGCCCTGATCCTCGGCCTGACGCTGGCCCTTTCAGCCTCGAACGCCGCCGCCGAGCGCGCCCGGATCCTCGGGCCCTGCGAGGGCTGCGAGTCGGTATTCGAGGGGATCCCGGACTCGATCCCCCATCACTCGCGGATCGCACCGAGCCGGGAGCCGGGAGAACCCATGCGCATCGACGGCATCGTGCGCGATGCCAAGGGCCGACCGGCCGCGGGCGTGATCGTCTACGCCTATCAGACGGACGCGAAGGGGATCTATCCACCGCCCGCTCGTGCCACGACGACGCGACATGGTCGACTGCGTGCCTGGGCGAGGACCGACCGCGACGGGCGCTACACGTTCGACACGATCCGCCCCGGCGGCTACCCGGGTACCTCACTCCCACAGCACGTGCACTTCCACATCCTCGAGCCTGGTCGCAGCACGTACTACATCGACGATCTGGTGTTCACGGACGATCCTCGCCTCACCCCTGCCCAGCGGCGTGCGCACTCGAGTGGCCGGGGCGGCGTCGGCGTCTCCACGCCGAGCCGGAATGCCGACGGGGTGTGGCTCGCGCGACGCGACATCGTGCTCGGCAAGGGTATCGTCGGCTATCGCGACTGAGACGGGCTCAGGGGGAGTGAGTCGAGCGCGGCAGGAGCGATCGCGTGTGGCCGAGCAGGTCGGGTCCGCCCGGCTCACCATGACCGGGCACGACGATGCGAGCACCGCCGTAGCGCTGCGAGAGACGGAAGATCGCGTCGACCCACGCGAGTGTGTCGGCATCCGCGAGGTTCCCGAGCGAGCGACTGGCGGCGGCCCTGACAGCGCAGCCGCCGAAGAGGACACGAGGACCCGGAAGCCAGACCGCGATGTTGTCGGGCGCGTGCGCCGCGCCCATGGCGAAAACTTCCAGCGAGCCGACTCGCGCCGTGGAGCCGGGGGATCGAAGTCGGCGGATCATGGTCGCGTGAGCGGCATCGGCGATGCTGAGGCGGCGATGCGTCGCCGGCGAGACGTGCAGCGGGATGCCGCGACGCGCGAGCGCCGCCGCTCCACCCACGCGATCGTCGTGCGAGTGCGTCGCAATCGCGCGCGCGATCGGCCAGGCGAGCGCCGAGTCCGCCCAGACGAGCAGAGCCTCGGTCAGCGAGTCCCCCCACGCCGTGTCCATCAGCACCAGCACGTCGCCATCTCGCACGAGCAGTCCGTTCGAGGGAAAGCGCGTGCCGTCGCCGAGCACGTTCCACGAACGATGCCGCCACACGCCGTCGGTGAGCGGGATCACCTCGAGATCGGGGGACACCTGCACCGTGTCCGGGATCGCGAGCGCGGCAGCCGACACGGAACACACGAGCAGGCCGCCCGCGAGCACCAGGATCGCGAGGCGAGTCAGACGGCGACCTTGCGTCGAACATCGCGTGCGGGTGGGGCCTTGCCGGCGGGAGCCTCGGCCTTGACCGCGAACTCCACGATCGTCCCCTCGGCGAGATCGATGAAGCGGGTGCCGTCGCTGATGTCGGTCTCGTGGAAGAAGTACTCCGAGCCGTCCCACTCGCCGCAGCCATCCACTTCGATGAAGCCGTAGCTCTTGTCCATGCGGCGGTGCTTGACCACGCCCGAGAGCAGCGTGTCGGGAGGCGCCCAGTGCGGCTCGGGCTCGGGGCTTCCATTGCCTGGCGCCGCCGGACCGGCCGAACCCACCGCGGGCGACGAGGACGCAGCGCGCTCGTAGCGCTGCCGGGCGTAGGCGTCGCGGCACGCGGGGCAGTAGAAGCGCTCGCCACGCTTGGGGTAGTAGGTCGTGCTCATGCGCCTCTCCCCCTCGTGGATCGGCGAGAGGCATTCGAGCAGATGCGGCTCATAGCGCCTGGAGAGGCGGGGCAGCAGATCCTCGAGCCAGATCAAATCGAGATCGCGCACCCGCGCCTTGTCAGCCGGGTCCGTGTACTCGCCCGAGCACGCGCCGTGGATACTGGCGATGGCGACTCGTTTGCCGAGGCGGCGGACACTCTGCAGCACGGGTTTGAAGTCCTGATCGCCCAGCACCGCGATGGCGACGTCGTACGCATTGGGCATCGCCGCACTGAACAGCATCGAGGTCGCGAGCGCGATGTCGACGCACTTCTCCTTGGGCTCGAACGTGTCCGCGGGATCGCGGTCCGACTTGCGCAGCCGCTTGTTCCGGAAATCGATCGGGAAGGCCTCGACCTCGTAGTGATGCTGCTGTCGGAGCATCGCGAAGAAGTGGAGTCGACGCTGGATCGGTTCCTTGTCACGCGCATCGGCATGGTCGGCGTAACTCCCGAACAGGTGCGTGCGCACGACGGTGTACTCGGTGTGGCCGAGTTGCTGGGCCACTTCGGCGGCCAGAACCTGGGGCAGCTTGCCGAAGTCGAGCACGAAGCTCGGCTCACGTGATGCCTCCACCAGGCGCGGCGTGTTCGAATAGAGCCAGGTGCCATCGATGAACAACATGAACTTGATCACGCGAGCACTCCTTCCGGGGCAGTCGATCTCAAAGCCCCATCTCGCTACACGTGCCGGATACCCAGCTCCTTCAACTGGTCGGGATCCGGCTCACTCGGGGAGCCGTCCATCAGATTGGTCGCCGAGGCGGTCTTCGGGAACGCGATCACGTCGCGAATCGAGTCGCGACCACCCATCAGCATGATGACACGGTCGAGTCCGATGCCGATGCCCGCATGCGGAGGCGAGGCGAATCGGTAGGCCTCGAGCAGGAAACCGAACTTCTCGTGCGCCTGCTCCTGGGACAGCCCGATCACCTTCATCACGCGCTCCTGGATGTCGGGCCGATGGATGCGCACCGAGCCCGACCCGAGCTCGTTGCCATTCAGCACGACGTCGTAGAGCTGGGCGATGACGCGGCCCGGATCGCTCTCGAGCAGGTCGAGGTGCTCGGGATTGGGCATGGTGAACATGTGATGCTTGGGCTCCCAGCGTTTCGCATCCTCGTTGTACTCGAAGAGTGGGAACTGCCGGACCCACAGGAACTGCCAGTCCTGCTCGCTGCCCGTGCGACCGAGCAGCCCGCGCTTCTCGAGTTCGGCCTGGCCCAGGTGCGAGCGCAGCACACCGAGCGCCTTGCAGGTGCGCTCCCAGGGACCATTCGTGAACACAACGGCATCGCCTTCGACTGCGCCGACCTGCGCGAGGAAGCGATCGAGCAGGTCGCCGGGGAAGATCACCTGCTGCTTCTCGCGATCGGAGGCCAGCACTTTGAAGAACGTGAGTCCGCCGGCGCCCGCCGCCTTGACGACGTCCTCGTACTTGCGCAGCTGGGTCCCCGAGATCCCGGCGCCTCCGGGGATGCGAATCGCCACCGCGGTCCCGCCCGGCGCCTTGGCGCCATTGGCGATGACATTGCGCGGGGACTGCGCACTCAGCTCGGTGACATCGGTGAACGTGAGCGCGAAGCGGAGATCGGGCTTGTCGGAACCGTAAGTGCGCATCGCCTCGTCATAGGTGATGCGCGGGAAGGGAGTCGGCAGGGTGATGCCAAGGCACTCCTTCCACAGCGACGCGAACAGACCCTCGACCGTATCGAATACGTCGTCCTCGGTGACGAAGCTCATCTCGAGGTCGATCTGCGTGTGTTCGGGCTGTCGGTCGGCGCGCAGGTCCTCGTCGCGGAGGCAGCGCGCCAGCTGGAAGTAGCGATCGGCGCCCGCGACCATGAGGGTCTGCTTGTAGAGCTGTGGGCTCTGCGGCAGCGCGTAGTAGCGGCCATGGTGCACGCGGCTGGGCACGACGTAATCGCGAGCGCCCTCGGGCGTCGTCTTGACCAACAGCGGCGTCTCGATCTCGAGGAAGCTCTGCCCGCTGAGGAAGTTCCGCGCTGCCATCGCCGCATGGTGGCGCAGCACGAGCATGTTCGAGATCTCGGAGCGCCGCAGGTCGAGGTAGCGATACTTGAGGCGCAGATCCTCGCTCGCGAGCATGTGCTCCTCGTTGACCTGGAACGGGAGCGGATCACAGGCCGAAAGCACTTTGAGTTCACGCGCCTCGAGCTCGATCTCGCCGGTCGCGATGTCGCGGTTGATCGCCTCGGCGGGACGCTTGGCCACCACGCCGCGAACAGCGATCACGAATTCGTTGCCCAGGTGGGCGGCGCGGTCGAGCAACTCCGCCCCACCGGACTCCGGCCGGAACACGACTTGAGTCAGCCCGTACCGATCACGCAGGTCCACGAACAGCACGCCGCCGTGATCGCGCGAGCGATGCACCCAGCCCATGAGCGTGGCCGTCTTCTCCGAGTCCGTCGCCACGAGCGCGCCACACGTGTGACTGCGCCGCCAGTCGCCGATGCCTTCCAGCCTGTGCTCCAACTCACGTCTCCTGGGATGAGAGGATGGACCGCAGCGTCTCGGCGAGCCGATCGATCGCAACCGCCTGCTGCGTACCCGTCTTGGAATCCTTGAGTGCGACGATGCCCTGCTTCCACTCCTCCTCACCGACGATGAGCAGGATGCGGGCACCCGCCTTGCCGGCGGACTTCATCTGGGCCCCGAAGGCGCGCGCCTCGATGTCGGTCTCGATGGTGAACTCCCGGCGCAACCGGCGCACCAGCGCCTGAGCTGCCGTCCGGGTGGAGTCCATCGCGACCACATACACGGTATCGGCCGCTGGAGGCTGGAACCCGCGCTCCTCGAGCACGAGCAGCGCCCGGTCGATCCCGATCGCGAAACCGACCCCCGGCGTGGCCGGGCCGCCCAGCATCTCGATGAGACCATCGTAGCGACCACCGCCGCCGAGCGCGCTCTGAGCGCCGAGCGAGCGGTCATGCACCTCGAAGGCCGTGCGCGAGTAGTAGTCGAGCCCGCGCACCAGGCCATGGTCGATCTCGAACGCCACTCCGGCGGACTCGAGCCCTGCACGCACTTCGTCCCAGTGCGCCCGGTCGGCATCGTCCAGCACATCGACCAGGCGCGGCATCCGATCGGACAGTTCCCGCAACAGCTCGAGGTCACCGGCGTCCTTCGTGTCGAGCACGCGGAGCGGGTTGTGCTCGAGACGCCGACGCGAGTCCTCGCTGAGGCGCGAGGCATGCGGTGCGAACAACGCGCGAAGCCGCTCCCCATAGGCGCGGCGTGATGCGGGTTGGCCGACGCTGTTGACGAGCACGCTGAGGTCGCGGAAGCCCCACGCCTCATAGAGATCCACGAACAGGGCGATCACCTCGACATCCGCGCCCGCGGCGCTCGATCCGATCAGCTCGGCATTCAACTGACTGAACTGACGATAGCGCCCCTTCTGCGGCCGGCCATAGCGGAAGACCGGTCCCATGCTCCACAGGCGATGGACGCGGCTACGACCGCCGAGGCCATGCTCCAGATAGGCTCGGAGCACGCCCGCCGTGAACTCGGGACGCAGTGCGAGATCGCGCTCGCCCAGATCCTGGAAGCGGTACATCTCCTTCTGCACCACATCGCTCGATTCGCCGGAGCTGCGGGCGAAGAGCTCGTAGTCCTCGAACATCGGGGTGCGCATCTCGCCGAACCCGTAGTGCGTCAGGACGCTCCGGGCGCGCTCCTCCGCCCACTGCCACAGCCGCGTGTCCGCTGGCATCAGGTCACGTGTACCGCGAGGAGCCTGGTGCTTGTGACTCATGTCCGAGCCTCGCTGGGATCACGTCCGAGAGTCAGGACGACGAGTTGAGACAGCACGAGGCCGAACCCATCCGCGTACCAGTCGAACACCGTCGAGTCCCGGCCGGGCACGGTGCTCTGGAACCATTCATCCCCGGCCGCCACCGCGAGGCCGACGAACAGTGTGAGTGCGGCCGCGGCCACGATGCTCCGCCATGGCCAACTGCGCCGGATCGCGCGGGCGAGCAGAACGCCGAGCACCGCGTACTCGAGCAGATGGAGCACCTTGTCCGAGTTCTGGAAGGTGAAGGGCGGCGACAGACGCGGCTGGGCGCTCAGCATGAAGATGAGGGCGACATAGACGAGCACGGGCAGCCAGTGGATCCCCGCAACGCGGACGCCGCCTGCGCGCTCCAACACCGACATCGCACTCCTCCCCAGGTCGCTCGAATCCGGTCGAGCGCGGGAACCTAACATGCTGGCGCTTGCTCTCGCACGCGGGCGCTTGACGCGGCAAGGGGCCGTGCGTATCGTGCTCGGCCTCTCGTGCGCTCGTAGCTCAATTGGCAGAGCAACTGACTCTTAATCAGTAGGTTCTTGGTTCGATTCCAAGCGGGCGCACCATCTTCGTACGAACGGCCTGTCACGCACCGCGTGGCGGGCCGTTCGCCTTCAGACGAGAATCCAGGCGAGACCGAGCATCGCGAGTCCGCCCGCCACGGCGAAGAGTGCGACCCGAACGCGGAGCGGGACCTCCGCCTCCGGCGCCGGACCACTCGCGGGGATCCCGAACGCCCGGCGCGCCTCGCTGATCACCATCGCCACCGACGCGACCCAGGCGAACGCGAGGGCCAACGTCCAACCGGAGTGCCCGGTCTCGATCGCGCGACGAGCCGTCACGAACCAGAGCGATGCGCCGGGCGTGCCGGGTGCCCCACTCAAGGACAGCAGCGCGTAGAGCGCAGCGAAACCCGCCCACGGGTGGCGACGGAACAGCACGGCGGGTGGTTCGATCGCGTGCACGTCGGCGGGCGTGAATCGCGCGAAGGCGATGGCGCCGGTCAGCGCGAGGCCGAGATGGATGGCCCACGCTGCGAGCCCATCCTGCGAGAGCGACGTGAAGGGCGCGCGCCCAGGATCGATCGCCAGCGCCGTCAGCACCAGAGCGCCCTGCACGCCGACCAGTACGCCGACTCGGCGATCGGGCCGCTTCTGCCACGCGAGCGAAGCGCCGCCGCCGATCAGCGCGAGCACTGCCGAACCTGCGAGCACCGCACCGACCCGGTCGAGTCCGTCGGGGAAGTTCGCGACTTCCGCAAGGCGGCGCGACAGCCACGCAGCGCCGAGCGCGGCGAGCGAGGCGAGCGCCAGAGGCGCGATGTGGAGCGGCGCGCCCTGCGCGAGATCGGCGGCCCAGAAGTGGAAGGGCACACCGGCGAGCAATACGACTCCGACCATCAGACTGAGCACGAGCGCCACGCCCCACAGTGCGTAAGGGTCCAGCCCGAGCGTCAGGGCCGGGCCCTGCTCGCTCACTCGCGCTGTCCCCGCCGCCAGCGCGAGCAGGTGCTCGCCGGCGAGCGAGAGCGCCAGCGCTGCGCCGCCCACCCACGCGAGCTTGAGCGCCGCTTCGCTCGAGTAGGGATCCCGCAGGTCCCGCAGCAGTAGAGCCAGAACGAGCGCCCACGTGAGCAGCACGCCCGCTGGTCCCAGCGCATGCGGGGAGTGCAGGACACTGGCGAGTGGCAGCAGGGCGATGAACCACAGCGCCAGGCCCAACAATTGCGTCCGCGGCGGTTCGCCTTCGGGGCGCGGCCGCAGCAGAAGAGCGGCGAGCAGCGTCAGGAGTGCCAGCAGGGTCGTCAGAGGAGCGATCACCGAGCGTCCCTCATCTCATCAGCGGAACGAGGAGTGAGAGCAGCGCCACACCCGCGAGGAACAGCAGATACTCCTGCGCATCGCCGGTGTGGAGGTCGCGGATCGGGGCGGTGATCGCGCGAACGGCCACACCGAGCGCGCGCGCCAACTCGCGCTCCATGGCGACCACGGTGCGGAAGATCGAGACCGCGGTGTCGCGCGCGCTCGCTCCCGCCGCCGCCGGAACCCGGAACATCGCCGGCACCTCTCCACCCGTCGGAGTGGGCCGAAGCGCGAGCAGCGCCGGGGCTGCAGCCAGGAGGCCCGCGATCATGGGGACCTCGAACCCATTCCACCACGCCGCCAGCAGCGCGAGCGGGCCGAGTATCAACGTGCCGGCCGCCGCCGCGGCGCTCAGGGCCGCGAGTCGATCCAGTCGCCGTGCGGCTCGACGCTCGGGCACCTCGACCAGGCGCTGCCACGTGAGGAACGCGGCGAGGAAGATCGGAAGGCAGACGAGCAGCGTCTCGAACAGGCGGAACCGTCCTCCCGCGAACGAGACCCCGGCCACCAGAGGCCATGCCAGACACGCTCCGGCCGACCAACTCGCCACGCGCCACAAGCGAGCCAGCACGGGACCGCGCCTCGCGAGGGCTCCGCGCGACTCCGCCACGAGCGTCATGAACCGTCCGCCCGCGGCCGCTGCCCACAGCAACAAGACGATCTCCGGCTCGACGATCTGGCGAGCCAATAGGAGCGCGGCGAGTGCCGAGTCATAGACCGAGAGCCAGCGCGTCGATGCCGTGAACCCGCGCCTCGCGAAGGCGCGGAGCACGGCGAGCCACGCCGCGGCGAGCAGCGCGAAGCTGGCCGCCTCATGCATGAACGGCGCGTCACCCCAGAGCGCTCGGTGCCGCCAGAGCACGAGGAATCCCGTCACCGGCAGCAGCGCCGGCAGCCAGGGACCCGAGCGCACCAACGGCCCGGTGAGATCGGGATACGGACGAGCCAGTGGCGCGGCTGCGAGCAGTTCGAGCGCCGCCCACAGGATCGCGAACGCCGCGAGCGTTCGCGGGGCTGACAGCGGATCGCGCGGCCCCGGCGCGGAGAGTTCCGGCGCCTGCGCGGCGAGACCGCTCGGATCGAACACCCCCGCTCGCTCGGGCAGAACGGCCAACAGCGCCACGGCGAGCCAGAGCGCCATCGCCGGACGCCGCAGCCAGGTCCATCGCCGGAGTGTCTCGACGGGTGTCTCCGAAGCGCGCGCCCACAACCAGAACGCCAGCGCCAGCGCCTCGACGGTGATGGCCGCCGCGAGCAGCGACGGCGCGAGCACGAGCACCAGCGCACCCGCAGCGAGAACGGCTCCCAGCGTGACCGGCGAGGGCGGCGCGAAGCGTCGGATCCGCATCAGTCGTGCAGATCGTGCGCGTCGGAGACGAGCGGAGCGCGAGCCAGCGATTCGCGAGCGTGCGTGAGTCGGATGAGCAGCGCGAACACGACGAACGCGCCGGCGAGGGCCGCACCCGAGGGTGAGCCCTCCTGGAGGACATCGATCGCGCGAACGGCAGCACTCAGCGCCTCGATTCCGAACGCGATGAACGCGAAGGCGAGCACCGCCCGACGGATGTGACGACGGGTCAGCAGATGGAGCATTCCGAGTGCGAGGAGCGAGACACCGATCTGCGCCGAACGCGACGCGTCGTCAGGAAGCACCTGACGCGAAAGTGCCGCCAGGAGCAGGAGCAGGACGCCGATGCCGAGCGGGAACCCGAGCACCCACGCCTCGAAGCGCTCTCGCTTCGGTTCGTGCAACTCCGAGTCCGCACCTTCTCGCCCCACCCACCAGGCGAGTCCTGCCCAAAGCCCGGCCCACCCCGCCCGCACGAGCCAGGAGCCACCGATCTCAGCTGATCCGAGGGAGCCCACGGCCATCAGCACGGCAGCCCAGCGCGCGATCCGACGCCCCGGCAGAAACGTTGCCAGTGCCGCCGCAATGGGCATCAGGAGCAGCCGGAGCAGGTCGCCGGGTGGGAGCGTCAACCAAGCGTCGAGCAGGTGCATGCAGCCTCCGCTGGAAACGCGGCGAGGAACGGCCGACGACCGGATCAGCCGGGGATGTGTGCGGCTTCCGCAGCTCTCAAGGCCGAGAGGAACTCCTCGGGCGAGCCCGACTCGCGCAGCGTGCGGCGCACCGACTCCTCCTTGAGGAGCCGGGAGATGTTGGCGAGCACCTTCACATGGAGGGCGCCTGCACTCTCGGGGGCCACGAGCATCACGAACAGGGTCGCCGGCTCGCCATCAACCGTCTCGAACTCGAGGCCCTCTCGCGAGACGCCACAAGCGGCGACCATGCGATCGAGCTGCCGGGCCTTGCCGTGCGGGATGGCGATGCCATTGCCGATGCCCGTGCTCATCATCGCCTCACGTCGCAGCACGCGATCGAGGATCTCACCCTGACTCGAGAGTCCGTGCGCCGATTCGAGGCGGTCCACCAACTCCGCGATGGCCTCGCGCTTGGTTCGGGCGGCGAGCCGCGTGGTGACGGCCTGCGGGACGAGCAGTTCGGAGAGCCGCATCGACAACCTCGGGATGACGAGATAGAGCGCAAGTGGGCCAGCGGTCGCAACTTATCGACGCGACTGAAGTGCGTCAAGGGATTCGGCCACAACTCCACAGCCCTGCGGCGAGCCGTGACACTCGACCGGTGAGCCGTCGGTTCGGACGATCGACTTGCTCGTCGAGCGCGAGTTCTGCTGTGCTACACTCGCTCGGCACAGAATGGTCGGATGCATCTCCCCCCTCGCATGACATCCTCCGAGGCATCCCCGTGACCGACGTTCGCTCGGACGGCAAACGGCATACACGCATGGAGGCGCGTACTGCCATGAAGCAGAAGAACATCGGTTTCCGTGACCTTCTGGAGCGCCTGCTCCCGGTCGAGCAGCTTTCCCCGGTGGACCGTCATCGCGTCCAGCGCGCGCTCCGATCCGGACTCGCACTCGAGGTCGAGCATGCCGCGCTGCATGCCATCGAGATGCTGGAGCAGCAGGGCATTTTGCGCCGGCTGCCGGCCGAGCTCACCGCCGCCTCCCCCGTGGTCCGCTATCAGGCGCCGGGCCGGGTCGACGTGATCACACTGCAGATGCCGGGCCCGCAGGTTCGCGACGGCGTCACCGTTCAGAATCGAAGTGCGCTGCCGATGCAGGCGCCGGCTCGTTTGGATCAGGTTCGGCGTTTGGTCCGCCTCGACGATCCGCTCATCTTCTCGGACCCACGTACCGGGACGACTCGCGCCGGGCTGCTCTCGCAGCTGGAACAGGCGGGGCGCGAACTGCTCGGTTCGGGAGAGGTCACCTACTTCGGGAAGGACGATGCACCCGAGGAGGGTGGCGAAACGCCCATCGATGCCGGCCTCGCCAGCGACGTGCTGCAGCATCACGGCATGCTGTTCTCCTGCCCCGACACCGAGCGCTCCAGCGCGCTGACTCGCGAATCCCGGCGTCGCGGGGCTCAATCGCTCGTGGCCTGTGCCGTGCTCGGATCCGATGGGGAGGCCCTGGGCCACATCGAAGTGCGGAGTCCGGAGTCGCACGCGTTCGACGCCACCGACCTCGCCATGATCGCCCTACTCGCCGACTTCTGCGGCGGCGTACTCGAGCGCGCCAACCGGATCGAGAAGCTCGTCTTCGTCGACCCGATGACCGGCTCCTACAATCGCTCCTACTACGACCTTCAGATCCGCAACGAGATCGCGCGAGCCCAGCGCGAGCAGAGTTCACTGGCTCTTCTGATCTGCGACATCGACGACTTCAAGTCGTTCAACACCTCGTTCGGGTATGAAGCAGGCAATCAGGTTCTGGTGCAGGTGGCTTCCACGCTCCGCGCCGGTGTCCGCCCATTCGATACGGTGGCGCGCTGGGGCGGCGAGGAGTTCGCCGTGTTGCTCACGCCTCCGGTCATCGAGGAGGACGTGCTCGCGATCAGCGAGCGACTGCGCAGCGCGGTCGAGCGCACCGCCATCCGCCTCGAGGGCCTGGATGGCCGCTCGCACCGCGTGCATGTGACCGTGAGCATCGGCGTCGCGATGTTCCCGGATCATGCGGACAACCCGTCCGATCTGTGGCGCGCCGCGAATACCGCGTTGCTCAAGGCCAAGCGCCCGCCGAAGAACCAGATCGTCTTCCACGGCGCAGTGGCCGGGAAGAAGTTCGGCCTGCACTAGGCGTCGACGAGGGCGAGTCGCTTCAGTTCCGGCGCGACACGCGTGTCGCCCACAGCCCGAGCACGGCACTCACGGCCAGCATCATCGGGACCGGGCGCATCGGCTCCACGTACCTCGAGCTCGAGGCGACGATCGAGAGCATGAGCGCATAGAGGCAGAATGCCAGGAGGAGCACCGGAACCAAACGCTCCCGATCCTCGCCCTCTCCTGCCCCCCGCCGCAGCCGCAACAAGGCGAGCGCATAGATCGCGAAGAGCGATCCGGCGAATCCGAAGCGGAGCCATTCATTCGTACCCTCCAACGGCAGCGCCAGGGTCCGCCACAATCGCAGCCCCCAGAGCCTGAGCTGAGCACCGGGCGCCTCGAGCCACCGCTTCGCCCCGATCACCAGGAGTGCACGGTCACGCTCGACCACATCAAGCGTTCGGCCGACTCGATCCTCCTCGGCTCGGATGAGCGCCGTGCGCTCGTTGACCCAGATCACATGGTGCCAGCGCCCGTTGGCCGCCACTGACGTCCCCATGGCGAACACATCGCCGCCGCCCGAGGAGAACGGGATGAGAGTGTGGAACACCTTCGCGTTCCGGATCGTCCACGGCGAGATGACCACAAGGACCCCGAGCGCGACGGACACGAGCGTCAGCGCGTGCGCGCGAGCGCGACGATCCAGCAACCACCACGCGAGCAGGAAGCCGGCGAGCGGCATGAGTCCATTGGGGCGGATCATCGCCGCCAACCCCGCGCCCACTCCGAGGAGGAGCGCCGCTCGGTGCGTCGGCCGAAGGACGTAGCGGACGAAGAGGAAGAGCGTCAGCGACACGAGGAGTGTGAAGAGTGGCTCGGTCTGGATCAGGCGGCTCTCGCGCAGGAACGGAGGCCACAACGCCACGACCGCCATCGTGATCCATGCAGCACGCGCTCCGACCACGCGATGCGCCGTGAGGCCAATGAGGAGCGTGGAGCCCGCATCGAAGAGCCCCTGGAACAGCACGGTGGTCCGCAGGCAATCCCCGAACACAGATCGGATCCCGGCCAGGACCGCAGGCCACAGCGGCGGCTTCCAGATCCACGGTTCGCCGTGGTAGAGGAATCCATGACCCGCCAGCAGGGAGCGGGCGACATCGTCGTAGGCGGGCTCATCCCCGTGCAGGGAACGGCTTCCATCGGAGGTCACCGCGAGCAGGATCGCGCGGAGCACGAGCAGCAGGACGGCAATCACCCAAGGGGAACGGAACGTGCGCATCCGGCGCACCCTAGCAACTCTGGAGCGGGGCAGCGAGGCTCGGCCGCCCGCCCCCTCGAGCGCTAGGGCGAAGTGGCGCCCAGATCCTGGATCGCCGCGGGCGGAGTCGTGTCCGCGAGCGTCGTAGCGCTGGCCACGTTACTCATCACCGACCAGTTGCCCGCCTCGTCCCTCGCCTTGATGGCGAAGTAGTAGGTCGTTCCGCCCGTCAGATTCAGCGCCACGAAACTCTGTGGCGTGCCCGAGGCCGCGGGTGAGGGCTGCGGAGCGACGGCAGCGGCCGAGTTGAAGTTCGCCGAGGTGATCAGCGACGTCGAGCGGCGGAGGTCGTAGATCGTCGCCGTGCCAGTCGAGCCATCGTCGCCGGGAGCGGTCCAGGAGACGAGCAGGCTCTGTGCGGCAGGCTGCGAGACGCCGAGATCAGCGACGGGGCCTGGAGGCGTCACGTCGGTGGCCCCGCCTGCGAAAGGGTGCGCTCCCACGTAGCCAGCCTTCCAGAACGATCCAAGCGCCTGCGAGTTCGCACGCGGTGACGGATCGAACGAGGCATAGCTCGAGTCGAGGAACGCCGGACTTCCCCACTTACTGCGGCACTCATCCGAATTATTGATGCACCAAGCCGAACCGGCACCGACCGGCCCGCAGGCGCCGCCGGATGTGCCGATCACGTTGCCCGATGAACCGCCCGCCTGGAAGAACAGGTTGCTGTCCGAGATGGCACTGGTCGGCATGAACGTCCCGGGACAGAACGTTCCGCGCGTGTACACGACATTGCTCACGAAGCGGAGATTCGTGTTCTTCATCATCTCCATCGTGATGCCCGAACTCGATGAGGAGTAGAACGTGCAGTGACGGAACGTCACGCTGTCGGCGAACGAGAACAATGGGCTGAAGTCCATCGCGCGACCGGTACTGACCAGCGTGCTGCCGTACCACTCGTCGCCGCGGACGTCGTTCTGATAGTCCAGCGTCGTGTTCGCCTTGAAGAAGCAGTTGATGAACTTGTTCCAGCCGTTCGTTCCCGGAAAGCTCCCGGAGGTCGCGAATCGGATGTAGGCGGGGGCGTTGCTCGTGGCCAGCTCGATGACGGTGTCGCGCTCATACGTGTTGAACCGGCACGAGTCGCGCTGCACGAAGATGTAGTTCGTGTACCCCGTCTTGTTGTCGAGCATCCACTTGTTGCCGCGGAACAGGCTGTGCTGGACGCCGTACTGGATGCGGCCATGCACGTCGACCGCGCCCGCCGGCATCGTCACGAGCACCTTGTTGTCGGTGAACTCACAGGCCACCGGGCGATCGAACTTGACCGCGTGCGGCTGCGCCATGACTCCACCGAAGTACATCGTGTTGTTGCGGAACGTGCAGAGCGTCGTGCGGATCGGACTCGGCCCCAGGAACCAACGGTGCTGGCCCGTGATCGCGCCGATGGTGCAGTTGGCGACGTGGGAGCGCAGCGCACCGCTCATGTTCAGACTGCCGGTCGCGCGACAGAAGAGGACGGAGTCCTGCTCGGGCCGAACCGTCGAGGACGTGGCATCCATCGTCAGATCGACCGCCGCGATGCCCTTGACGCTGATGTACGACCGGGCGGTCAGGTTGATGTGCCCCGAGAACGAAACGTTGGTCGGCGTCGCCAGGTTTCCGATGAACGAGATGCGCGCACCCGAGTTGCCCGAGTTGGTGGGGCGCATGTCACCCGTGTACGAGCCATCCGCGATCAGGATGACGTCCCCGGCGATAGCCGTGGTGAGCGCCTTCGAGATCGACCACGGCGAGCCCTGAGTGCCCGGGTTGGAGGACGAACCCGTGGACGTCACGTAGTAGGTGGCCGCTGCCGCGGGCGATGCCACGACGAGCAGCAGCAGGAGAGTCGCGATTGTCGCAAGAGGCTGCCGGAATGGCATGTCACCTTCCCCGGAGTCGATGGGCGCAGAGCTGTCGGGTCGACTGAGCCCGTTGTCGGCATGCAGTCCACATGCCAAAAGCCGGATATGCGTCCGGATGCTCACGATGCTGTGTTTTCAAGGGTTCACGCCCGGCCAGGGCACTCACTCGGAACGGGCCGGCGTGCCGGATGGCTGGCCGGGCCCGGAATCAGCTTGCAGTCTGCAACACCTCGCTCCAAGCCGCCACCCGTTCCCACGGACCGCTCGAACAAGGCGCTGGCGCTTCAACTGCCCGCTCTCTCCGGCCGATGTAGTGTGCAGCGTGCGCGGAACGTCCGGACCCGCGCCACTCGGATCCCGTCACGAGGCCCTCCCTGATCCCTCTCCTCCACAGACTCGCTTACTACGGTGCCCAGAGGTGGCGCGGCGAAGCGGTCGATGCCGTCCTGCGTGACATCGAGCGGACACAGACCTGGGATGCCGAGCGGCTCCGGAAGCTCCAGTGGCAGCGCCTCCAGACGTTGATACGCCACTGCGCCGCCGCGGTTCCCTTTTATCGCGAGAGTTGGCGAGCACTGGGCATCGAGCCCGGCGCGATCCGGTCGTGGGAGGATTGGCGGGCGCTGCCGTCGATCGGCAAGCCCGAGGTTCAGACCTCGGCGAAGCGATTGCTCTCGGAGTCCGCCCCTGCGGGTCTCAAGGCGGCGACCTCCGGATCCTCGGGCACACCGGTCGCGGTCGAGCGCGGCCACTTGTCGTGGGCGCACGCGCATGCACAGGTGTTCCGCGGCTGGCATTGGTGGGGCGTCGACTGCGGCGATCCTTACGCGTATTTCTGGGGCGTCCCGCTCGCCAGCGAGGATCGCGCGGTCGCCGAACGCAAGGACCGCTTCTTCAATCGTGTACGCGTCTCCGCGTTCACGATGGACCCGGAACGGGCGCGTCAAGCGCACACGCGCCTGTCCTCGAACCGAGTCCGCTTCGCGTTCGGATACCCCTCGGCGATCACGCAGTTCGCCGACGAAGTGCTCGCCCAGGGTCTCGATGGACGCTCGCTCGATTGGCGTGTGGTGATCACCAGCGCCGAGGTTCTGCATGACTCGCAACGCGAGCGCATCCACGCCGCGTTCGGTTGTCCGGTCGCCGACAGCTACGGCTGTGCCGAGATCGGCGTGGCCGGCTTCGAACATCCCGAGGGCGGCATGCGCGTCCCGGTGGAGTCCGTAGTGGTCGACCATGAGCGCACCGAGGATGGGCACTGGGCGCTCCTGCTCACCGATCTGAACAACCTGCGCATGCCGATGTTGCGCTATCGCGTCGGCGATCTCGTGGAGCCCATCGGAGATCCGACCGCGCCCGACTTCTGGCCGCTCCCTCCAGGCGCTCGCTGCGCGCTGCCGCTTCTGGGCCGTGTCTCGGGCCGCGCGGGCGACACACTGACGCTTCCCGATGGTCGCCGCATCAACGCCAATCAGCCCTCGTACGTCTTCAAGTCCCACGGGCGCGACGGCCGCATCCGCGAGTACCAGTTCGTCCAGTTCCCCGAGGGGCGGATCGAGCTGCGCGTGTTGACCGGGCCAGCGTGGTCGGCCGAGTGGCGGCCCCGGCTGGTCGCCGAGGTCCGTGAAGTGCTGGGCATCGACGTCGAGCTGATCGAGGTCGTGCGATTCGAGCGGCGCGGTCGCGGCAAACATCGGGACTTCGTTCGCGCCGAGGACCTCGCCCGCGACTGATCGCGATCAGCTCGCCATCGCCTTCCACAGCATGCGCACAATCGAATTCAGCTTGGGATCGCGTCCCAGCACGTCGAGATCGCTTCGCACCGAGAACCGGGTGAGCGCGTCGTCGGGATTGGCTTCGATGGCATTGCGCACGCGGACCACCCGCGTGCGCGTGTCGACCGAGAGCTTCCGCGAGGCATCCACCAGCGAGAACATGGCACGGCCCAGCTTGCTGCGTGCATCGACTCCGCCCCTCTGACTCACACAGCCCCCTCGATCATGAGACGCCCGCAGGCTCAGGTCGGGCGACGCGGAAGGTGTAGCCACCATCCGCGATCCCCACTTCGACGACCTCGCCCGCCTTGAACTCGCCCGCCAGCAGCTTCATCGCGAGCGGGTTCTGCAATCGGCGCTGGATGACTCGCTTGAGTGGCCGGGCGCCGAACTGCGGATCGTAGCCCTCGTCGCCCAGCGTGTCGCTGGCCGCGTCCGAGAGCACCAGCCCGATCTCGCGTTCGGCGAGCAGGATGCGGAGGTGCTCGACCTGGAGGTCGACGATGCGGCGGATGTCGGCCCGACTCAGCGGGTGGAACGTCACGATCTCATCGAGTCGGTTGAGGAACTCGGGCCGGAAGTGCTCGCGCAGCGCACGCTGCACCAGGGCTTCCATCTCGGCTCGATCGCGCTCCACCAGTTCGAGGATGGCGTCCGAACCGAGATTCGACGTCATGATGACGAGGGTGTTGCGGAAATCCACGGTGCGCCCCTGCCCGTCGGTCAACCGACCATCGTCGAGCAACTGCAGCAACACATTCAGCACCTCGACATGCGCCTTCTCGACCTCATCGAGGAGCACGACGGAGTACGGCTTGCGCCTCACCGACTCGGTGAGCGCGCCGCCCTCCTCGTAGCCGACGTACCCGGGAGGCGCACCGATCATCCGCGCCACCGAGTGCTTCTCCAGGTACTCGCTCATGTCGAGTCGGATCATCGCGCGCTCGTCATCGAACAGGAACTCCGCGAGGGCGCGCGCCAACTCCGTCTTGCCGACCCCGGTCGGTCCGAGGAAGAGGAACGACCCGATCGGCCGCTTCGCGTCCTGCAGACCCGCGCGCGACCGGCGCACAGCCTCCGAGACGACGCGCACGGCCTCGGCCTGACCGACGACGCGGTCGTGCAGGCGCTCCTCCATGCGGAGCAGCTTCTGCACCTCGCTCTCGAGCAGTCGCGTGACCGGCACGCCGGTCCACTTGGCGACGACCTCGGCGACGTCCTCCTCGTCGACCTCCTCCTTGAGCATCTTCTGCTGCGTCTGGATCACGGCGAGACGCGCGCTCTGCTGTTCGAGCTCGCGCTGGAGCAGGAGCAGGTCGTTGTTCCGGATGCGGGCGACACGCTCGAGGTCCCCGGCGCGCTCGGCGCGCGCCTCGTCGGTCTTGAGCGTCTCGCGCTGCGCCTTCAGTTCGCTGATGCGGGTGATCGACGTGCGTTCCTTCTGCCAATGCTCGTCGAGTTTGGCCTTGTCCGCTTTGAGCCGCTTCAACTCATCGTCCAGGCGAGCGAGGCGGTCCTGCGTCGCCTTGTCCGTCTCCTTGGCGAGCCCGATGCGCTCGATCTCGAGTTGCCGCACGCGACGTGCGATCTCATCGAGTTCGACCGGCATCGAGTCGATCTCCATGCGCAGCCGTGAGGCCGCCTCGTCGATCAGATCGATCGCCTTGTCCGGCAGCTTGCGGTCGGCGATGTAGCGGTCCGACAGCGTCGCCGCCGCGACCAGCGCCGAGTCCTTGATGCGGATGCCGTGGTGCACTTCGTAGCGCTCCTTGAGCCCGCGCAGGATGGCGATGGCGTCTTCGACGCTGGGCTCCCCCACGACGACCGGCTGGAAGCGCCGCTCGAGCGCGGCATCCTTCTCGATATATTTGCGATACTCGTCGAGCGTCGTCGCCCCGACACAGTGCAGCTCGCCGCGCGCCAGCGCCGGCTTGAGCAGATTGCTGGCATCGACAGCCCCTTCGGCGCCACCAGCGCCAACGAGCGTGTGCAGCTCATCGATGAAGAGGACGATGCGGTTCTCGGCATCGATGACCTCCTTGAGCACAGCCTTGAGCCGATCCTCGAACTCACCTCGGAACTTGGAGCCGGCGATCAGCGCTCCCAGATCGAGTGCCATGACGCGCTTGTCCTTGAGCGACTCCGGCACGTCACCACTGATGATGCGCTGCGCCAAGCCTTCGACGATCGCGGTCTTGCCCACACCCGGATCACCGATCAGCACGGGATTGTTCTTGGTCCGGCGCGCCAATACCTGGACCACGCGGCGGATCTCATCGTCACGCCCGATCACCGGGTCGAGCTTGCCGGCGCGAGCAGCCGCCGTCAGGTCGCGACCGTACTTGGAGAGGGCCTGGTACTTGTCCTCGGGACTCTCGTCCGTCACTCGCTGGCCTCCTCGAACCGTCTGAAGTGCCGAGAGGATCGCCTCGGCGGTCACACCTGACTGAGCGAGCACACGCTGGGCGCCATTCGCATGGGCCGGGTCGGCCAGCGCGACGAGCAGATGCTCGACACTGATGAACTCGTCCTTGAGCCGTTCGGCGTGCGCATCCGCGCGCTCGAACACCTCGCGCAGCGCATTCGACATATAGAGCCCCGAGGCGCCACTGACGCGCGGCAGCCGCTCGATCGCGGCGCCGACGGCACGCAGGAGGTCGGCACGAGGGGCGCCCAGCTTCTGGAACAGGGCCAGTACGGTCCCTTCGCTCTCGGCGAGGAGGGAGGTCAGCAGGTGCTCGGGTTCGAGCTGCTGGTGACCGCGTTCGCGCGCCAGGCGCTGCGCTCGGTCCACCGCTTCACGTGACTTGATGGTGTAGCGATCGAAGTTCATGTCCGGATACCTCCGCACATTCCGATGCGGACGGTAGCACAGCGGATGCGTGACACCTTGCAACGCGAAGTTCTGAGCGTGGTCAGATCATGACGACTTCGTCGCGATGTGGGACGCGGCGGGCGCGTCTGCTCGGCCACTCAGGCGGCGCGGTCGAGCCACGGGAGCAGGATCGGCATGAGTCGCCGCGCCAGCTCCGGATGCTCCATCGAAAGCGTCACCGACTCACGCAACAGTGCCCACTCGAGCTCACCGGTCTCGAGCTGGCGCGCGAGACCCATCAGGTGAGCGCGAAGCGATGCGCGCTGGGGTTCGGGCACCGATAGCCGCCCGACCTCGCTCGCCAGCGACGCCACGGCGACGGCGTCGGGATCCATGAACGACGTGCCATCCGAGACACGCTGCACCGGCCGACCGGTCGAGCCCAGCACCGGCGACGTCAGCAGGAAGGCCTCGGTTGCACGGGCGAACGCCTCGGGGTCGAGGCCATCCTCGGACGATTCGGCAGTGTCCTCGGTGCTCGCCATTGGAGCCTGCTCGATCGCAGGCGCAGGCGCCTCGTCCGCGACCGGCGCCTCCTCGTTCGCGGGAACCGGCGCTTCGACCGACTTGGCCGCCGTTCGGCGCGGCTCGACCGCCGGAGCATCGCGGAACTCCGCGGCGATCATCGAGTTCAGGTCGACGATCGAGCCGGAGCGGCGCTTGGGCGGTGCGGCCTCGACGTTCCCGACTTGCATGGTCGGAGCCGCCGCCTCGGCGGTCGGTGTGGCTGGCGTCGCTGCAGCCGCCGGCTCGGCCGCACTACCCTCGACCGCTTCGAATCGAGCGAGGCCGAGCATGTCCTTGAGCTTCTGGCGCGAGGCTCCGCGTGTGCGCTCCTTGCGGCTCGGCTTGGCCGAGGCACGGCGCTTGGGAATCGGCTGAGCGCTCACGCGCTCCTTCACGACCGGAAGTTCGTCGCTCGTCGCAGCTGGGAGCGGCGCGGCCTTGGGAACGGCGACCTTGAGCGTTGGAGGCAACGGTTCGTCGGGCCCACGATCGAGCATCGAGGCCGTCGCAGCTCCGATCGGAGTGCTCGGCGCACCCAGGTCGAGCATGATCTCGTCCGCCACTTCGGGGCCTGACGAATCCGACTCGGCCTCTCCCGAGGCCAGGTCGAGCGTGGGGTAGTCGCCGACCACGACTTCATTCTCGATCTCGCGCGAACGATCCTTGCTGGGATCGGGAACGCCGACGGTGTCGACTTCCTCGAGCAGCATGCGCAGCACCTTGGCCGCGTCCGTGCAGCCGCGCGAATACCACTCGCGAATCGCCTTCGGCGTCGTCTTGTTGCCGGGCATCGAAAACGGGATGCGCCGGAAGTTCTCGGAGTGGCCAGCATCATCCGGCCAGATGCGCTGGAGCACGGTGAGCGTGTTCTGGCGCCAGTGCTTGAAGGCCGGATCGCGCGACTGCGCGTTGCGGAGGCCGGCGAGCCCGACCAACTGCTCTTCGAGCCAGCGGCGAGCCTGGGCGACGCGAGCGTCGTCGTTCATCGCCCCTCCTCGGCCGGGTCACCAGTCGGAGAAACGTTCCTCGCTCCAGGGATCGGCGTCGTTGTGATAGCCATTGCGCTCCCAGAATCCGGGGACATCGGCTCCCACCAGTTCGATCCGGCGCACCCACTTGGCGCTCTTCCAGAAGTAGCGCTTGGGCACGACGAGCCGAAGCGGCCACCCGTGCTCGGGCGTGAGCGGCTGGCCACTGTGCTGGTCGGCGAGCAGGACGTCATCGTGCAGGAGCTCCGCGATCGGGAGATTGGTGGTGAACCCCTGCTCGGCGTGGATGATCGCGAACCGGCACTCCGGCTTCACGGCCACGCGCGACAGGAGGTCACGCATCGAAACGCCTTCCCACAGGTTGTCGTAGCGACTCCACCGTGTGACGCAGTGGATGTCCGACCTCACCTGCACCCGCGGGAGCTGCTCGAACTGCGACCAATTCCACTTCTGCTCGTGCTCGACGAGGCCGTTCACCGTGAGATCCCAGGTGTCGAGGTCCACCGTCGGCACCGATCCGTAGTGGAGAACTGGCCACTTCTCGGTCAGCACCTGCCCCGGAGGGAGCCGGGGTTCGCTTCTCGGGCTCTCGTGGATATCGGCAGGTCCGGGCGTGGGATTCATCGAGTTCTCCGAGGCGTTCCAGGCGGTCGGCAGGCGTGTCTCCGGCGTGGCCACGCGCGCGGGCACGAGACGGGACACTAGCCCCAGCCGCGCCGGGCGGCCAGCCCGCGCGGGTCCCGGCCCGGCTCAGTCGTCGGAGCTCGTACTCCGCAGGCGCTTCACCTTGGACCGGCGCGTCTTGCTGTCCATGCGGTCGAGCTGCGACGAGCGCGTGGGCTTCGTGGCGATGCGCTTCTTCTTCTTGCGCTTGGCGGCTTCGAGCGCGGCATGAAGGCGCTCGAGCGCCCGCTGCTTGTTCCGCAGCTGCGAGCGCTCCTCGGTCCCGATGCGGGTCAGACCCGAGGGCCTGTGCCGCAACCGCACCGCCGACTCGGTCTTGTTGCGATGCTGACCGCCCGGCCCGGAGGCGCGATAGGTCTCGACATCACACTCCGCGAGCAGGCGCAGCAGCTTCTCGGACAGGGGCATGGTGCCCGCACTCTAGAACGGGATCGGCGAGCCGGGCCACCGCTCTCGCGGGGCCCGGCGGCGCACACGTCTCAGCCGAGCCAGCGACCCAACCAGCTCTGCACTTCGCCGCACCACAGGAGCGAGTTCTTCGGCTTGAGGATCCAGTGGTTCTCGTCCGGGAAGTACACGAGCCTCGCGGGCACGCCCTTGGCCTTGAGCATCCCGTAGAGCAGCAGTCCCTGCCCCACCGGCACGCGGTAGTCGCGCTCGCCGTGGATCACCAGCATCGGCGTGTTCATGGCGCTCGCATAGCGGATCGGCGACCAGCGATCCTGCGCTTCGAGACCGTCCCACGCCTCGCCGCCCGCCGCTTGGCCACGCCCCTGTGTGACGTCGCTCGCGTACTGGCCGGTCAGGTCGTTCACGCCCGCGTGGCAGATGATGCACTTGAAGCGGTCCGTGTGGCCGGCGATCCAGGTCGCCATGTAGCCACCGTAGCTGCCACCGGTGGCTGCCATGCGCTCGGGATCGGCGATACCCGCGGCGATCAGCACGTCGGTCGCGTTCATCACATCCTCGTGCGGCCGCCTCGCCCACTCGCCCTGGATGCGCTTGGCGAAGTCCTTCCCCCACGACGTCGAGCCCTGGAAGTTGACCATCGCCGCCACGTAACCGGGCGCCGCGAACAGATGCGGGTTCCATCTCGCATGCCACTGGTCGCCGAAGATGCCGTGCGGGCCGCCGTGGATCATGTGCACCAGCGGCAGCGGCTGGCTGCCGTCCGCGCCCGGAGGAAGCACGACGAGCATCTGAACGGTCTCGCCGTCGGCGCCCTCGAACAGCATCTCGCGCACCTCGCCGGTCCCGTAGCGCGCGACGACCGCGTCGGTGAAGTGGGTGATGCGCTGGCGCTTCGAGCCGTCCTTGGCGCACACCTCGATCTCGGTGGGCGAGGCGTTCGTCTGATGCGCGTAGACGAGCCGACCGCCTCGGACCGGCGACATCCCGCTGACCGCACCCTCGCCGACCACCACCTGCGGCTCGCCCTTGCCGTTCCAGGCGAACAACTTCACGCGCGCATGCTGCTCGGCCACGAACACCAGCGAGCCGTCGTCGCTGAACTCCCAACCGGTCGGCGAGAAGTCCCAATCGGTCACGATCATGAAGTGCTGGCGGCTCGCACGCTCGTAGCGCATGAGCTGCGGCGGGTCGGCGTAGAACAGCGGGTCGAGCGTGCGTCCGTAGACGATCTGAGTGCCGTCCGGAGAATAGCGCGGGCGGAAGTCGTCGGCGGTGTGCGGCGGGACGAGCCGTGCCGGCGTGCCGCCGGTGATCGGCACGGTGAACACGGAAGTGACGATGAGCGAGCGCGCGTCATCGAACCACGTGCCCGTGAACGCCACCTCGGCGCCATCGGGGCTGATGTCGAACTGCCCCGTCGGGTCCATCCACTCGAACCACAGCTCCGAGTCCGGGATCAGGTCGCGCACCGCACCACTCGCAAGCTCGAGGTGGAACAGATGCATCACCTCGCCCGTGTCGATCCACGTGTCCCAGTAGCGATAGAAGCGGTCCTCGGTGACGTGCGCCTTGACCGGGTCCTTGGCGCGGCGGTCGCGCTCGGCGAGCGTCGCCTCGGGCGTCAGGTGCCCCTTGATCAACTGCGCCGCGAGGATCAGCCCCTTGCCGTCCGGCAGCCACAGCGCATCGGAGACGCCGAGTGGCAGCGTCGTCAGGACGCGCGGCTCGCCGCCATCGAGCGACAGCAGATGCAACTGCATCCGCGAGTCGGCGTCCTTACGGAGGAATGTGAAGCGGCGCCCATCGGGAGCCCAGCGAGGGCCCGAGGCCGACAGCTCGGGCGAGGTGAGCGCGCGAGGCTCCGCGGTGCCATCGAGCGTGACCAGGAACAGCGTGTTGCGCGACTCGTTCTTCTCGAGGTCGGTGTGCGCCACCGGAACGAGCGCCCAGCGACCATCGGGCGAGGGCTGCGGCGAGCCGACGCGCGGCAGGTCCCAGAGATCCTCGGCGGTCATGGGGCGGGGGCCCTTGCGAGCCGGGTGGATGACGGTGTGTGCGGGCGATGAGACGGGCATTAGAGCCTCCGGGAGCTTGTAGAGCGCGAAGTGGCACCGGAGGCCACCATGCGCAGGCGCCGCGGTCAACCGCTTCGTGACGGGTGCGGGGGAACGCCACGCCGACCGTTCAGCGCAGGCTCGCGTACCGCACGACCCGCTGCGCTCCGCCCTCTCGCAGCCGCACGAGCCGCAGCCCGGGCGGGCCGGCTCCGGGGAGCGCCAACTCATGTGTGCCGGCGCCTCGGTCGCTCAGGTCCTCGCTGCGCTGGAGTCGTCCCGCCACGTCGAACACGTCGAGCCGGGCATCGCCAACGCCCTCGAGCGTGATCCGCGCGGCCACCTCGCCGTCAGTGGTGCGCCCGAGTGCCAACGACAACCCCGGCGGGCTGTGCGCTGTCAGCTCCCAGATGTCGAGCACCAGCCCCGCGACCGACAGTCGGTAGCGCAAGCGGGCCTCGCTCGGCGCAGCGAGGTCGAGCACGCGTACACGCCCGTCGCCATCCGGCGCCAGTGACGCGAACGCCTCGTACGGCATGTCGCCCACGCTGCGCTCGACGAGCGCCACGGTCGCGGCGTCGCCGCTCAGTTGCCACGTCAGCTCAACCCCGCCACGAACGCGCCCGCCCGAGACGCGCGAGGCGAGCGTCGCCACCGGTTGGTCGGCGTGCATGCGCTGCGCGATCACATGCCTCGCCGTGCCACTTGCATCCAACTCGAGGCAGGACGCGAACACATCCCCATTGGAATCGGACTCAAGACGGAACGAGCTGTAGAAGCCCACAGGGAACACCTTGGTGCCCTCCGGATCGGAGCCGGCGAACTGACCGTCCGAATCCACGATCAGCAACCGGGGCGCCCCGCGCGCCCCGAATGAGCTCTCTCCATCGCAATGCAGACAAAGCACCGCGCGGCCCAGCGCGTCCCCCCAGACTCGGAAGGCACTGCTTACGAAGGGAGTGGTCCCGGGAATCGGAGTGAGCGCATAGATGCCCACAGCGAGCGTGCCGTCGTCCTGCCGATGGAGCAATCGGAGTTGCGACAGCCACTCCGAGGGAGCCTCGGTGGTGTGAGCGATGTAGGCCCCGCCGTTTCCGTCAGGAGCAGCGAAGGCCTCGAGCGAGAGGTTGAAGCTCGAGTCGGGGTACAGCGCATCGGACCAACGCCGTGCACCGTCCCATTGGAGACCGGTAGCCTGCAGATTGTTCATATCGGACCATGTGAGCAGTGGTCTCCCGACCTCGTCGGTGGTCCATGATCGGAGCCGGCCCAACCAAGGCGTGAGAGGCAACGAATCGCGTTCGATAGCTGCGCCGGATGGGCTGATCCTCACCAAATGGAGCTTTCTCACGCTCGGGCCGGGCGGATACTCCAGGCTCTCATAGAGGATCCCGATCCGTCCGTCGGGAAGTACTCGCGGTTCCCAATGACTGGTGACTTCGCGAGTGACTCCGGAGGGGCTGGCGCGGTCGATGCAGACACCACTCGCAGGCCAGCCCGGTGCGGGTGAGCCGTTGGGCCTGCGCAGTCGCACGGTGAGCGAGTCGAATTCGAAGGTGAGCGACCACCAATCGCCACTCGGCGTGGGTACGAATCTGCGATCGAACCGCTGAGTGGGTCTCCGATCGAACGACGCCCAGGCAACTCGAGGCGCCGGATCCTCCACCACCATCGCCTCCAGCCGATCTTGTCCGTGTCTGCGCTTCGTGCCGTTCACGGAGAGGCTCCCATTCTGGGAGCGCCTGATGATCAGTTGGTCGAACCAGGGGGCGTACGACTCGTTCCGGTGGAGCACGAGTCCTCCCGCAGGCCAACCGCTATGCGGGTTTCCCTGGGCATCGACGCGAAGGATCCGCGTGACGAAGGGCGAATCCGCGAGGCTGGGCTCATAGAGGCTCGCGGCCACATAGGCTCCGCCCTGTCCGTCGCCCACGATCCCATGGCTCGCCACGGAGTACGCGCTGAACACGCGCAGGCCCGTATCGCCCCCCCCACACTCGTTCGAAAGGAGCCACGGACTGCGCCTGAGCGAACTGAGCGCCGAACACACCGAGGATGAGCAGCGCGATCGGCCGACCAGCTCGCCGGAGAGCGAGGAGCCAGTGTCGGATCCGGCCGAGCCCGCGCCCAGTGCGCTCTTCGCCGTTCATCGCGAGCTCACCAACCGCCACGAGCGCCCAGCGGCCATCGGGCGAGGACCCTTGCGGGCCGGGTGGACGACGGTGTGTGCGGGCGAAGAGACGGGCATCGGGGCCTCCGGGGAGCAGCAAGGGGGTCGACGGAGACGACAGGCCACCACGACGAGACGCGCAGGTCAAAGCAATCGCGACGGATGCGGCCAGAAGGGGCCCCGGGCGTTTGGCCCCGCTCTCGCGCGGGCGCTATCCTGCCGGACGATCAGGGAACCGCCATCAGGCCCGCTTGCACCCGCCCGGGCACAAGCCGCGCGACCTCCCGCGGCGGCTTCGCCCGCAGCTCCGGCCGCGACTTCGGCCGTTTCGAAAGGACACCCACGAAATGAGCCTCAAGGACCCGCCTCCCATGAGCGATCGGCGAGAGACCGAGCGCTATCACCTGAACCTGCTCGCGGGGTTCAAGCGTCACCTCCCGGACGGCGATGAGACCGAAACGCAGGAGTGGCTGGACGCGCTGGACGGCGTGGTCGAGTCGCAGGGACCCGAGCGCGCCGACTGGCTGCTGCGCCGCGTGCTCAAGCGCGCCCGTCAGTTGCAGGTCGGGCTGCCGGGGCTGGTGCAGTCGCGCTACATCAACACCATCTCGCCCGAGCAGGAGCCGGAGTTCCCGGGCGACGAGGCGATGGAGCTCCGCATCCGCCGCATCATCCGCTGGAACGCGGCGGTCATGGTGATCCGTGCCAATCATCGCGACGCGGGGCTCGGCGGACACCTCTCCACCTATGCGTCGGCTGCCAGCCTCTATGAGGTGGGCTTCAACCACTTCTTCCGTGGCAAGGACGATGGCAGCTCGGGCGACCAGATCTTCTTCCAGGGCCATGCCGCCCCCGGCATCTATTCACGCGCGTTCCTCGAGGGGCGCCTGACCGAGGCGCAACTCGACAACTTCCGCCGCGAATCGCGCGGGGTCGGGCTCTCGAGCTATCCGCACCCGCGCCTGATGCCGGACTTCTGGGAGTTCCCCACCGTCTCGATGGGACTCGGCCCCATCAACGCCATCTATCAGGCGCGCTACAACCGCTACCTCTCGGCTCGCGGCATCGCCGACACCTCGGGTTCGCGCGTGTGGGCCTTCCTCGGCGACGGCGAGATGGACGAGGTCGAGGCGCAGGGCGCACTCACGGTCGCGGCGCGCGAGGGGCTCGACAACCTCACGTTCGTCATCAACTGCAACCTGCAGCGACTCGACGGCCCGGTGCGCGGCAACGGCAAGATCATCCAGGAGATGGAGGCGCTGTTCACCGGTGCCGGCTGGAACGTGATCAAGGTCGTGTGGGCGCGCGAGTGGGACACACTGCTGGCGCGCGACTACGACGGCGCCCTGGTGGACGCGATGAACGAGACCGTCGATGGCGAGTGGCAGAAGTACGTCGTCGAGTCCGGCGCCTACATCCGAGAGCACCTGTTCGGCCGCGACCCGAGCCTCGTCAAGATGGTCGAGTCGATGAGCGACGATCAGATCAAGCACCTGCGCCGCGGCGGCCACGACTACCGCAAGGTGTACGCCGCCTACGCGGCGGCCACTGCGACACAGGGCCGCCCCTCGGTGGTGCTCGCCAAGACCGTCAAGGGCTGGACGCTCGGCTCCGCCTCCGAGGCGCGCAACATGACGCACCAGAAGAAGAAGCTGGACCTCGAGGAACTGCGCACGTTCCGCGATCGCCTGGAGCTGCCGATCGCCGATCGCGACCTCGACCACGCGCCGTTCTTCCATCCGGGTGCGGACAGCCCCGAGGTGCGCTACCTGCTCGAGCGCCGCAAGGCACTCGGCGGCAGCATCCCCAAGCGCGTGGTGCGCACGAAGTCCATGCCCGAGGCGCCCGCCAAGCTGTTCACCGAGTTCGACGGCGGCACCAGCGAGAAGCAGTTGGTCTCGACCACGATGGTGTTCGGCAAGCTGCTCCGCAACCTGCTGCGAGACGCCGATTACGGCAAGCGCGTCGTGCCGATCATCCCCGACGAGGCACGCACGTTCGGCCTGGAAGTGCTGTTCCGCGAGATCGGGATCTACGCTCCATTCGGCCAGCGCTACGAGCCGGTCGACTCCAAGGTGGTGCTGTCCTACACCGAGAAGGCCGACGGTCAGTTGCTCGAAGAGGGCATCACCGAGTCGGGCTCGATGGCGTCGTTCACCGCCGCGGGCACGAGCTACTCGACCCACGGCCAGACGACGATCCCGTTCTACATCTTCTACTCGATGTTCGGCTTCCAGCGGACCATGGATCTGATCTGGGCGTTCGGCGATGCGCGCGGTCGCGGCTTCCTGTTGGGCGCCACTGCCGGTCGCACGACGCTCAATGGCGAGGGCCTGCAGCACGAGGATGGCCACAGCCTGCTGCTCTCCTCGGCCGTGCCGAACTGCGTCTCGTACGATCCGGCATTCGCCTTCGAGCTCGCGACGATCGTGCAGGATGGTCTTCGTCGCATGTACGTCGACAACGAGGACATCTTCTACTACTTGGCGCTCTACAATCAGGACTACGCGCAGCCCAAGCGCCCGGAGGGTGTCGAAGCGGGCATCCTGAAGGGGCTCTATCGCTACCGCGTGGCCGAGGGCAAGCACGCGCTCAAGGCGCAGCTCTGGGGCAGCGGCCCGATCCTGCTGCAGGCGCTGCGGGCGCAGGAGATGCTCGGCGAGAAGTGGGGCGTCGCGGCCGATGTGTGGAGCGTCACGAGCCACTCACTGCTGCGAACCGATGCGCTGAGTGCGGAGCGCTGGAATCGTCTGCACCCGACCGAGAAGCCGCGCGTGCCCTACGTGACGCAGGCGCTCGAGGGGGCCGAGGGTCCGGTCATCGTGACCAGTGATTGGATGAAGTCCGTCAACGACATGCCGGCGCGCTGGATCCCCAATCGTTTCGTCGCGCTCGGCACCGATGGGTTCGGTCGCAGCGACACGCGCGAGGCGCTGCGCCGTCACTTCGAGATCGACGCCGAGCACATGGTCGTCGCGACGCTGCATGCGCTGCAGCAGGACGGCAAGGTGAAGGCGGCGGTCGTGGCCAAGGCGATCCGCGAGTACGGGATCGAGACGGACGTGATCGACCCGCGCGACGCTTGAGCTTCGCTCGGCCGACGGCATCGCACGCGACCCACCGGGCAACTCTCCGGTGGGTCGTCGCGCAACCGGGTTCCGCTTGAACGGCCTGCTCATCGCCGGAGTGGTGTACGGCGCACTCGCCGCCATCGGGCTCGCCTATGACGCCGCGGTCCGACGCCGCTACCCGCCGCGCGGTCGCATGGTCGAGACCGTCGATGGCACACGGCACGTGACCGAGGCGGGCCGAGGCGACGTGCTCGTGCTGCTGCATGGCGCGAACGGCAACGCGACCGACTTCCCCGAGGCCTTGATCTCCGAACTCGCCCGCCACTTCCGCGTGATCGTCCCGGATCGGCCCGGGCACGGCCACAGTCGGCGCTCGATCACGGGCCGACTGGACCTGAGCGGCGAGGCGCGCGCGGTGATCTCACTGCTCGATGCGCTCGGCGTGCAGCGAGCGCATCTGCTCGGTCACAGCTATGGCGGTGCTCTGGTGCTGCGCACGGCGCTCGATGCTCCCGATCGCATCGCGGGGGTGCTCGCGGTGGCCCCGATCGGACGCGTCACGGGCAGTACGCGCATCTGGGTCGGGCTCTCAGGGCTCGGTCGGTTCGCCGATGCGGCCGTGCTCGCACTGGGTGTCCCGGTGGGGCGGTTCGCATCGCCCGGGACTCGTGCTGATGCCTGGCATCCCGCGCCGGTGCCGGGTGGCTGGTCGGCCTCCCGGGCGTTCCCTCTCTCGCCCATCCAGATCCAGGCGTCCCTCGGGAACCTGGCGGCGCTGGAGGGCGACCTCGCACGCCTGACCGAGGACCTGAAGGCCGCGAGCCTCGTCGCCCACGTCATGGTCGGCGAAGGCGATCGGATCACGCCGTCGCGCGAGAATGCCGCGCCGCTGGCGCGGGCGGGACGCCTGACGCTCGAGACCTTCCCCGAGTCCGGCCATTGGCTTGTCCGCACGCATATCGAGCAGGTGGCCTCGGCGGCCAGGGGCATCGCGAGGAAATCGCGGACCGTGTGATTCCGATGGGGCCGCCCGGTGGGCCTCCCGCAAGCGGGAGGCTGTTCGCCTGCCCGGCCTCGGGCGTAAGTAGGGTATGCGACTCGACGACACACCCCCCACGACGCGCGGTCGAGCGGACGGGTATGCTCAGAAGTGGGATTCGAACCCGACTCACTTCGAGGTGCCCTGTTGCCCGCTGATCCCTCCTCGGGCTCACCCGAGGACGACCTGCTCATCACGACCGACCTGCTCCAGCGCGCCAAGTCCGGCGATGCGCGGGCGCTCGAGTCGCTCATGGCACGCTACCTCCCCCGCCTCCAGCGCTGGGCGAGCGGGCGGCTGCCGTCGCGCGCCCGCTCACTGCTCGACACACACGACCTCGTGCAGGAGACCCTGATGCGGACGGTGCAGGGACTCGATCGCATCGAGGTGCGCGGGCCGGGCGGGTTCCAGGCCTATGTGCGCCAGGCGGTGCTCAATCGGATCCGCGACCAGGTGCGCTACGCGAATCGGCGGCCCGGGCCCGACGGCCTTCCCGAGGATCTGCACGACCCCTCCCCGTCCCCGCTCGAGGACGCCATCGGGTCCGACGTGGTCGATCGCTACGAGCGCGCGATGCAGACACTCAGCGCCGAAGACCGCGAACTGCTGCACCTGCACATCGAGTTGGACTACGACCACGGTGAGATCGCCGCCATGACCGAGCGGTCGAGCCGGGACGCGGTACGGATGGCCGTGAAGCGAGCGCTCCGGCGCCTCGCCGAGGAGATGGGACATGAGCGCACCTGACGATCCGCTCGACACGCTTCTCAGCTCGGTGTCCGAGGGCCTCGCGGTCGATTGGCAGGCCGAGAGCGAACGTCCGGGCAGCACACTCGAGCGCTCGCAGATCGATGCGCTTCGTGACGTGGCCCGCATCGTCGAGTTCAATCGCGCGCTGCAACGGAGCCCATCGGGCTCGAAGTCGCCCTTGGCGGCGGCCGCAGCCGGGACTCGACGCTGGGGTTCGCTGCTCCTGCTCGAACAGGTCGGCGCGGGCGCGAGCGGCGAGGTGTATCGAGCGTGGGATCCCACGCTCGAGCGCGAGGTGGCGCTCAAGCTGATGCGCCCCGGACTCGCGGGGAATGACCATCCCCTCCTCGAGGAGGCTCGCGCGCTCGCTCGGCTCCGGCACCCCGAGGTGGTGAGCGTGTACGGAATCGGCGAGGAGGCGGGCCAGATCGGCCTGTGGATGGAGTTCCTCCGTGGCGAGGATCTGGCGCAGCGGATCGAGCGCATGGGACCGCTCCCCGCCGCCGAGGTCGTGCGCATCGGCGTCGCGATCTCGCGCGCACTCACGGCCGTGCACGCCGGCGGCCTGCTGCACCGCGACATCAAGCCCGCGAACGTCGTGCTCACCGAGGAGCATCGTGTCGTGCTCACCGATTTCGGACTCGGGCAGCGACGCGCACTCCAGGACGATGACCCGCTCCGCATCTCGGGCACACCCATGTTCATGGCACCGGAGCGGCTCTCGGGCGAATCGGCCACGACGCGCTCCGACCTGTACGCGCTCGGCGTCACTTTGTGGTGCGCGCTCACCGGCAGGCCGCCGTTCACCGCGCGGACGATGGGAGAACTGCGCGAGCAATCGAGCGCGGGCGCCAAGCGCTCGCTGCACGAGGAACGCCCCGACCTCCCCGCCGGGCTCATCGCCACGATCGAGTGCGCGATGGCCGCTTCGCCCGAGGCGCGCTTCGCCAACGCCGAGGAGATGGGCACCGCGCTCGAGATGGCGCTCGTGCCACCTCGCGTCGAGCCTTCGCCAGTGCGCATGCTGCTCACCGTCGCGGCCGCAGCCGCCATGGTGTTCGCGGGCTGGCTCGTGCTGCGACAGCCCGCCAAGGCCCCGGCGCCGATTCCCGCGGCCACCTCGGTGTCCACTGCCCTGCCGACGTTCGACCTCGAAGCCTCGATCGTCCGCCGCAACGACGGCCAGCGCGCGCGCCTCTCGACGGGAGATCGTGTCGGACCCGGCGACCAGCTGGCGCTCGAGTTCCGCGCCACTCGTCCGGCGCATGTCTACTTGCTCAACGAAGACGAGCGGGGCGAGTCCTATCTGCTCTTCCCGCAGCCGCTCTTCGAGCTGCAGAATCCGCTGCCCGCCGACACCACGCTCCTGCTCCCCGGCACCATGGGCGGCGACGTGAGTGCCTGGACCGTCACGAGCCGCGGCGGACGCGAGCACTTCCTGGTGATCGCCAGCCTCGAACCCGTCTCGGAGCTGGAGGCCGAGCTGGCGCGCCTGCCCGCGCCCACGCCCGGCCGCGCGCCTCGCTACGCCATGATCCCGGCCGCGTCGGTCGAGCGTCTGCGTGGAGTCGGCGGCGTGAGCGCCGTGCCCTCCGATGCCGCACCGCAGCGCGCCGGGACGTTCGACCGCTTCCACTCGCTCGCCGGCCGCGAACGCGATGTCCGCGGCGTGTGGGTGCGACAGGTGACCTTGGAGAATCCAGTGCGATGACCCGGGCGGGGAGCACACACCGCCGCACCACGTGTGTCCGATTCGCTTTGATGGCCGTGATGGGGCTTCTTCTACTCGCGCCGCGTGGGAGTGCAGCTGACCCGGATCTCGGCCAGATCCGTGCAGCGCGAGAGGCTCGTCAGCTCGTGCTCGCGGACAGCCTTGCGCGCGACCTGCTCGCGCACCTCGCATCGCTGGCCAGCCGCGACACCGCGCTGCTGGCCAGAGTGCACAGGGAACGTGCCGAAATCGCGTGGACGGGGCGCACACCGCGCCGCGATGCAGCGATCGCGAGCGTGCGAATCGCAGCGGAACTCCATGATCGCCTGCCTGGGCAGGCCAGCACCGCTGCCCGCATGCGTCTGATCGGCGCCGCCCTGCGAATCGGATGGGGACAGCCCGACAGCGCGCTCCTCATGCTCGCCGGGCTCGAGCCGCGTGCGATCCACGACGACTCGCTGCGCGGCGAGTGCGCCTTCCTGCGGGGTCGCGCACAGGCGATGCTTCGTCAGTGGTCGCCCGCGATGCATGGCATGCGAGCCGGTGCCAGCATGCTCGACCGGACGCGTCCCGGGAACCTGCAGCGCGTCGGCGAGATGCTCACCGACCTGGGTGTGGCCGCAACAGCCGCGGCCGATTACGACAGCGCGCTGGCCGCACTTCACGAGGCGCGGCAGATCCTCGAGGGCGATCCGATCGCGCATGCGCGGACTCTGGGTCCTCTCTACCGCAGCCTCTCGATCCTGGCGCGCAACCTCGGGGACCTGAGTGAATCCGTCGATTTCGCTCAACGCGCGCTCGAGCTGACTCGGCGCGCCGAGGGCGACTCGACGCTCGCCGTCGGGCGGCTGCACGCACTGCTCGGCTTGCGGCTGGCGCTCGTCAGCGACTGGCGTGCGGCCGAACGCGAGTTCGCGCGTGCCGTCGCATTGCTGAGCCGGAATCTCGGACCGGACCACTTCCTCGCCGTCAACAACACGATCTACCGCGCCGAGGCACGCAGCATGATCGGGGACACAACGGGTGCGCTCCTGCTCCTCGAGGAGGCGCGCCGGCTCGCGATGGCCGATTCGATTCGCCACGACTCGAACCTGCTGTTCATCCGACATGTGCACGCCGGTATCCGCGCCGGAAGGGCGCAGCCTGATGCGGCGCGCACGGATCTCGAGCTCGCTCTCGAACGCGCCTCGCATACTCAAGATGAACGCGGCACGATCCGGGCGGAGCTCGTGCGGGGGCTCTTCGAACTGTCGGAGGTCACGGGACAGGCCGTGAAAGTCCGGGAGCTGGGGATGGCATTCGAGCGCATCGCGGACTCGACCGGATTGCGCCGCAACAACGTGTTCTCGTCCGTCCAGTTGGCGCGTGCCCGAGCCGAGGCTCGCGTCGGACTCGTGGAGGACGCTTGGGCGCACGCGTTCACGACCGACTCGCTGGCGCTCATCAAGGCGCTCTCCGACGCTCGCGGCATGCCCGAGTCCCGCGCACTCGAGCTCGCGCATCAGCTGTCGAGCTCGCTCGATGTCCTGCTCTGGCTCGCCGCCGACGCACCGAGTGGCCGTCTGGCGACGGCATGGGACCGGCTCGTCGGGTGGCGCGGCGCCGTCCAGGACGAGATCGCGCGACTGCGAACCCCCACAGACGATGACCCGGCACTGCGTGACGCCCATCGCTCCTGGGCAGCGGCGCAACGTCGGCTCGCTCGCCTCATCGTGGCCCCGGGCGCCGCCGAGCATGGCGCCGCCTGGCGCGAGCGCGCCGATGCAGCTCGCGTCACGGCCGAGGAGGAGGAACGCCGCTACGTCCGGCTCGCCGGTGAACGCGCGAGCGCTCCGGAGACCGCCGCCAGCCTGCAGGGTGTGCTCGGAACGCTTGCCTCCGATGAAGCCATCGTCTCGTTCGCGGACGTGAGTATCGGGCGAGGCCGCGAGCGTCTGCTCGCATTGCTGGCCACGGGAGAGGACCGCACGCCCCGCTGCATCGACCTCGGACCGACGGCCGAACTGCGCGCGCTGGTCGATGCATGGCGGGACCAACTCGAGGCGAGCCCGGCGCAGTCGGCGCAGGGGCGGACCCGCGCAGAGCGAGCGTGTCGCGCTGCGGGGATGGCGGTGCGCGAGCGGCTCTGGGACCCGGTGGTCGCGGCCCTGGGGCCGACGACTCACATCGACGTCGTCGAGGACGGACTGGTGTTGGACCTGCCCTGGGGCGCTCTTCCCACCGACGCGGGGCGCTTCCTCGTCGAGTCCGGACCGGCCCTTCGCGTGCTCTCGTCCGAACGCGAGCGTCTGCGCACGGCAGCGACTCGATCCGATGGCCAGCTCCTGGCACTGGGAGATCCCGAGTTCGGCGAGAGAGGCGCTCGCGCCTCGCGAACCGGGGAGCTCTTGGCCCTGCGTGATGGCTCGTCCGATTGCACGCCCGTGACGCGTGCTCGGCTCGAGTCACTGCCGTCCGCCCGCCTCGAAGTCGCCGACTTGGCGCTCGCCTGGACACAACGGGGCGGCCACGCGGTGGCACTGGTGGGCGCTCAGGCCTCGGAGATGGCGTTCCGTCGCGAGGCGCCCCGCAGCACGATCCTGCACCTGGCGACCCATGGCGTCGTACTCGAGGACACCTGCCGCACGCCCTCGGTGGGGATGCGCGGCGTGGGAGGCGTGTCGCGCGTCGAGGCCTCCGCGACAGCACGGCGGCATCCGGGTGTCTTGGCAAAGCCGACGCGGCCGGAGCCGGCCGAGCTGCCTTGGCTGGGGCGTCGTGTGCTGTTGGCGCTCACCGGTGAGGCTGGCGCCGAAGACCGCGGGGTCGCTGACTCCGATGGCTGGCTCACGGCCGAGGAGGTCTCGCTGCTCGACCTGCGCGCCGTCGACTGGGTGGTGCTCTCCGCGTGCCACGCCGGCATGGCGTCGCAATGGCCGCATCAGGGCTCGCTGGGAATGCGGCGCGCATTCCAGCTCAGCGGTGCGCGCACGGTGATCGCCAGCCTGTGGGCCGTCGAGGATGCGGCCACGCGGGAGTGGATGCGCGAGCTCTACGACGCGCGTGCTGCCGGCGTCACCGAGGCGGCGGCTGCGATCCGCCGCGCGCACTCGCGTGTGCTCGCGGCGCGGCGCGACGCCAAGCGCAGCACGCATCCGTTCTACTGGGCCGCGTTCGTGGCCACCGGTCGCTGAGCGATCAGCGCGCGAGCATCGCCGCGAGTCGTGCGTCCATCGCCGGCCATTCCTCGCGCACGATGCTGAAGTAGACGTTGTCGCGCGTGGATCCGTCGTCCTGCACCACGTGTTGGCGCAGCGTGCCCTCCTCCACCAGCCCCAGCCGCGTCATCGCATTGCGGGACGGCCAGTTGAGCGCGCCGGTCTTCAGCTCCACGCGGTTCACGCCCCAGACCTCGAAGGCGTGACGGAGCATGAGGCGCTTGGCCTCGGTGTTGACGGCGGTTCGGCGGTATGCGGCGCCCACCCAGGTCCAGCCGATCTCGACGCGCCGGTGCGGCACGACGATGCTCCCGAACCGGGTGCACCCGGCGACCTCGCCGCTCGCGCGATGGATCGTGGCGAACGGCAGCGAGACGCCGTCTCGCCGTTCATCGACCGCTGTCCGCAGATAGGCGCGCAGGTCCCCGAGGCTCCGGACCTGGTTCATCGTGAACGCCCACAGCGAGGGCTCGAGCCCGATCGCCTCGAGCCCGGCGCCATGCCGCGCCAGATCGAGCGGCTCCATGCGAACGTGCTCGCCCTCGAGCGTGACCGGCACCACGTCGAATCCCGGCATCCCGAGCTCCTCTGGCAGCGGCGCCGAAACGCTACTCGCGCACCATGTAGTAGAGCGCTTCGGGGTGGTGCACGACCAACGCGCTCGTCGAGGCCTCCGGCACCAGCTGGAAGGCGCTCGTCAGCGTCACGCCGATCGAGGTGTCGGGCTGCAGCAGCTGGAACAGCTTGGCCTGGTCGGCCAGATCGGGGCAGGCGCTGTAGCCGAACGAGTAGCGCTTGCCGCGGTCGGCGCCCAATCCGAGCTCGGCGCGCATGTGGCGGTGGTGCCACTCGGCGAGGCCTTCGGTGGCGGCCATCGCGAGCCCGTGGATGAACAGCGCGTCGGCGTACTCGCCACGCGCGTTGAGCGCAGCGCACAGTTCATCTGCACCGCTGCCGACGGTGACGATCTGGAACGCGATCACATCGAACTTGGAGCCATCCGCCGGCAGGAAGTAGTCCGAAAGGCAAAGCCCCTCTCGGTCCTCCTGACGCGGGAACGTGAATCGCGCCACTTCCTCGATCTTGCCGCGCGGTGTGAGCGAGCCAGGGTGGAACGCAGTCGCGTCATAGACGACGAGATCCTGGCCCTCGCTCTGGCACGGGAAGTAGCCGTACGAGGCGATCGGCCGCAGCCAGCCCTTGTGCTCGGCCTCGTGCTGGAGCTTGAGGCGTCGCGGCTCGAAGTCGCTGGCGATGAGCGCATCGTACGGCGCTCCCGTGCCACGAGCGCCCCAGTGGAGCCGGTACAGGGTCTTCAGGTCCATCCCCTCGTACATGCCGGCGAACGGGACCTGCTTGCTGGTGGTGACGCGCGGGCCCCAGAACGGCGGCGCCGGGATGGTGACATCGCGCGAGACCGTGACCTTGAAGTCCTTCTGCTGCGCGCTCGATGCGGCGGCGCGCTGCTCCAACTCGGCGGACTTGGTCTTGAACTCGAACGCCTCGCGCTTGGAACGCTCGATCAGCTTGGGAGCCTCCACTGGGTCGGTCAGCGCGTTCATGACATCGAGGCCCTCGAACGCGTCCTTGCAGTAGTAGACGCCAGGCGCGTACAGAACCTCGCCGCCGATCAGCGCGGCACGCCGCCCGAAGTTGCGGTTGATCGCCGCGCCGCCGATCAGCAGCGGGTACTCGAGACTCAGGCGATGCAGCTCGCCGACGCAGATCGGCATCTGCTTGCTCGTCGAGACGAGCAACGCCGACAGGCCGATGGCGGTGGCCCCGACCTCCTGCGCCTTCTCGAGGATGCGCTGCACCGGCACCTGCTTGCCCAGATCGTAGACGGTGTAACCGTTGTTGCTCAGGATCGTCTTGACCAGGTTCTTGCCGATGTCGTGCACGTCGCCGAACACCGTGGCGAGCACCACGCGGCCCTTGGTCACATCGCCGCTCTTCTCCAGATAGCGCTCGAGTTGAGCCACCGCCTTCTTCATCACCTCGGCGCTCTGCAGCACGAACGGCAGGATCAACTCGCCGGAGCCGAACTTGTCGCCGACTTCCTTCATCGCCGGCAGCAGAACGGTATTGAGCACGACGACCGGGTCCTGCCGCTTGACCGCCTCATCGACCAGCGCCTCGATGCCGGCGGGTTTGCGGTGCAGGATCTGGAAGTGGAGCTTCTGCTCCACGCTCATCGCCGCCTCGGCGGCATCGTCCTCCTTGGAGCGCGCGTCGGGTGCACGCCCCTCGAAGTGCGTGATGTAGTGCGCCAGGGCCTGGGGGTCTCGGTTGAACACCAGGTCCTCGGCCAGCTTGCGGTCCACGGCCGAGAGCTCGGCGATCGGGATCACGTCGGCGGGATTGACGATGGCCATGTCGAGGCCGGCCTGGACGCAATGGTAGAGGAACACGCTGTTGAGCACCGCGCGCGCCTCCTTGCCCAGCCCGAACGACACGTTGGAGACGCCGAGTGACGTGAGCACGCCGGGCAGTTCGCGCTTGATGATGCGGATGCCCTCGATGGTCTCGATCCCCGAGTCGAGGAACTCGGCATCGCCCGTGGCGAGCGTGAACGTGAGGTCATCGAAGATCAGGCGCTCAGGGGGCAGTCCGTACTCGTCCTTGCAAATGTCATGGATGCGGCGCGCCACCTCGAGCTTGCGCGCGGCGGTCTTGGCCATGCCGACCTCGTCGATCGTCAGGGCGATGACGGCGGCGCCGTAGCGCACGACCAGCGGCATCACCGCATCGATGCGCTCGCGGCCGTTCTCCAGATTGATGCTGTTGACGATGGCCGAGCCGGGGCAGGTCTGCAGCGCGACCTCGATCACGTCCGCCTCGGTCGAGTCGATGCACAGCGGCGCCTCGACCGAGAGCGATAGCTTCTTGACGAGCGTGCGCATCATCGCCTTCTCGTCGGTGCGCTCGGTCAGCGCCAGGCACACATCGAGCACGTGCGCGCCGCCCTCGACCTGGTCGCGAGCGATCGGGAGCATCGCCTCGTAGTCGCTCTCGAGCGCCAGACGCTTGACCTTGCGCGAGCCCTGCGTGTTGAGCCGCTCGCCGATCAGCAGCGGCCTCGGCTCCTGCTCGAGCGCCACGGCGGTCATGCCCGAGGAGACGTACCAGCGGCTGCGGCCCGCTCGCTCGCGCGGCTTGGTGCCGCGACCGATGGCGGCGACCAGCGCGCGGATGTGTTCGGGCGTGGTGCCGCAGCATCCGCCCACGATGCCGACGCCGAAGTCCTGCACGAACTCACGCAGCGTCTCGGCCATCGGCTCGGGACGCATCGGATAGAGCGTGCGGCCGCCGTCGTTGATCGGCAGGCCGGCATTGGGGATGCAGTGCACCGGCATCGACGCGTTCTCGCACAGGTAGCGGATCGCGTCGCGCATCAGGTCGGGACCGGTCGAGCAGTTGAGCCCGATCACGTCCACCTGCATCGCCTCGAGCGTCGCCAGTGCGCCGCGAAAATCCGTGCCGAGCAGCATGCGGCCCGTCGGATCGAGCGTGATCGAAGCCTGGATCGGGAGCTTGCGACCGACGCTCGCCATCGCGGCACGGCACGCGAGGATCTGCGCCTTCATCTCGAGGATGTCCTGGCACGTCTCCAGGATCAGCACATCGGAGCCGCCCTCGATCAGGCCGACCGCCTGCTCCTCGAACGAGGCGACCAGATCGACCAGCGTCTTCTGGCCGAGATCGGCGTCCTCGGAGGACGGCAGGAATCCCGAGGGGCCCATCGAGCCCGCCACGAATCGCGGCTGGTCGTCGGCGGCGGTGAGTCGGTCGGCCACGACGCGGGCATTGTGAGCCGCGGCGCGATTGATCTCGATGGTGCGATCGCCCAGGTCCCACTCCTCGAGCCGAAGCTTGGAGGCCTGGAACGAGTTGGTCTCGACGCAGTCGGCGCCGTGCTCGAAGTAGGTCTCATGGATCGACTGCAGCACGTCGGGCCGCGTCACCGACAGGTAGTCGAGGCAGCCCTCCCAGCGCTTGCCGCCGAAGTCCTCGGGCCCGAGGTCGCGCGCCTGGATCTGCGTGCCCATGCCGCCATCGAAGAACAGCACGCGCTCGCGGATCGTCTCGAGGAACCGGCTCATTATGAGGGACATCTCCTGGGAGAGGAACGGGTGTCGGGGGCGATGATGGTAGAGGCCGCTCGGGAGTGGGGGCAACCGAACGACCAACGGCCCCCGCTTGCCCGGCCGGTCGAAGCGCGACACCCTGCCCGAATGACCTCCACCCTGCTGCTCGCGCGCCACGGCCGTGCCGACGGCATGCATGCCGAGGCCAGCCTGACGCACGAGGGTGAGTCGGCCGTGCGCCGCCTGGCCGCGAGGCTGTTGGCCGAGGCCCTACCGCCGGATGCCGCCTGTGTCAGCCCCTATCGCCGCGCCCGGCAGACCATGGCCGGTCTGCTCCTCGGGCTCGATTCGCGCATCGAACCCCAGGTGGTCTCGGATCTGATGCCCGACTCCGAGGCCGATGAGGCCCTCCTCGCGCTTCAGGCGCATGGACTCGGCACCGGCCGCCTGCTGGTCGTCAGCCACATGCCGCTCGTCTCGGCCATCACGCGCCGACTGACCGGCGAAGACCACGGCTTCATGCCCGGCCACCTGGTCGAGATCGCACTGGAAGAGGGCGCCAAGCACGGCCGATTGCTGCGGGCGTTCCCGCCCGCCGACTGAACACCACTCGTCTCCGAAGGAGTCCCGCATGACCAAGGACCAGAAGATCGCCGTCATCACCGGCGGCAATCGCGGTATCGGCCGAGGCGTCGCCGAGGCGCTCGCCGCCGACGGCTACACGGTCGCGCTGACGGCCCGCAAGCAGTCCGATGCCGACCAGGCCGCCTCCGAGATCGGCCGCGGTGCCCGTGGCTATGCGTGCGACGTGCGGCACTACGCCGATGTGCAGGCACTGTTCGCATCGGTCGCCAAGGACCTGGGCGGCGCCGATGTGCTGGTCAACAACGCCGGCGTCGGTGTGTTCGCCAAGCTCGCCGAGATGAGCATCGAGGACTGGCACGCGGTGATCGAGACCAACGTGAACGGCGTGTTCTATTGCACGCGCGAGGCCATCCCGCAGATGAAGACCCGAGGCGCCGGCTACATCTTCAATGTGTCCTCGCTCGCGGGCCGCAATGCGTTCGTCGGCGCGAGCGCCTACTGCGCCAGCAAGCACGCGGTCAACGGCATGAGCGAAGTGCTGTTCCAGGAGGTCCGCGACGACGGCATCCGCGTCACCTACCTGATGCCCGGCAGCGTCGCGACCGAGTTCGGACGCGGCTCCGCGGCCAAGGCCGACTGGGCACTGACGCCCGAGGACGTGGGCGAGATGGTGGTGGACCTGCTGCACACGAACCCGCGCGCGCTCCACAGCCGGGTCGAGATGCGGCCGGCGAGGCCCGTGAAGGGGTGAGCCGACGGATCGACTACTCGACGCGGACGACGCGCCTCACGATCTCGTCGGCTCCGGTGCGAGCCCGCACCAAGTACACGCCGGCAGGCACTCGCCCGCCACGTGCATGGTCGCCGCGCCACCGCAGATCGAGTGCTCCCGCTGCGGCTCTCCCCTCGTGAAGCCTCGCCACCTCGTGGCCGGCCAGGTCGAACACCCGCACGGACAACTCTGACTCCACGGGCAGCACGAGCGTCATGGCCACCTCGCTCGAGAACGGACTCGGGCCCACACGAGTCCAGGCGAGCCGCGTCGCCACTTCGACGCGCATGCCCTCGACCGGCCCGAGCCACTCGCTCGCATTCCCACGCTTCACTTCGAGCCGATAGCTCGCGCGCGACCCGGGAGTCGCCGACTCGTCGAGCACTTCGTACTCGCCCTCACCTCGCATGCCCTGCTCGGCGATCACGCCCACGCCCATGCGGTGCACTCGGAATCCCGTGACGCCCTGTGCGTCCGCCACCGTCCAGCGCACCCGCACGCCCGCCGCCTCGCCCTCGGCCGTGAACCGCGGCACCGCGATCCCCACCACGCCGAGGTCCACCCGCGCCGTG
>JAYWEM010000083.1:0-9975 GCA_043779265.1 bacterium | reverse complement strand
CTCACGACCGAAGGCCGACAATCCCGCCCGTGGCTACATCATCCCGATCGGCGGCGCCGAGGATAAGATCGGCGACGAGATCATCCTCAAGCGATTCGTGGAGGAGTCAGGTGGCAGCAAGGCCCGCATCGCCGTCATCCCCACGGCGAGTGAGCTGAACGACACCGGCAAGCGTTACGCTCGCATCTTCGATGATCTGTTGGCCGAGGAGACCGTGGTGCTGCGCTTCGACTCGCGGAAGGCGTGCGAGGATCGCGAGTCGATCGAACTGCTCGATCGCGCCACCGGGGTGTTCTTGACGGGCGGCAACCAACTGCGGCTCTCGACGACGCTCGGGGGCACATCGGTCGCCAAGACGATCCGCCAGATGAACGCACGCGGCGTCGCCGTGGCGGGGACCTCGGCGGGAGCGGCGTTCATGTCGGAGCACATGATCGCCTACGGCGACGAGGGCTCGACGCCCAGGGGCGGCATGGTGCAGATGGCGCCCGGCCTCGGGCTGACGAACCGCACCGTTGTGGACCAGCACTTCCGCCAGCGCGACCGCCTCGGCCGGTTGCTGACGGCGCTGGCGTTCAATCCGTTCTCCGTCGGCATCGGCCTCGACGAGGACACCGCCGCGTTCATCGCCCCCGATGAGACGCTCGAGGTGGTGGGCAGTGGTGCGATCACGATCGTCGATCCGGCACGACTGGAGTATTCCTCGATGGATGCCGCTCGCCGTGGCGAAGCGGTGTGTCTGCTCGGCGTGACCCTGCACGTGCTCGTGCACGGGGCCACGTTCAACCTCCACTCCCGCGAGGCTTCCGCAGCCAAGGTCGCTCGCCACGAACGGTGATGCCATGAAGATGCTCGAGTCGTCCGTCTATCTGGGCCCGAACATCTATGCGCTCTTCCCGATCATCCGCCTGACGGTGGACCTCGAGGCGCTCGAGCAGTGGCCGACGGCCAAGCTCGGCAAATCGTTCGTGGATTCGCTGCTGCACGCGCTGCCCGGATTGCACGAGCACGGCTGCTCCTACGGCACGCCGGGTGGCTTCGTGCGGCGGATGACCGAGGATGAGGGAACATGGCTCGGCCACGTGCTCGAGCATTGCGCCATCGAGATCCAGAATCTGGCGGGCGCCCAGGTCACCTTCGGCAAGACGCGCGGCACGGGAGCCCCGGGCCACTACCACGTCATCTACCAGTACGAGGCGGAGGAAGTCGGGCTGCACGCGGGCAAGCTGGCGCTCGACCTGCTGCGCTCTCTGGTGCCCGTGGATCTGCGCCACAAGGAGTTCTCGGCGGACTGGGACTGGGCCACCGAGCGTGATGCCTTCATCCGTTTCACGCAGCGTCGCGCACTCGGACCGAGCACCGCGTCGCTGGTGCGGGCGGCAGAGGCGCGCGACATCCCATGGTTGCGCCTCAACTCCGCGAGCCTGATCCAGCTGGGCCACGGCAAGTTCCAGCGCCGAGTGCAGGCCACGGTCACCAGCGAGACGCGTCACATCGCCGTCGAGATCGCCTCCGACAAGGAGGAGACCAATCGCATCCTCGGTGACCTGGGTCTGCCCGTGCCGAAGCAGGATCTCGTGCACTCCGAGGAGGACGCGGCGCGCGTGGCGACCAAGATGGGATTCCCGGTCGTGGTCAAGCCGTACAACGCCAACCACGGGCGCGGCGTCAGCATCGATCTCGCCAGTTCAGCGGCAGTGAGGGCGGCGTTCCACGAAGCACGCGAGCACAGCCGCGCGGTCATCGTCGAGAGCATGATCCAGGGCTTCGACCACCGCATGCTCGTGGTCAACGGGCAGTTGATCGCGGTCGCCAAGCGCGTGCCGGGGCATGTGGTCGGCGATGGCGTGCACAGCGTGGCGCAGTTGGTCGACATCGAGAACCAGGATCCGCGCCGCGGTATCGGCCATGAGAAGGTGCTCACGCGTATCGAGGTGGACTCGCAAGCCGATCGCTGCCTCGCGGCCAAGGGCCAGACGAGCGAGTCGGTGCCGGGCAAGGGCGAGGTCGTCTACCTGCGCCTGACGGCCAACCTCTCGACCGGCGGCACCGCGAGCGACGTGACCGACATCGTCCATCCGGACAACATCGAGATGGCCGTTCGCGCCATCAAGGCCATCGGACTCGATGTCGGCGGCGTCGACTTCCTGACCTGGGACATCAGCAAGTCCTACAAGGAGTCCGGCGGCGCGATCTGCGAGGTGAACGCCGCTCCCGGCTTCCGCATGCACGTGGCGCCATCGGACGGCACGCCGCGCGACGTGGCCGGGCCGGTGATGGACATGCTGTTCCCGGCCGGGACCCCCGTGCGCATCCCGATCGCCAGCATCACCGGGACCAACGGCAAGACCACGACCACGCGCATGGTGGCGCATATCTTCCGCATGACCGGCCGGCACGTCGGCATGACCACCACCGACGGCGTCTACATCGACGGCCAGCTCACGGTGCGCGGCGACATGACCGGCCCTGTGGCGGCGCGCATGGTGCTGCGCGACCCCTCCGTCGAGGTCGCCGTCCTCGAGACCGCACGTGGCGGCATCCTGCGCCGCGGCCTCGGCTACCGGAAGTGCACGGTGGGGGCGGTGCTCAACATCCAGAGTGACCATCTCGGGCTCAAGGGCGTCGAGACGCTGGATCAGCTGGCCGAGGTCAAACGAGTCCCGATCGAGATCGCCCAGGACACGGCGGTCCTCAATGCCGACGACGAGCGCTGTCTGGCGATGGCGAGCCACACCCGCGCCAAGCACGTCTGCTACGTCACGCGCAACATCCAGCATCCGCTGGTCCGCGAGCACATCCGCGCGGGTGGCCGCGCGGTCGTGCTGGAGCCCGGGCTCAACGGCCAGATGATCGTCGTCTATGACGACCATCATCATCTGCCGCTCCTGTGGACGCATCTGGTGCCCTGCACGCTCGACGGACATGCGCATCACAACGTGGAGAATGCCATGTTCGCCTCGGCGATCGCGTTCAGCATGGGCGTCCCGGTCGATGACATCCGCACCGGATTGCGCACGTTCGACACCACGTTCCACGAGGCGCCGGGTCGGATGAACGTGCATGATGGCCTGCCGTTCAAGGTCATCATGGATTACGGCCACAATGCCTCCGCCGTGCAGGCGATGTGCGAGCTGACCGATCGGCTCGTCGTTCGGGGTGAACGCGTCGTGGTGCTGGCGGCTCCCGGCGATCGGCGCGATGAGGACATCATCGAGATCGGACGCGTGGCGGCCGGACACTTCGACCGCTACATCTGCCGCCGCGATGATGGCCTGCGCGGCCGAAGCGGCGACGAGGTGCCGCGCTTGCTGAAGGGAGCGCTGCTCGAGGCGGGAGTGCCGGCCGAGAAGATCGAGCTGATCCCCGACGAGACCCGCGCCGTGACGCATGCGCTCAAGTCCTGCCATCCCGGCGATCTGCTGTTGGTGTTCGCGGACGCCCTGCAGCGCACGTGGTCGCAGGTCACCGGCTTCGAGGCCCCCGAGGGGTCCGCCGCCGCGGCTGGTGGATCATCCAAGCCCGCTCGCATCGAGCCCAAGCCGGAGGCGCCAACGCTATCCGATGGTCGCGAGTACGTGCGGGACTCGCGACCATCGGATAGCGAGTACGTGCGGGACTCGCGCGGCGTCCGGCTCGCGGCTCCTCGCGAACCCGAGGTCGCCGATTGAGCGAGGGCGCTCCGAGCGCCGGCGTGAGCCTGATCGACTCCAGGCGTATCACCGGTCCGCATCTGCTGCTGGCCCGGCCCGGTGCCCTGATCGACTGTTCGCTGGTCGGCGTCGCCGCCGGCGCGCTCTCCGATGCGTGGTCGGCCGCGCTCGATGAGGTGCTGCCGCCCCTCGGGTGGGCACGTGCGGTTCGCGTCACACGCGCCTGGCCCAACGGCGTGAGTCTCGCGTTCGAAGCGCCGATCGATGCGCTCTACGCGGCGACCGAGGTGAATGAATGGGCGCTCGGCAAGGCGTGCGCGGCGCTCGGTCACGGCGAGCCGCCGGCACCACTCGAAGAGGCGCTTGCGCGGCTCCGCACTGCGATCGCCGAGGAGGCTCGGCCGCGATTGCTGGAACTGGCCGAGGCCGCGCGTCAGCGTGGGCTGTCGTTCCTCTCCGACGATCGGCGAGTCTCGGTCGGGTTGGGCGAGGGCTCGCGCAGTTGGCCGCTTCGCGCGATGACGGCGCCCGATCGCGTGAGGTGGTCGGGGCTGCATGACGTTCCGGTCGTACTCATCACCGGCACGAATGGCAAGAGCACGACCGTCCGTCTCCTCAGTGCGATCCTCGCAGCAGCCGGACGAGTGGCCGGCGTCACGAGCACCGACCGCGTCGAGGTGGGCAGCGAGGTCGTGGCCCTCGGGGACTTCTCGGGCCCCAACGGAGCGCGCACCGTGCTCCGCGATCGGCGCGTGCAGGTGGGCGTGCTCGAGGTGGCGCGAGGCGGCATCCTGCGGCGCGGCCTTCCGATCACCCATGCCCGGGCGGCCGTTGTCACGAACGTCGCGAACGACCATCTCGGCGAGTACGGCATTCTCGATGTGGATGCACTGGCGGACGCCAAGCTGGTCGTGACTCGCGCGGTCACGGGCGATGGGCGTGCGGTGCTGAACGCCGATGATCCGCGCGTCCTCGCGAGAGGGTTGGCGCTCGGATGCCCGGTGCTGTGGTTCTCACTCGATGCCTCGCACGAGACGCTGCGGGCTCACATGCAAGCGGGCGGCGATGCGGCCTGGCTCGAAAATGACATGCTGCGCCTTGTGAGATCGGGCGAGCGTTACGATGTCGTGCGGGTCGATCAGGTGCCGGTCACGTTCGCAGGGGCGGCGCGATACAACGTGGCCAACGCCCTGGCGGCAATCGGCGCGGCGGCGGCCCTCGACGTTCCGGTCGCAGCCATGCGCGATGGGCTCTCGGGTTTCGAGTCGAGTCCGGCTTCGAATCCGGGCCGCGCCAATCGGTGGCTCCTCGACAGCGTCGCGGCGATCGTCGACTTCGCTCACAATCCGCACGGCTTGGAGGCGCTGGCCCAGATGGCCGCGGCGATTCCCGCCATGCGGCGGGCCATCGTGATCGGGCAGGCGGGGGATCGCAGCGACGACGACATCCGAGCGTACGCGAGCGCTGCGTGGGCGATGCGTCCGAGCAGGATGTTCATCAAGGAGATGGACGTCTATCTGCGGGGGCGCGAGCGCGGTATGGTCCCGGCGCTGATCGAGGCGGAGTTGCGAGCCCGGGGTGCGTCGGCCGAGGACTTCGAGCACCATGCGACCGAACTGTCCGCGGTTCGCAGTGCGCTCGCCTGGGCCCGGGAGGGCGATCTCCTGCTGCTCATCTCGCACTCCGAGCGGCCCGCCGTCATCGCGCTGCTCGACTCGCTCGCCGCCTCGGGTTGGTCACCCGGCGAGCCGCTACCGGCCTGAGTCCTCGCCGTCCTCCAGCCGCACCATGCCCGCCAACACGAGCTTCGCAAGTTCCGGAGCGAGCCGCTCGGCGTTCATCGCCAGTCGCTCCGGCAGCTCGGCGACACGCGGGCGGCGGAATGCGGCTTCGAGCAGGGCGCTCGACTCCAGCGACCCACGCATGACGCGCCGTTCGTCGCCCTGGACGAGCAACAGGTTCGGCGGCTTGCCATAGGTCATGCACACGCTGTCGTCCGCCCAGAGCCGCGCGCCGCGCGCCTCGCCCCGCAGCGCACGCAGCGAGCGGGTCTTGGCCGCCTCGAGCGAAGCGACGGTGGCCTTCGGGGCGCTGCCCGACTCACGCCAGTGCTGGATCGGAATGGTCCATCCGGACCACTCGTGCTGGCGCGATGCGATGCGCGATTCGAACCACCGGTAGAGCTCGCGCGTGCGCTCGATGATGACTGACTCGTCATCCGAGGCGGCGGGCTCGAACACGTCGCTGAACTCGACGACGCGGGTCACGCCATGCTCCCACCTCGTCGCGGCCAGGACGATCGGCGCGCGCGACCGCGTCGCCAGCACGACGGGACCCGTGCGCATGCAGAACTCGGCGCCGAGGAAGTCCAGGTCGGTGCGGTGCTGCTCACGATTGGCCGAGTGCTGCCCATCCATCAGGATCGAGAGGACGCGGCCCTCACGGAGCCCGCGCAGGGCGCGGGCCGCATCCCGCACCGAAGTCGGCTCCAGCACGTCGAAGCGAACGCCGATCCGGTCGGCCGAGGCCTGCCACGCCGCCTGCCCCATGCGCTGCATGTCGGCGGTGGCATAGAGCATCACGTGCGCGCCCTCCTCGGCCAGCGTCAGCGGGACGTAGGGGAACGGGCCGGAGTGGATGCTGCACACGACGACGCCGCGGCGCTGCTGCAGGCACCTGCGGAACGCTGTCCGATGCAGCACGAGGTCGGCGCCTCGTCCCCTGCCCACGTCGGCCATGTCGAGTCGCTGATGCTGAGCGGCCACCAAGTGACGCACCGTGAAGGAACGGCGCCAGGCGCCACTTCGGTGAGGCAGGCTCGTCGCCATCATCACGACGGTCAGTCGCTTCATCGCCGCCAATTCCCCCCAACCCAGCAGCAAAGCGATGCGAGTCGCGGCGAGTTGGGGAACCATTCGGAGCCAGCGCCAGATCGGGAACGGGCGGCGTCTCGTGTCCCCGTGCGGTCGGTCGGCAAGGTCGTCGAGGAGATAGCCGCCGTCGAAGCCAGCGATCGGTGCGAGGTTGATCAGTGCGGAACCCAGAACGAGGAGGAGCGCCGGGAGAGGCGGCGCGAGTCCCATGCTGTTCATCGCGAGCGCGAGCGCAGCCGCGAACAGGAGTTGCCCGTGAGTGCCTGCGAGGTCGACACGCACGCGTGCCCAGCGAGGAAGCCGTTCAAGGCCGGGCAACTCCGCTCGCAGGTGGCCCCGTTGCCCGACGATCAGCGACAAGGGTCCCGGCGTCCCGCCACCGGCCACCAGTGCCGCCGCGTGCAGGACCTCGTGCACGATGAGGGAGCCGAGTACGGCGATCGGCGCGAGCAGCCAGGTTCTCCAGTCCAACCACACCGACTGACTCGTCAGCGTGGGCCATGTCGTCCAAGCCAGCGCCCAGAGCGCGAACAGCGCCGACACGGGCATGCCCCAGGCCGATGCGAACGGAGCGGCGAGCATGCGCGAGAGACGAGCGGTGGCCCGGGCCGGGAGGATCGTGATCAGCCGCGCGCGCGCGGGGGAGGTCGAGGAGCCGCCACCGCGCGTGAGGCCGGGAGCCACGAGCACGCGTTCGACCAGCGCTTCGGCCTCCGCAGCCCCGACGGAGCGGCCCGTGTGTCGTGAGAGGAGGCCGGCCAACTCGGTGTAGGAGATGCGGCCATCGAGGTGTTCCAGGAGCCACCTCGCGTCCCCGGAGAGGTGCAGACGGCGGGTGCCACCTTCGAGCAGGGCCTCCGCGCCACCCTCGGGCAGCTCGAGTAACTGCAGGCCCTCGGCGGGGCGGGGCGGAGACGAAGGGGGGGCGCTCATCAGGCGGTCAATCTACGCGACACGGCCATCGCCCCGGAAGGAGAACGCCGCCCGAGGGAAAGTTCCTCGGGCGGCGTCTCAGGCGCTCATCGGGGCTCGGGAGATCCTCACCGACGCTGCCCGAGTCGCGACCGATCAGCTCTTGATGAGGTAGTAGCAGAACTCGCAGCCGTAGTAGTCGCCATGGCCCATACGCACCTGGCTCGCGATCTGCTCGACCTCGAACGTCTCGAACAGCTCAACGGTGTCGTTCTGACGATCCATGTCCATGCCTCCTGTGGGGGGTCCGAGGATCGGTGTTCCGGAGCGGATCCGATCCAGCCAGCGAGAGAGAAGCTGCATCCGGGCGGAAATGCAAGCCTCCCGCGACTTCCTGATTCGGTTTCGGCAGGCCAGGACGGAACCCTGAGCCCATCCCGAAATGGAGCCGCCGTGCCTGCTCGGGTCGAGCGGGTACGGCGGCGGTCAATCGTTGCTGCGGACTCAGTCCGAAGGACCGCCGCAGTAGTAGTACAGGCAGGACCAGAGGGAACTCCCAGCTCGCGACGCCTCAGCGATCTGGTCAACCGAGAACGTCTCGAAGAGTTCGACTTCGCGTTCCATGGACTTCCTCCTCATGAGGGTGATCGGCGGGCATGGCCCACCGCGGCAACGGACTGGGTTCCTTCCCGGTTCGCGTCCGAGCCGGAAGACAATCGCAACCGTCAGGAAAAGGCAAGGAGGAACGAGTGGCCCGCCGCCCCGCCAGTGACCGTCGCGCGCGGAGCGATTGGTGCCGGAGAACAGATCCGCGGCACGCGCTCGCGTCGAGCACGTGCCGCGGTGGAGGCGGTCAGCGGGGGCTCAGAACTTCGAGCTCCCTTGGAAACAGTAGTAGTTGATGCACCAGTACAACGGGCTGCTCGAGCGGGTCTCCTCGGCGATCTGCTCGACCGAGAACGTCTCGAAGAGTTCGACTTCGCGCTCCATGGACTTCCTCCTCATGAGGGTGATCAGCGGACGAGGTCCACCGTGGCGGCCAGTTGGGTTCCTTCCCAACCTGCATCCGATTCCAGAGGGAATCGCACTGACCCTGAAATGGCAAGGGCGAACTCCGGTCCCGAGGTCCGGGTCACTCCCCGTAGACGGGCATTCCCGGGGGAGCCTCCATCCGGCGAATGCGTTTCTCCATCCGGAGAGTGGGCGTCAGAGGGTGGGCGCTGGGCGCATCCCAGCTCGTCTGGAAGACGCGGCGGACCCGGGTCGCGATGCCACGATGGAACACCGTCAGGGCGAGGTTGCGCGAACTCGTGAAGTAGCCGGGCTCCCAGTTGCTCGTGCCCAGCCACAGCCACTCTCCGTCGGCCACCATGAACTTGGGGTGCTCGACCCGCGCGAATGGGATGTACCCAACGCTCCAGTCCGGGACGCGCGAAATGCGCACCTCGATGCCCGGCACGGCCGCGAGCACGCGCAAGTCCGCTTCGCCATCATCGCCGATCACCCAGTCCGAGACGATGAGCCGCACCTTCACTCCGCGCCCGGCCGCCGCGATGAGCGCCTCCTGGATCGAGGAGTCGCGCTCGCCGTAGGCCGACATGCCGTACTGCAGCACCTGCGCCACGATCTCGCGGCGTGCGCCGCGCAGTCGCGCGAGCAGCACGTCGTGGTCCCACAGGACGCCGTCCGGCAGGAGGGAGGGTGGGCTGGCCGAGAGGATCGCCTCGCCTCGCTCACCGCCCTGGGTGAAGCGCACCGGCTGCTTCGGCCGGGCGCGCGAGACCGCGACGGCGCGATACGAGGTGTCCGCTGCGCGCCAGTCGGTCTCGAAGATGTCGCCCATGGCCGCGGCCACGGGCGCGATACGGACCCGGGCGCCCAGCTCGTGGATGTGCGAGAGCGCCCGCCAATCGAGATTCTGGCTGCCCAGGAACGCGTCGCGGCCGTCGACCACCATGAACTTGGAGTGCTGGACGCCGCCCGAGAGTCGGCGGAAGTCGACGCCGCGCAGCTCGATGCCCGGCAGTTGCGCCAGCGAGTCGGCGGGCCACGGGTAGGTGCGGCTCATGCGGGCATCGAGGAGGATGCGCACACGCACGCCACGCGCGGCGGCGCGCCCGATCGCGTCGAGCACGGGTTGCAGTGCCTCGCCCCGCTTGTGCGAGAGATAGAAGTGCTCGAGATCGACGCTGCGCTTGGCGCCGTCGATCATCTCCACCCACAGGGACTGCGCGGTGGCCAGAGTGGGGTCCCCGAGCGAGGTCTCGAGCGGGCGCGTCTCGCCGAGGACGATGGCCGACTCGGGTGGCCGAGCCGAAGTCAGCGTCGCGAGGGCCAAGGTCAGAGAGGCGACGAGCGTCCATCGGGTGAGGGGCATGCGCACGGGCTTCTCCTCGGGGCCAGGGGCAGTCGGGGGAGCGCCGCAGTCTAGCGCATGCGCCCGGCACGCCGCGCCGGGTAGACTGCGCGGCCATGCCCACTCCCCTGGACGTCTTCCTCGCCTTGCTCATCGCGGTCGGACTGCCGCTTCGTGCGCT
>JAYWEM010000082.1:0-4221 GCA_043779265.1 bacterium | reverse complement strand
CTGTATCGGAGACGCTGCAGCGTCGAGCAGTGCATCGGTTGGCTCAAGGAGTGCCGCCGCCTGGCGACACGATTCGAGAAGCTGGCTGTGAACTTCCTCGCGATGATCCATGTCGCTCTCATCGAACGCTACCTGCGGGTGGCGTTCTCAGACAGAGCCTAGTCGATCTCGATGCCTTGTCGCTCCGAGATGACGAGCGCCACGCTCGGGCACACTGGACACTTCACTTGCACACCTCCTCGTTCCACTTCGGTGGGACTTGCACTGCGGACATCAAGCCAGTTACCGATCAGCCTTGCGTGCTTCGGGGATGGCGACGACTCGAGTACCGCTTCGTTCCTTGCCGATTCGTCAGCTCCCGACCGCCGCCACCAGTTCGCGTGCGAACGAGACGACGCGCTCGACGGCACCGTGCTCGGGGTCCTCGCTCACGCGTCGCATGAACGCCGCCCCGACGATCGCGGCATCCGCGATGCCACGGAGCCGCGCCGCATCGGCGGGCGTCGAGATGCCGAAACCCACGGCGATCGGCAGCGTCGTCAGCGCGCGAAGCGCGGCGATGCGTTCGGGGATCGCGCCGCCGCTCTCGCCGCCGCCCTGCCCGGTGACGCCGGTCCGCGCGAGGCAGTAGAGGAACCCGCGGCTGCGGGCCACGAGCGCGGGCAGACGAGCAGGCGAAGTCGTGGGTGCGACGAGCGTGATCGTGTCGATCGAGTGCTCGTCCATGGCCGCCCACACTTGGGGCAGTTCATCGGTCGGCAGATCGGACAACAGCACGGCATCGACGCCCGCCTCGCGGGCCGCTCGGGCGCACGCGCGCTCCCCCATCCGGACGACAGGATTCGTGTAGGTCATGATCACGACGGGCAGCTCGGACTCGGCACGCAGCCGCTTGACCAGGTCGAGCACGTCGCGCATCGAGACGCCGGAGCGAAGCGCCCACTCGGTGGCGCGCTGGATATCGGGGCCATCGGCGACGGGCTCGCTGAACGGCACGCCCAACTCGACGGCGAGGACGCCCGCCTCGGAGAAGCCGCGGAGCATCTCGAACGTGGCCTCGAGCGAGGGATAGCCGGCGGTCAGGTACGGGATGATCCCCGTCCGGCCGCGATGCGCGGCGAATGCGGCCGCGAGTCGCGAGGGGGTCACGAGGTCGAGCGGATCAGTAGCCGCTGTACCAGGGATCGGGCTGGCCGAACCCATGCACGCCGCTGCCGTACTGCAGCGGGGAGCGCACATCACGCCACTGCACGCGCAACATCGAGTTCGCGTTCGGACGCCAGGTCATGTCGACGCCCTCGAGGAACATCGATGCACCGTTGCCCGAGGCGCCTTGCGCACCGAATTCGGTGCCCATGCGCAGCTGCATCGTGATCGGGGCCTGGAACTGGTAGGTCAGGGCCGCGACGTTGAGCGCGCCCGAGCCCCAACTGCCGCCACCCACGGTGGTCGTGTTCGAGAACTGCAGGCGCGAGGCATCGAACCACTGCATCGGCTTGGCGAGCAGACTGATCGGCACGCGCGGCTGGAAGCCCGCGGAGGCCGGATCCGTCATCGGACCAGCCACAGCCGACGAGGCCGCGAGCGTGAGTGCAGCGAGTGCGATGAGGGCGCGTCGGATCATGTGGGTGACCTCCGTGTGTCCTGAAGCTAGGCAGCCCACCCCGGGCTGTCAATGCGGTTCGGCCGGGCGCGGGCAGTTCACGAGACTGGGACATGGGCCTTTCGGTCGGCCGGTCGTCTTCAGCTGTGTGCATCGGCAGTTTCGGCTCGAGTCCCAAGGGCACTCTCGCGACCAAGGATTCGAAGGCGGCAGCCGAGACGATGCCCACGGATGCGCACTTGGAGCTTGTCGGCCTCTTCAGCCGTCTTGATACTCATGGCTGCTCGACTCGCGTGATTGGTGGCATTCACTGGCGCTGCGCGACCCATCGGCCTCCGGGCTTCGGGACTCTCACCCCCTGCCGGGAGCGGCTCCATGCGTCTTTTCGCACTCTCGACCCTGTTTCTCTCGCTCACTCTCGGGTGCGCAACCCCCCGCTCTGGCGGCGTGGCCGAACAGCCCGTTCACGAACCTGGCGCTCTGCACCGCCTCGGACCTCCAGCTCTACCCCGCGATCGCGTCGGATGGCGCAGGCGGCGCGATCATCGCCTGGCGGGACCACCGAGGCGGGATCGACTTCGACATCAATGCCCAGCGTGTGTTGGCGACCGGGACGCTGTCCCCCACGTGGCCCAGCGGCGGCCTCGCGCTGTGCACGGCGCCCGGCGATCAGTACGGAGCGAAGCTCGTATCGGACGGCGCGGGCGGCGCCATCATCGCCTGGTCCGACCGCCGCCGCGGCGCGACCTACGACGTCTACGCGCATCACGTGCTGGCGACGGGAGCGGCGGACCCCACGTGGCCGGTGAACGGCCGCGGGCTGTGCACGGCGCCGGGCGATCAGTTCATCGCCAATCTCGTTTCCGACGGAGCGGGCGGCGCCATCGTCACCTGGCATGACATCCGGGGCGCCGACGCCGACATCTACGCGCAGCGCGTGCTCGCCTCGGGAGCGGTGGATCCTGCATGGCCGACCAACGGGCGGGCGTTATGCACGGCGATGAACTTCCAGTCGGCGACCACCATCGTCTCGGACGGCACCGGCGGCGCCATCGTCGCGAGGCTGGACGCCCGTGCTGCTGGGAGCTACGAAATCCAATCGCAGCATGTGCTGGCATCCGGAGCAGTGGATCTTGCGTGGCCGGTCAACGGTCGAGCCATCTGCACCGCCACAAGTGACCAAGCGAGTCCGACGGTGGTCTCGGACGGTGCAGGTGGAGCCATCGTCGCATGGCAGGACTACCGCGGCGGCGGAACCTCCGACATCTACGCGCACCATGTCCAGGCGTCGGGCGCGCTGGATGTCCTCTGGCCGGTCAATGGCCTGGTGCTCTGCTCCGCCACGAACCAACAGGACTACCCGGTTGGCGTCTCGGACGGCGCAGGCGGCGTGATCGTCAGTTGGTCGGACCCGCGCAGCGGGAACCGCGACATCTACGCACAGCACGTACTGGCTTCGGGAGCCGTGAATGGCGCTTGGCCGACCAACGGCCGGGCGCTGAGCACCGCGGGTGGCGAACAGATCTTCCCGGCGATCCTGTCGGACGGCGCCGACGGCGCCATCGTCACCTGGCATGACCTGAGAGGTGCTTCGTACGACATCTACGCGCAGCGCGTGGCGCGCGACGGATTCCTCGGCTCACCGGAACCCGAGATCGTGAGCGTCACGGATGTGCCGAACGATCAGGGCGGCTGGGTCAAGCTGTCGTGGAACGCCAGCTACCTCCAGGCCGCCCCGTACAGTCTCGTGTCCTCGTACTCCGTGTACCGTTCCGTTCCGCCGAGCCTCGCGGCTCGAAGGCGGGAGGCGGGCTCACGCATCGTACGCATGGGCGAAGTCGATCACTCGTTCGCTCGACCGGGCGAGTTCTTCGTGACCGTGGCTACCGGAACCGAGTACTACTGGGAGTTCGTTGCGACGATCAGCGCGAACTTCCTGCAGCGCTTCAGCTTCCTCGCGCCAACGGCTCAGGACTCGACGGCGGCGGGCGCGCCGCTGACTGCGTTCATGGTCCAAGCACGCTCGGCCGGCAACCAGCACTGGGAATCGGTGCCGATGACCGGCTACTCGGTGGACGACCTCGCACCTGCAGCGCCCGCACCGTTCACGGGCCAGTACGCCAATGGTGGCGTGCAGTTGCTGTGGGGCCCCAACGCCGAGGCCGACCTCGCTGGCTATCGCCTCTATCGCGGCACATCGGCCTCGTTCGCGCCGGGCCCGGGTAACCTCGTCTCGGCGCAATCGGACGTGGGCTATGCGGGCACGCCGGGCTCACCGTACTGGTACAAGCTGACGGCGATCGACGTGCACGGCAACGAGTCGCCGGTCGCGACGCTGCTGCCGACGGCGACGCTGGGCGTCGATGGCGCGGTGCCTGCCGAGCTCGCGTTCGCTCCCCCCTCGCCGAACCCGGCGCTGGCGCGCACGACGCTGCGCTATGCGCTGCCGCGTGAGGCCACGGTGCGACTGACGATCCACGACGCGGCGGGCCGACTGGTGCGCGAACTGGCGAACGGATCGCGCGAGCCAGGCGAGCACGCCGACGCCTGGGACCTGCGTGATGCGAGTGGCCGCGCGGTGGGTGCAGGCCTCTACTTCGCGCGACTCGAGACCTCGG
>JAYWEM010000081.1:0-10048 GCA_043779265.1 bacterium | reverse complement strand
GGACGCTCCCTCGCGGTTGCGCCCTTGCGGTTCCCTTGAGTCCCTGTGACCAAGTTCTCGGAGGACTTCCACCTCCAAGTCAGCGCCCATGCTGGGCGTACCAAGAAGACGGCCGCCCCGGGGAGCCGAGGCGGCCGTCTCTCGTTGCAGGAGCTGCGTCTAGCGATAGCGCGACTTGAGATTGCCCCAGGTCGAGGGCGCCGTCGGCGTGGCACCGCAGTGGCCGGGGCCCGTGACGCCGTTGTTGAACTGATCGAGCGTGTTGGTCAGGCCGCTCGTCGAGCTCGGCGCGAGATAGCCCGAACCCACCGGAGGCGCGACCAGGCCGCCGATGAGTGCGTCGGCATCGGCGATCGCCTGGGCCACTGCCGCGGGCGCGATGGCACCCTGGGCGATGTTCAACTTGGCGGCGATGAGCTGATGCGCCATCGAGGTCAGACCGTTGCCCTGCGCCGGCTGATTGAAGATCGCGCACAGCTCAGCGGCGGTGTAGTTGACGGTACCGATCGTCAGGCTCGCGACCGGCCACACATCCGCGTTGTTGCCGCTGTGACAGGCGCCTGCACCGTGGTTCTTCCAGTAGCCCTGCGTGTAGGTGCAGTTCTGGGCCGAGGAGCCGAGCGTGGTGACACGGCGAGTCGACGAGAACGGGCTCGCGTCATCGCCCGAACCGCCGTTGGCGCGCACGCGCACGACGTATTCGACACCGGGCAGGAGTTCCGCATGGGAGTTACCCACCACGCCGGTCTCATCGAACAAGTCGCCGAGTTCGACGCCGGCCACCTGGAACGAGCCCAGCCGATAGCTGGAGGTCCCGTTCTCGATGTTGAGCGTGGGCGTGCCCACGAAGTCCATTCGCTGGATGCGCGAATCGGACGCCGCCGGCCAGGCACCACCGAGTGCGTCTAAGACGCCGGCGTCCATCCACTCGACCGTGAAGCCCGACGGCGCGCCCGAGACACCGGCGGTCACGTCGAGTGCGATCGAGGTGCGGCTCGAGTAATCGAGGTCGACCGCGGGAGAGTCGAGGACTGCGGCCGAAGCCGAGCCGGCCAGGGTCAGAGTGAGAAGAAGGGTCAGGAGTGAGTTCCGAAGGGTCATGTGCGGCTCCTAGGTTGAGTAAGGATGAGACGGCAGGGTGGTCACCTTGGTGACTCAAGTATCCGGTCGGGGAACACCGACAGGCAACATCAAAGAATTCGAATAACCCCTCGACCGGGTGATAGGCTGCGCGCGAAGCCCCCGAACCGCCGAACTGGAGCCCTCATGCGACGATGTTCACTCCTGCGAAATCTGCTCGCGGTCTCCGCAACCCTGCTGGTGGTTGCAGGATGCACGGTTCCCGTCCGCGATGGCGGACAGGCGACGGGCTTCAGCGTACCGCCTCCGGCGCAGCGCGAACCGGCGCGCATCGGGCTGCCTCGCATCCATCGGCCGTTCGTCGATGCGCTGGAGGGTACCGGCGACTGGGTGCTGATCGAACCTTTCGGTTGGGTGTTCCGCCCCGATGTGAACACCGTCGCTTGGCGACCCTATCGTGATGGCTGGTGGGAGCCCTCGGACGTGTACGGCTGGATCTGGAACAGCCAGGACGAGTTCGGCTGGATCACCGATCACTACGGCGCGTGGTTCCACGACCGCTATCAAGGCTGGGTGTGGCAGCCGGGCGCGGTGTGGGGACCGGCATGGGTGGCGTGGGTCGCCACCGAAGCCGAGATCGGCTGGGCACCGCTCGCCCCCGACGGCTATCGCGGCTGGGATGAGATCCCGGGTGGACCCTTCCTGTTCGCGCGCGCGCAGCAGTTCGATCTCGCGAACGGTGGCATGCAGGCGATGTTCGCGCGCGAACTGCCGCCGAGTGCAGGCGCATGGACGCCGGTGGGCGGCGAGGTCGTCGTCGAGGGCAAGCGACTCGTGCTCGGCCCATCGCTCGAACGCATCCGCAAGATGGGCGGCATGGCCCGGCTACGCGATCAGCAGGAGCCGCGGCGATTCGCGGTCGAGTCGAGCACGCAGGTCCCCGCACTCGAGGCGAGACTGCGCGCTGCCTTCGACGCCGGCGTGCGCGAGGCGAACTCGAGGCGGCCCATCGAGGTGGGCACTCCATCACCGAGCGCTCCCGCGCCGCGATTGAAGCCGGCGGTCGCACCGCTCGGCGGGCCGCGATCGACGGGAGCTCCGCCCGCGGATTCGAGCCTTGGCCGACGCATCAAGCCTGCTCGCGCACCCAGCGCCAGTCCGGACACGCTCCAGCGCTGAGCCCGCCATGACGCTCGAAGCGACGCTGCATGCGAAGGCGCTCGAGATCGGCTTCGATGCCGTCGCTATCGCTCGCGTGGCGCCGCTCGAGGCGAGCCGCCGCTACGAGGCGTGGCTCGATGCGGGACATCATGGCGACATGGAGTGGCTCGCCTCGAGTGAGCATCGCGAGCGTCGCGCCGATCCTTCGCGACTCCTGCCGCGCGTCCAGAGCGTGATCTGCGTCGCGCTGCACCATGAGCCCGACCGCGACGCCGCGCGCGATGAACGGCTCGGACGCATCGCACGCTACGCCGCGGGTGAGGACTACCACCGCATCATGCGCGAACGACTTGGCGTGCTCGAGGCCTGGATCCGCGGCACGCTGCTGCCCGGCTGCACCGCGCTCGGCTATGCGGACACCGGAGCGCTGCTCGAGCGCGCCTGGGCCGAGCGCGCGGGACTGGGCTGGACCGGCAAGCACGCGGGGATCATCTCGCGCGAGCGCGGCTCGTGGTTCCTCTTGGGCGAAGTGCTGATCGATCGCGCGCTCGCTCCCGATGTCACCGAGGGCCCCGCGCTCGCGCCCGGAGCGCACTGCGGCACGTGCTCGCGCTGCATCGACCTCTGCCCCACCGGCGCCATCCATGCCCCGTTCCAGGTCGATGCGAGGCGCTGCATCTCGTATCTGACGATCGAGCATGAAGGCGCCATCCCGCTCACGCTGCGGCCGCTCATCGGCGACTGGGTGTTCGGCTGCGACGTGTGCCAGGAGGTCTGCCCGTGGAATCGATTCGCGCCCCCTGCGCGCGAGTCGCGGCTGCAGGCGCGGTCGCTCGACGGCTGGTCGCTCGAGCGATTCCTGACGCTCGATGCCGCCACGTTCGGCACGCTGTTCGCGACCAGCCCGATCCGCCGCGCCGGCCGTGCGGGATTCCTGCGCAATGTATGCGTGGCGCTCGGCAATCGGGGCGACGCCTCGGCGGCACCGACGCTCGCGCGAACGCTCGAGCGTGACCCGGATGCTGTGGTCCGCGCGCATGCCGCATGGGCGCTCGGTGAGATCGCCTCGGCGGCACGGGGAACCTTGAGGTCCGAGTCCGTGCTGGCGCGCGAGGTCGCGGCGGACGCACTGCGGCTGTCTGCCGCCACGGATCGCGAGTCGAGCGTTCGCGATGAGGCCTCGCTCGCGCTGGCTCGCGGCGCCTGAGTCGCTTCAGCGCAGCCAGGGGCAGCGACCACGCGCTGGAGCCGTCAGTCCCGCCCGAGCGGACGGCCCTCCACCCAGGCTTCGTCCCCATCCGCGAATCGCTCGCGCTTCCAGATCGGCACCGAGCGCTTGAGCTCATCCATCACCCACTGCGCTGCGGCGAACGCGGCGGCGCGATGCGCCGCGCTCACCACCACCACGACGCTGGCCTCTCGGAGCGGGACCACGCCCAGCCGATGCACCACGCTGCAGGTTGCGATCTCGAAGCGTTCGAGCGCGCCGCGCTCGAGCGCCTCGAGCGCGGGCTCGGCCATGCGCGGGTAGCCCTCGTAGGCCAACTCGATGACGCGGCGATCGTCGTGATGGTCGCGCGTGGTCCCGAGGAACACGACGACCGCGCCGCAGTCATCTCGTGCGCTGGACGCCGTGAGTGAGGCGACATCGATCGGCTGTTCGGTCAGACGAGTCACGGATCAGCCGCCACTGACCGGAGGCAGCAACGCGACCTCGCCGCCAGCCACGAGCAGGGCGTCGCCGCGCACCAGCTCGCCATCGATGGCGATCGCGAGATGCGGCCGCAGCACGGCGAGGGTCGGGATCTCGGCGGTGAGGCGGTCGAGCAGGTCGGAGACCCGCGCGCCCTCGGCGCACTCGAGCTGCCGCTCGGCCGTGCCGGCGTGATCGCGCGCCTGTGCGAAGAACAGCACCTTCACCTGCATGGGTCCTCCCCTCGATTCTCGCCTATGCTGAGTCTGACATGGAGAACGATCCCACCGCCAAGCAGCCCGAACTCGAGTTCCCCTCGCCGCCTGACGAACCCGAACCGCCGCTCTCGCAACCGGTGCGGAAGGGCCTGATGGGTTGGTTGATCGTGCTGCTCGTCGGCGGCCTCGCCACGACGGCCGCCGGGCTCGCCGAGGGCGCCGCCCTGTTCGCGATGGCGGGACTCTTCGTGATGGCGCAGGCGACCGACGCGCTCTCGCCACGAGAGGGCTACCGCCAGTGGGTGAGAGAGACCCTGCCGCGCGCCAGTGCTTCGGGCCGACTGATCCGCTGGGCGCTGAGAGCCGTCCTTCCCGGGCTGGCCGCAGTCTACCTGTTGGCGCTTCGCTTGCCCGGCCTCGGGCCCGACTCCGGCGAGGTGGACCCGTTCGTCAGCGCCTGGTGCCTCTTCGGGGCGGGCGTGGCGCTGGCGCTCATCTCGCGCCGCGTCTCGGACGCCGTCGCACGCGTACTGTTCCGCACCGAGACGCCCACGCGCACTCTGCGGCTCACGGCGCGCATCGCGGTGCTCATCGTGCTCGTCTGCGTGCCGCTCCAGCTGCGTTTCGAGGACCTGATGGCAATGCTCGAGACGAACCAGCAGAGCCTCGTGACCACGCCCGGCCTCATCGCCCAATTGGCGGGACTCGTCGCCATCGCGCTGGCGGGAGTCGGCGCGGGCGTTCGCCGCGGGCTGCGCGAGACATGCGAGCGCCTGGGGCTCACCGCCCTGCGCCCGGCCGATGCGATCGCGGTGGTGCTCGGCGTCGCGGCGTGCGTGCTCGTCAACGCGGGGCTCGAGGGCGTCGAGCAGCGATTTTTCCCGGCGTGGTACGCGTCGGATCAGGCGGTGGTGCAGAAGATGGCCGGCAGCCTGTCGCTCGCGGGCATCGTGCTGCTGGGTCTGTCGGCCGGCGTCGGCGAGGAGCTGTTCGTGCGAGGGGCGCTCCAGCCGCGGCTCGGACTGGTGCTCTCGAACCTTCTGTTCGCGATCGCGCACGTGCAGTACAGTTGGTTCGGCATCGGCACGGTGGCACTGATCGGGCTGGTGCTGGGCCTGGTGCGGATGTGGCGCAGCACGACGGCGGCGATCCTCGTGCACATGCTCTACAACATCATCGCCGCGCTCGGCACGCAGTAGCCCCGCTCAGAGGATCGCGACCCCGGGTTCGGGTGCGATCACCTCGGCCTTCACGCCGCGCTTGGCCATCTCGGCTCGCAGTGCGTCCGGCGTGCCGGTCAGGACATCGAACGTGCCGTAGTGCATGGGCACGATGAACCGTGCACCCAACTGCTGCGCCGCCCACGCCGCCTCGCGCGGCCCCATCGTGTAGCGATCGCCGATCGGGAGCAGCGCGACGTCCGGCGCGTAGAGTTCGCGGATCACCGCCATGTCGGCCATCGGACCGGTGTCGCCCGCGAAGTAGAGACGCGTCTCGTTCTCGAACGTGATCACGAATCCCATCGGGTCGCCCGTCGAGACGAACGTGCCATCGGGCTGATCGACGCTGCTCGAATGCACGGCGTGGGTCGCGGTCACCGTGAGCCCCGCGTGCCGCTGGCTGCCACCCTTGCCCATGCCCGAGGCCGTCGTGACCCCGATCGAGGTCAGATGGAGCTCCAGTTCGAACCCACAGAAGACCGGGCAGCCGTGCTTCGCGGCGATCGCGACCGTGTCACCCAGATGATCGAGATGGCCGTGTGTCAGCAGGATCAGATCGACCTTGGGCGGCACCGGATCCTTCGGGGCCTTGGGATTGCCCGTGAGCCAGGGGTCGATCAGCACATGGACGCCGCCCGGCGAGACCAAGTGGAAGGCACTGTGGCCGAGCCAGGTGAGCGTGATGTCGAGTCCTAGTGTGGTCATGGACACGAGGATAGGCCGGTTGGCCCGCGGATGGAAATCGGTCGTGGGAGCCCGCGTGCGTCCTGTTTTCACGGAATGCATGCCGGATAGCGGTTGGCGTTCCGTCGTGCCGTCGCGACTTGCCTTGAGTTCGGAATGCCGCGATAGTGCGGTCGCCTCGACCCTCGGCGTGGCGCCGAGGTGCGCTGTGGTTCGTCTGGGCGGATGTGGGATCGGGGGACTCCGAACGTCCGGCACGACTGGCAGCGCACCTCCGCGGTCCGCCCTCTCTCAGGCCCCTGCCTCACCCGTCTCTCCGCTCAGCTTCTTCATGTGGCGGAGCATGTCGCGCGCGCGATCGGTCAGTCGGTCGCACGCCAGCCACTCGAGTCGGCGCTCGAGCGGCGCGCGCAGCGACTGCGCGATCACCCCGACGAGTTGCTCGAACGGTGCGTCGTCGTCCACCTCGGGCGGCAGCACCCAGGCTTCGGGCCCCAGTGGCAGGAGCCGGGATCTCGCCTTGAGCAGGCTCGTGCGCGACATCGCGGTCATCGGATCGCCCTCATCGCAGGGTGCGCCGGGCTCCGGATCGACCTCGCAGGTGCGGTAGGGGTACTCACGATCGGTGCGGGCGAAGGTCACGCGGATCACGCCACGCAGCACCAGATGGTAGCGGTCATCCGGAAGCCACTCGAGCGTTTCGATGGCGCCGAGACAGCCGAGCGGCAGGAAGGCGGGGCGACCCTGCGTGTCCTCTTCCCAGCCGGGGGCCAGTGTCGCCATGGCGACCCAGCGATCGCCCAGCGCGGCGTCCCGCACGAGCGCGCGATAGCGCGGCTCGAACACGTGCAGGGGCACGGTAGCGCCCGGGTAGAGGACGAATCCCGGAAGCGGGAACACGGGCACCGGGGCCTTCGGCGCGACGAACACGCGACCTCCCGGATCCGGCGCGAAGCGGCGGGGGCCGCTGCGCGTCGGACGCTCAATCGCCGAGGAACTCGAGCAGATCCTGGATGTGACCCTCGACCTTCACTTTGGGATAGATCTGAGCGGTGCGACCGGTGCGATCGACGATGAACGTGGTGCGCTCGATCCCCAGGTACTTCTTGCCGTAGAGGTTCTTCTGCTTGTAGACGCCATACGCACGCGAGACGGCCGCATCCTCGTCCGTGAGCAACGGGAACGGCAGCTGGAGCTTGTCGCGGAACTTGAGGTGCGAGTCCATCGGGTCGGTCGAGACGCCCAGGATGGCGACGCCGAGGCGGTCGAACTCGGCCGCGAGATCGCGGAACGCACACGCCTCCTTGGTGCAGCCCGGGGTCTCGTCCTTGGGATAGAAGTAGAGCACGACGCTCTTCTTGCCCTTGAACTGCTTGAGCGAGATCGGCTCGCCCGTGGTCGAGGGCAGCGTGAAGTCGGGCGCGGGCTTGCCGATCGTCGGCAGCAACGTCGCGATGGCCATGCAGATCCTCCGAAAAGGGCCCGGGCTCCTGGAACCGAGGAGCCCGGGGCAGGGGTGCGGCGCGGCGTCCGCGCCAGCGGAATCGACGATCAGCGGTTCGCGGCCTGCATCGACAGGGCGCGATCGAGGTTGGCGGCGACCACGTCCCAGTCGAGGTTGTTGAAGAACGCCTCGATGTACTTGGCGCGGGCGCGGCCGAAATCGAACCAGTAGGCGTGCTCATACACGTCGAGGGCGATGATCGGCGTGGCATTCCACACGGGGAACGTGTTCTGCGCATCGCCGACCACGGTCGTGAGCATGCCCAGATCATGATCGTAGGCGAGCCAGACCCAGCCGCGCGCCGCGAGCCCGCTGGCCTTGAAGTCCTGCAGCCAGGCGTCGTACGAAGGGAAATCGCGCTCGATGAGCTCCTTGAGCTTGCCGGTGGGCGCGCCACCCTTGCCGCCGAGGTGCGAGAAGAAGATCTCGTGATTCTTCACGCCGCCGTAGGCGAACGACAGGTCGACGCGCAGCGAACGCAGATCGCTGAAGATCTGGTTGGCCGTCGCACGGTCCACCGTGTCGAGCTTCTTCTGGATCTCATTCGTCTTGCCGACATACGCCTTGTACAGCTCGTAGTGCTCTTCCTGCGTGCGAGCCGAGATGCCGTTGAGTTCGCGGATGCTCGCGAACGTCTTCGCAGTCAGTTCCTTCCAAGCCATGTGGGGCCTCCTTGGAAACGGGGAATCGTCGGTATCCGGGTCAGCGCGGCGGCGAGGGCGGCCACGCGGGTGATCGGTAGGATGCGGTGAGACTAGGCCGCGGTGCGCGCGCGGGTCAACGAAGACCCGCTGGACGCTCGCGAAGGCCCGCCGAGGGGCGGATCAGCCCCTGCGAGACCGAATCGAACAGCGCCTGCACGATCGGCAGGCTGACTTCGCAGCTCGGATCGAAGGCCCGGCAGGCCGCGAGCGTGAAACCACATCCGCAGCTGCAGCGCTGGGCGTTCGCCTGGCGGATGAAGATCTCGCGATGCACCGCCGAGAGTGCGGACGCCTCGATTCCGGGCACCGCCTCCACCCACTCGTTCTTGCGCGTGCTGTCCACGGACGCCAGGCGAAGCGCCCGCTCGATGGCATCCTCGGGCAGATCGTTCATGTCGATCGACACCGTGGGCGCCGGTTGCCGCTGGTGCCACCAGGAGGCGAGCGGCTCTCGGAAGGCGATCCCCGCACCCAGCACGAGCACGAACGCCACGATCGGGGCGACGACACTGCTGACGGAGCGAGAAGGGAACATGACGCGACGCTACGGGCGAGGCGACCGAACGCACAAGGGCGCCTCGCCGAATCTGACGCGGGGTTGACGAGGCGGCCCTCGGAGCGACCGGGTGCGCCGAGAGGCTGGCGGGCGCCTCGGCCCTCGGGCTAGCATCGCCGCCCACCCGCAACCGGAGGAACCTGCATGAGCTGGACGCCACTCGTCGCGCCCGATCGGGCCGACGCGACGACCTCCCCCCTGTTCGCCCGCGCTTCGGCGCGCTCGAGCAAGGGCCGGGTCGCACATTTCTGGCAGTCGCTGGCTCCTGTGCCGGGCGCACTCGAAGGAGCGCTCGCCCACGCCGCCGCCGTGCTCGACGACCCCTCGCCGCTCACGGCGGCGCAGGCCGAGCTGATCGCCGTCGTCGTCTCGGCGACCAACGGGTGTGGCTACTGCGTCGCGCATCATGGTCCCCGCCTCGCGTCGCAGATCGGCGAGGAACTCGCCCGAGGCGTGGCGCGCGACTACCGCGAGGCCGATCTCGCGGCACGCGATCGCGTCCTGCTCGATGCGGCGGTCGCGCTCACCTGCGAACCCAGTGAGCGCAAGCGGGAGGACATCGAGCGGCTGAGCGAGTACGGCTTCGACGATGCGTCGATCATCCGCGCCACGGCGATCGCCGCCTACTACAACTTCGCCAATCGCATCGCCAGCGCGTTCGGGTTGACGCTCGAGGCGGGCGTCGAGCCGTGGGAGTTCGGCGCCCAGCGCTGAAGGCGCCCCGATGCACGAAACGAGCGGCGCAGGTCGCGCCGCTCGTTTCGCATTCGCTCGTGAGGTCAGCAGCGGGGACTACTTGCCCTGCATCTTCGCCTTCTGCGCCGCAGCCGCCGCATTCTGGCGCGTCGTCCACGGCGGCGTGATCTTGTTCATGCGCGCGTACACGACCGCCTGACCGAGATGCTCGTGCGAGTGCGCCGCGAGCATCATCAGCGTCATGCGCTTGGTCACCTGATTGCCGAAGAAGTCGACGGTTTCCTCGAGCTCGGCATCGCTCATGTGCTCGAGCGCGTGCTTGGCGAAGTCATAGGAGTCCTTGAGCGCCTTCTGGACCTTCGCCTTCTCGGTCTCGGCCGTGTCGTACTTCATCAACATCGCCTGATCCATCGGCATCTTGGCGCCCAGCAGGCTCGGCAGCATGTAGTTCGCCTGGGCGATGTGCATCAGCACTTCGGAGACCGAGCGCACTTCCTTGGTCGGGCGCCACGTGTACTTGTCCGCCGGGATG
>JAYWEM010000080.1:0-10079 GCA_043779265.1 bacterium | reverse complement strand
TGCGGGTGCGCCGACCCTGGGCATCGAACACGATCACCTCCACCACGGCATCGCGCATCAGGTCGAAGCCCAGACGTGTCATGCCGCGCGACGGATTGGGTTGCGCCGGCCGAAGCGTCAGCATCGAGCGATCATGACCGGCGGGGATCCCGCCATCTCCCGGAACGCTCACCGTGGCGCCGGGAGGCCGAATCACCAGGTCCAGAGGGTCCGCACACGCCGAGCCCGTACCGACGACATAGGCGCCCATCACCTCATCGCTGAAACGACCGGCACGCTGCAGCGTGGCCACGAAAGACGGGGTACCAGGACCCGCTGCCGTCAGCCCACGCTCGATCTGATATCCGAGTTCATCCACCTCGAGTGTGATGTCGCCTGCCCCCACATTGCGGATGGTCATGACGTGATTGGATCCGGGGGAGGGATGCTTCGGTGTGATGAGGCTGCCCGAGGGCGGCAGCGTCGCACTGAGCGTCGTGCCCGAGGGAAGCGTCTGCGTGACGAGCACCTGCGCGATGCCACCTCCGCGATTGACGATTCGAGCCCCCTGATGTGCGCTGATCGCTCCGGCGCCGTAGCTGACCTGTTCCTGTGGCGAGAGAGTGATCTGGCTGTTGCGCACGATGGCGACGCGAACCCCGACGCTCGGCGTCACGAGTGTCGTGCGATAGAGCTCGATGAGTGCATTGCCCGGATTGGTCTCGCCTCCGTGCGTGGTGAGGCGCCGGAGCGAGTCGCGACAGGTCGGAATGCCCGTCAAGGTTCCGAAGGGTCCGGGCGGAGGTGGTGGTGGAGGCGGGAGGAAGTCGATCTCCTCGCAGACCGCTTCACCCAGTTTCAAGAGGCTGCCACCCGTGCAGCCGAGACAGTCCGTGACCGGATCGCCGTTGACCGCGTCCCGCATGCCGAACGCCACCGCGAACACTTCACCTTGGGCAGCTTCGGCCGACCACAGACCGGTGACCCTCCCTTCGCCCGTGAAACCACCCTTGATGCCAGTGGCCGAGGGGACGAACCCCCGGATGTTGCTCATGTAGCCGGCGTTGAAGTACTCGGTGACGGGCGTGTAGCCAGGCGTCGGGTTCGGACCGCCGAGACTGAGCCAGCCCTCCATGGTGTTCACGGGCAGCAGGTGATCGACGAGCCAGCCGGGCGCGCCCACGATCTGACGCACGCACGTGTTCTGCATCGCGTAGTAGGAGAGTGCAGCGAAGTCGCGCGTCGTCGTGAAGTGATTCTGCGTGTCCAGGCCCGATGGGTTGGTCAGGGTGGTCCGTGTCAATCCGAAGTCGGCGGCACGGGCGTTCATCCGATTCTGGAATGTAGGCACCGTGGTTTCGTGGCTGCCTCCCCATGGGTGATTGTCGCCCTCGAGGATGTCCGCGATCGCATACGAGGCGTCATTGCCCGATGGCGGCATCAGACCCTTCATCAAGTTCTCGAGCGTGATCCGTTCGTTGGTCACAAGTCCCATCTGCGAGCCGACGACATTGTCGGCGACCCAAGCGGGCACGGTGTAGAGGTAATCCGGATCGGCCGTATTGTTCTGGATCGCCTCGCAGGCGAGCAACAGCGTCATCGTCTTGGTCGTGCTGGCTGGTCGCATGCGGTCGAACATCCGCTGCGAGTGGATGATGTTCGCGTCGCAGTCGAGCACCACGGAGCCACGATGCGGCAGGTTCTCGATCTGCCGCCACGGCGCGACGATGTAGACGAGCCCGGCATCGGCAGTCGTCGGCACGCCGATCACGTAGGACAGGTAGTCCTTGCGAATGACGCCGATGGCCAGATTCCGTCTGGCCGAAGCATCGAAGCGCCCGAACGCCAGCGACCATCCGAAGAACTCGCCCGCCGCGGTCTGGTCGTTCTGCGTCTGCGAGCTGAACGTCTGGAAGGCGCCCGAGACGAGGCCCGTGGAGCTGCCGTAGTAGAGCACCACGATGCCCGCGTCGAGGAACGCTCCCTCGGCCCCGAGCGTGAGGTTCTCGTACGGAGCGGAGATCGCAAGCTCATCGAAGGCATCGAGATCGAAGCGCCCGGATGCCAGCGCCGAGCCGAACCGATCCCCAGCCTCGGCCCCTTGCCCCGGAATGCCGATCAACTGAGTGATCGTCCGGACCTGCTGCGGCACCAGCAATGGCGCCGGGACGGGATCGAAGTCGAGGACGACGACTCGGCCCGCGTCGCCCTGCCCCCCGAGATCGGCCTCGGGTTCGCCGACCGCCAGATCGAGCGGTCCGTTCGAATCGAAGAAGTACCCGGATGCCAGACTCGAGCCGAAACGACCGTCCGCCTGCGGGTCGTTGGCGAGGCTCACTGGGTCGATCGCGACACTACCCGCGCTGACGAGCCCGATCGGCGAGCCACGGATGATGTAGACACGACCGCAGTCGGCCAGCCCCGAGACATCCTTGAGCGGCGTGCCCACGGCGAGGTCGGGATAAGCGTCGTTGTCGAATCGTCCTGAGGCCAGCGCCCGGCCCATGTCGTCGCCCGGACTGTTGACCGACCCGAGGCTCGCCTGCTTGAACCAGCCGGCACCGGCGGCGGTGATCCCCGCCGCTGATCCGCGGAAGTGGAACACGGCTCCCGCGCCAGCGTCCTCGCCCGGCGCGCCGACAGCGAGGTCGACGAAGCCGTCCAGGTTGAAGTCGCCCGTGACGAGCGCATGGCCGAACAGGTCCTGGCTCTCGGATGCACCGCCGGCGTTCGATTGGACCAGCACGATACCCGGCACCTGATTCAGGCCGGTCGCAGAGCCGTAGTGCACCCAGACCTCGCCGGCGCTCACCTGACCGTTGACGTCGCGATAGGGAAGACCAACCGCGAGATCGCAGAAACCGTCCCCGTTGAAGTCTCCGGCTGCGAGTGCCTCGCCGTATCGAGTGCTCAGATCGGCCACGTCGCCGACGGTGAGCCACTGGGCGCCCTCGGGCACGAGTCCGACCGCACTCCCGAACGAGATGACCACCGCACCGTGTGCCGCATCGCGCAAGACGTCATTCGCCTCGAAAGGGGCGCCGGTCGCCAGGTCGTCGACCCCATCGCCGTTGAAATCCCCGACCGCCAGGGCCCGACCGAACTCCTCACCGGGGCCGGGACTGCCCGCGCTCTCGGGTCCCTGGCGCACCAACGCCAGATGCGCCTGCACGACGGGTGGGGTGCTGAGCGCGAGCAGGAGGACCGCGATCAGGGGGGTCGTGCACCGGGTCCGAGGGCCAGCATCTCTCGACATCACGAACAGTCGGTTACGCATGATCGGTCTCCGAGGAATGGGCGTCACGGACCGTGTGCGCGGCGCACAGGACTTCGCCTACTCGGTGAACGGATTCCCCGCGCAGAAGGGGACATGCCCAACGTCCGGAATGCGGAGGTACCCCGGCGCCTCGCTCAACGGGGCTCGAGCGCGGCCTCGAGCAGTTGCCGTGCCTGCTCGACTCTCGGATCATCAGCTGAGAACTGCCGAGCCATCGTGGCGTGGGCGGCGCGCAAATGGGGGAGCGCCTCGACCGCGCGGCCGGACTCGAGCAGCACGCGCCCAAGACCGCTGGCCGACTGTGCGGTCAGTTCGTGTTCCGGGCCGAGGCTCTGAGCGAGGATGCCGAGGCTGCGGCGGTAGGTGGCCTCGGCCGCCCCAGCCTGTCTCGCCACACGCTGCAGATCACCGAGACTGCCGAGCGTCTTGCCGACGAACGGGTGCCCGGGGCCCAGCACCTCGGTCAGGATCGAGAGGCACTCGCGATAGGCGGATTCGGCCTCGCCGATCCGGCCCAATCGCAGCTTGGCGCGTCCGGCATCGTGGAGCGCTTTGGCCACCTCCGGGTGGCGAGCGCCATAGGTGAGCTGATTGACGCGCAGCACCTCGCTGTAGAGCGAGTCCGCCTCGACCAGGCGCTCCTGACGCGAAGCGATTCCCGCCAAGCCAGCGAGGCTGATCGCCACGCGAGGGTGCCCACTACCCAGTCGAGCGCGCTGAGTCTCGAGCGCACGGCGGAACATCTGCTCCGCATCCGCGAGTCGGCCCTGCTGGACGAAGGCGGTCGCCAAGTTGCTTCGGAGCGCCGCCCCCTTGAGCGAGGACTCGCCCAGTCGGTGCTCGAGCAGCGCGAGCGACTGCGTGAACCACTTGGTGGCTTCCTCGTACCGTCCGCGGCTGTAGGCGATCGTCGCCAGCTCATTGAGCGACTCGGCCACCTCCAGCGTGTCGGCGCCATGACGGCGACGCGCATCGAGTGCAAGCCGCGCAAGCGAATCCGCCGCCTGACCCTGGCCATACTCGTTGAGCACACTCGCCAGGCCATTGCGCGCCGTGGCCAGTTCCAGGGGCACCGGCGGCGCGGAACCGTCGAGCAGGGCGAGCGAGCTTCGGAACAGGCTCTCGGCTTCGGCGCCACGTCCGCGCGCCTGCTCAGCTTGCGCCAGTGCGGTCAGACTGGCGAGCCGATCGCGCAGCGAGAGACGCGGGAGGGACTGGCGCAGCCTCCACGCCTCATCGAACAGGCCGTGCGCCTCGTCGTACTCACCTAACTTGGAGTAGAGCCCGCCCAGTGTGTGCAACATCTCGGCGCGCAGCTCCGGCTGCGGCGCCAGTTCCTCGCGGATGCTCGCCGCCCCTCGATCCAGCAGTGTTCGAGCAGTGGTCGTCGGACCCTGCTCGAGCTCGGGATCGGCGCCCTCGAAGATGCGCAGCAGGAATCGGCTCACCGCCTCGGCGCGCCCGGCCTCTTCGCGCGCCACGCGTGCCTGCCAGAGGGTCACCGAGAATCCGATCGCCACGGTGACCACGAGCGCCGCGACCGCCACCCATGCCGCACGGTGACGTCGTATCGACTTGGATGCGCGATAGCGCCATCCGCCACGGCGAGCCTCGACCGGACTGCCTTCGAGATAGCGCGCCAGATCCTCGTCGAGCGCCTCGACCGACGGGTAGCGCTCATCGGGTTCGGGCCTCAGGGCGCGTGCGATGATGGCATCGAGATCCGGATCGACTCCGGCGGCTGAGGCGGTTCGGAACGACGCCACATCGCCGGCCGAGTGCGCGGCGAATCGCCCCTCGGGGAAGGCAGAGTGCGCCGAGAGCGACTCGTGCAGGAGCAAACCGAGGGCGAACACATCCACGGCGGTCGTCGTCGGCCGTCCGATGATCTGCTCGGGCGCAGCATACGCCGGTGTCATGGCCGCTTCGGTGCGCGAGGACTCGGGCGTCGAGCCGGACGCATCCGCGAGAATCCGCGCGATGCCGAGGTCGAGCACTCGCACGTCGCCGGACTCGGTCACGAGCACGTTGGCGGGCTTGAGGTCGCGATGGACGAGCAGGTTCTGATGCAGGTATCGAACGGCAGCGACCACTCGGCGGAACAGCGCCAGCCGCTCGACAAGCTCGAGATCGAGCCGCTTCATGTAGGCCGTGATCGGCTCGCCTTCGACGTACTCCATGGCGAACCACGGCCTCCCATCGGCCCCGATGCCACCATCGATCAGCCGCGAGATGCCGGGGTGATCGAGCCGCGCGAGGATCTGACGCTCGCGCTTGAGTCGCTCGCGCGACTCGGCCGTGTCGATCTCGACCCGGAGCACCTTGACCGCGACGCGCTGTTCGAACTGCCCGTCGTCACGCTCGGCATGGAACACCAGCCCCGTTCCGCCCTGACCGAGCGTCCGAACTCGTCGATAGGGCCCCCAGCGCTCCGCTGGCTCTTCGGAGTGAGGCGGCTTGTCGCTGCGCAACGAGAACGCATCATCCAGCAGAGTCGGCAGACGGCCACCCGCATCGTTCGAAGGCACGTCCTCATCCGTGCGAATGCGGCGCAGGAGCTCGGCCGCCAGCGCGCCCAGTTCGGGATCGGCGGTCGCCACTTTCCGGAGTCGCGCTTCCCTCGCGGCTGGATCGCGGATCTCGAGCAGCGCGTCGAGGAGCGGTTCCAGTCGGGGCCAAGCGGCAGCCAGCCGCGCGTCAAGCGAGCCTTGCACCGGGGAATCGCTCATGGTTCCAGCACCGAATCCCTGCCGAGCATGCCCGCCAGCAGGAGCCTCGCCTTCTGCCAGTCCCGCTTGATCGTGCGCGCATCCCGGCCGATCAGGCGTGCCGTCTCCTCCACGCTGAAGCCCGCGAAGAACCGCATCTCGACCACCTCCGCGAGCCGAGGGCTCAGCTCGGCCAGGCGAAGCAGTGCCCCGTCGAGTTCGAGCAGGCCCTCGGCCTCGCTCATGAGCGCCTCGTCGCCGCCATCCAGATCATCGGCGATGGGCAATGGCGCCACACCGCCGCCTCGCTTCTGAGCCAGTCGCCTGCGCGCGTGATCGACCAGGATGTGACGCATGATCGTGGCCGAGGCGGCGAGGAAGTGATCCTCGTCGGCGAACTGAAGGCGGCTTCTCTCGGCAAGGCGCAGATAGGCCTCGTGGACCAACACGGTCGTCTGCATCGTCTCGGCCGAAGCACGGTGATCACGCTGTCGATGTGCAATGCGTCGCAACTCGTCGTAGAGAAGTGGCACCAACGCATCGAGTGCACGGCGATCCCCTCTGCGAAGGTCCGCCAGCAACGTGGCGATGGTCTCGGTGCTCATGGCCGGCTCGGCTTCAGGAACCGCTCGCGCATCGGCCTCGCCTCGGGTTCGAGTCATTCCTACAGGGCGCTGGGCAATCTAGCACTGGAGATCGTCTGATATCACCATCTCCCTGCTGAGGACACAGGAGCGAGGAAGCTGGCATGCATCAGAATCCGAAGGGCACTCCAGAGGCCGCTCACTTGTCGAAAGTACGGTGGCCGCGTATGACTCCTATCATGGTGACTCCACAGTCGCGACCTCCGATCGAGCCCTACCGCATGTTCTTCCCGCTCGGCGTCGGCTATGCCGCCCTCGGTGCCGGCTTGTGGCTCGTCGCCCTCCCCGGCTGGGTGCCGTACCCCGCCGCGCTCCATCGCATGCTGATGATCCAGGGTTTCGAGCTGTGCTTCGTCGTCGGCTTCCTGCTCACCGCTCTACCCGGACTCACCCACAGTCGGCCGACCACGCGAGCCGAATCGGGAACGGCGTTCGCTGCCCTCGCGCTCTTCGGCCCATTCGCCCTGGTCGGCCTGGATGGCGCGGCGCATGTCTGCGCACTGCTGGCGCTGCTCGGCGTGGTCGCCGCGATGGCGCGTCGCCTGCCGCGAGCCTCGCAGAAGCCGCCAGCAGAGTTCGTCCACGTCGGCCTCGGGATGCTGTTCGGAATCACCGGCAGCGTGCTGCTGATCGCCCAGTCGTTCGGTGCGCAGGCCTTCGGCCCGCCTCGCTTCGCCGACCATCTGCTGTCGATCGGCATGTTGCTGACACTCGTGCTCGGCGTCGGCTCGCTGCTCGTGCCCACGTTCATCGGAATGCGTGGCCCGCTCGAGATCCCGGGTATCGCGAAGGCGCACGAATGGCTGCCGAAGTTCATATTCCACGCCTCGATCGCCGCGCTGTTCGTGGGGGCGTTCGCGCTGGAGGCGATGGACGCGCCGCTGTGGGGCGCGCGTCTACGTGCTGCTGCCGCGACGATCGTCCTGGCGATGGCCTGGAAGCTCCACCGGGGCCCGGGGCGGGGCGACCGCTCAGCGTGGAGCATGTGGGGCGCCGGCGCGTTCATGCTGATCGGACTCTGGCTCGCGGCACTCGGGTCACACTGGACGCTCGCGGGACTTCATATCGTCTTCATCGGCGGCTTCGGCCTGCTCACGTTCGCAATCGCGACGCGCGTCGTCATCGCCCATGGTAAGCACGGGTTCCCGTCCGAGCACCTGCTCCTGAAGGCCTCGGTCGTGACGCTGCTGCTCGCCGCGCTTGCCGCGCGCGTCATCGGAGAACTCCGACCTGAGCGCGCACTCCACTGGTATGCACTCAGCGGTGCCGTCTGGACGCTTGCCTGTATCGTGTGGTTCAGCGCGGCGTGGCCGCGCATCCGGCACAACGCGGTGCCCGCGAAGCCAGCGTCGAACTAGTCGCGCGCTGGCCGCATCAGCGCGCTCGCGCGTTGCGGATGGCGACCGAGACGTCCTCGGGCCGAAGTTCGAGCAGGTGCCCCAGTCGCCGGGCCAAGACGGTCTCGTCGGTCGTCAGCTCACCGTCGGCCAGGATGACGCGCCACAGCACTTCGACGATCGCCAGGCGCCGAGGCTCGCTGTACTCGCGCAGGATGACGCTGGTGAACTCGTGCAGCGAGATCGAGTCACGTCGCGCGGCCTCGGCCCGCGCGATCACCGCTTCGACGCCATCGGCATCGAGCCCGAACTGTTGCCGGAGACCATTGGCGAGCGTGGCCTGTTCGAGCACATGCAGGTGATCGTCCGCACTCGCCACTTCGAGCAGCAGGGCCGCGACCGCGACCTCGGGTGGGTAACCGGTGGAGTGGGACCGAGGCGAGGCGCCTTCATCGTCCGGGCTTCCGATGAGCAGTTCCTTGAGCCGCTGCAACATGGGGGATCCTTGGCCTGGGTTGCGAGGGAGAGGCCGCTCTCCTGAGGAGCGGCCAGCGAAGTGTAGCGCGACCTGACGGCCGGGGAGTGGGGGACAGGGAAGGGCACCCAATTCCATTGCCCTCCTCGTTCCGGAGTCACTAACATGGACTCTTCCCCCGGCGGCCCACGCCGCCTCGATCAGGTCAGGCGACTCACGCTGCAAGACTGGGGTGGGACCGATCGTGCGCCAGGTTCTCAGAGCCTTCGTACTCCTTCTCAGGGTCAACGCTCCGGCATCGTCGACACGAGGCGCCCATCGTCTCGGATCGATGCGAACGGTGTGGGCGATGCTTTTGGCTCTCGCCACGATTCCGACGGTTCCCCAGCCGGCCCTCGCCGCATGGGTGCCGAATGGCAACCCGGTCTGCTCGGCCTTCAATACTCAGAACGCGGCCACTCTGACCAGCGACGGCGCCGGCGGCGTCATCATCGCCTGGACCGATTTCCGCACTGGCGACACAGCATTCGTCTACGCCCAGCGCCTCACGGCGTCCGGGCTACCACTCTGGGCGATTGATGGATTGCACGTCTCGACCAGCATCGGCGGTGCTGATGAGCCCCAGATCATCTCCGATGGCGCCGACAGTGCCATTATCGTTTGGAGCGATTCCAGAAGTGGTGGCTCGCAAATCGATATCTATGCGCAGCGCATCAATGGCCCCGGCGTCACGCAGTGGACACCCGGCGGCGTCGCCATCTGCACCGCGGCCAATTACCAGCTGACGCCCAAGATGGTCGGCGATGGGGTGGGTGGCGCCATCATCACTTGGTACGACTGGCGCAACGCATCCCACAACGATGTCTACGTCCAGCGCGTCAACAGCGCCGGCGCCGTGCAGTGGACGGGAAACGGCGTCCCCATGTGCGTGGCAGCAGGGAATCAGTCCAGCCCTACCATCGCCTCCGATGGCTCCAGTGGTGCGATCGTCACGTGGTGGGATGAGCGCAGCGGTGCGGCTGACATCCATGCTCAACGCGTGAGTGCCGCTGGCGCCCCCCTGTGGACACTGGACGGCGTCGTGGTGTGCGGATCGCTGGGCGAACAGTATTCCCCGAAACCCGTGAGCGACGGGGCGGGCGGCGCGATCATCGCCTGGGAAGATCTCCGCGGCGATGCGGATGTGTACGCGCAACGTCTGAATGGCAGCGGTGCCGCCCAGTGGGCGGTGGACGGAGTCGTCCTGACGGGTGCGGGATTCCAAGGGGCCTGTGACGCGGACAGCGATGGCTCGGGCGGTGCGCTGGTCGCTTGGATCGACGATCGAGTCAGCGATTCCGACGTCTACGTTCAGAGAGTCAACGCAGCAGGCGTGCCCCAGTGGACGGCCCAAGGAGTGGCGCTCTGCGTCGCCACTTCCGCCCAGTCGTCGGTGCGAGTGGACTCCGAAGGCACAGGCGGCGCCGTCCTCGCGTGGCAGGACTATCGCAGCGGTAACGGTTCCGTTGTCTACGCCCAGCGGGTGAATGCGCTCGGCGTCGTGCAGTGGGCATCGAACGGTGCCGCGGTGAGCCAGGAGCTGGGCGACCAGTACGGGGCCGACGTGCTGAGCGACGGCGCGAACGGTGCGTTCGTGTGCTGGACGGACAATCGAGCGCC
>JAYWEM010000079.1:0-23297 GCA_043779265.1 bacterium | reverse complement strand
CATGTTCGTCGGTACCGGATGCAGCTTGAGACGTTCGACCTCCAGCCGACCACGGTCTGGCACATCCTCTCGGATGCGCGGTGCATGCTGAACTGGTGCGCCGAGTCAGGACTGATCGAGCACAGCCCCTTCCCGCGGCGCGTCATGCCGCGGATCCAGGAGCGGCCGCCGGACCGGCTGACGGATGAGGAAGCGGATCTGCTCCGCGGATTGCCTGAGCCACACGGATTCGTGGCCCGATTGGGTCTCGGTACCGGAATGCGCTGGGGTGAGCTGACGCGAGTGCAGGCGAGCGACCTCGAGCGTGGCTTCCTAGTCGTGCACCAGACCAAGAGTGGAAAGGTGCGGCGTGTACCGCTCGCACCAGAGCTTCTGGCGGAGGTAAGGCAACGCGTGGGGCGGTTGGTGCCGTACGCGAACGGATCCCCGGGCTCGTTCAGCCGGACGGTGCGGAACATGAGCGGGGTCGAGGGATTCCACGCGCACCAGATGCGGCACACCTTCGCTTGTCAGTGGTTGGAGCGGGGCGGAAGCCTCGCTGCGCTGCAGCAGATCCTCGGACATGCCTCGATCGGGACAACACAGCGTTACGCGCGACTCACCGATGAGATCGTGATGCGCGAAACGCTCGACATCGCGAAGCGAGGGGTAGCCAGAGGGGTAGCCAGCGAAAGCTAACTTGTTGTGGCCCCGTAGCTCAGACGGATAGAGCAGCGGTTTCCTAAACCGCGTGCCACTGGTTCGACTCCAGTCGGGGCCACCACCTCCTCCGCAGCAGCCCGCCCGCCTCGCAAAGGTCGGCTCGGCCTCCGGTCGTCGGTCCCGGTCTCCACGCGAGGCGGACACAGAGGGTCGCCGAACGCGAGAACAGTGAATTCACAATCCGGTCCCCGTCGATAGGGCCCGCGTGCATCCATCGCGAGCCATCCGCGCGTCTGCTAACCTTCCTGCGGACATTCGAGCAGCGGCCCTGCGCCATCCGCGACCATGAGGCACCGATGACCGATCCGGCGATCCTCCAACGCGACCCGAAACTGGCGAACCTGGTTCGCCGCTTGGTCGCTGCGCACCAGCCCATGCGGGTCTACCTCTTCGGTTCCCGGGCCCGACAACAGGGAACCGCGGAGAGCGACTACGACCTCCTGATGGTCTTCGAGCATCTGAGCGCTCCGGCCTACCAGGTCGCGCAAGAGGCACACACACTCATCGGGGGGGATGGGCATCTCCGCGGACATCCTCGTGTGGTCTCGAGACGAGTTCGAGCAGCGGCTCCCATTGAAGGCCTCGCTGCCTGCGACGGTGGTTCGAGAGGGAGTCCTCTTGCATGCCGCCTGAGCCCGCCCGCGTCACCGAGACGCGATTTTAGTTCGCCAGAGCCGCCCAGGACCTCTACGCGGCAGAGCGCTTGAGTGTGTTCGCATGGGCGTTCCGCTATCCCGGCGACGCCGAAGCCCCCGCGCGCGAGGAAGTCGTGCGGGCGATCGATGTCGCCCGCGAGGTGCTCGCGGCGACGCTCGCGCGCATGCCTGCCGAAGTACGCCCCTGAGTGCGAGCGCAGACCGCCCGGCTCGGGCGTTGGGCACCCGCCCTAGCCGCGCTCTCGCCCCATCACCCGCGCCGCCTCGCGCTCGATCAGCTCATCGGTGACCTGCGCGTAGCGCATCGTCGTGCTCAGGTCGCGGTGTCCCAGGATCCGCTGCAGCACCGCCAGGTTCCCGCCGGCCTCGAGCCAGCGGCAGGCGAACGTGTGCCGGCAGCGATGGGCATGGAAGTCCTCGATGCCGGTCAGCCGCCGCACGGTGCGAGAGAACGAGCCGGGGCTCGACTCGGCGTAGGGCACGAGCCGCCCCTCTTGCGGGCCCAGTTCGGCGAGCAGGGCGGGGGAGAGCGGCACGCGGCGCATCCGGCCCGACTTGGTCTGCGACACCTGCAGCATCGCGCCCTGCACGTGCTCGCGCCGCGCCCGGCACGCCTCGGCCCAGCGCAAGCCGGTGCCGAGCAGGAAGCGCAGCACGAACCCGATCCGGCCGCCCAGCGACTCGAGCACCGCCACCTCGAGGTCGGCCAGGCGGCGAGGCGGCGATTCCTGGAGGCGCGGCATGACCCGCGGCGGAAACGGCGAGCGCTCGATCAGCCCCTGGCCCTCGGCCCAGCGCAGGAGGCATCTCAGATCGCTCAGCACGTGCGTCACGGTGTGCGGGCGCAGCGTGTGCAGCGACTCGAGCATCAGGCGGTACTGCCGCACGTGGTCGCCGGTCAGCTCATGCAGCGGCAGGTCGCCCAGCTCGAGTAGCAGGTAGCGCTCGAGCCTCGTGCGGGCGAGCCGCTGGCCCTTCTCGTTGCGCGTCGTGGCGACGTAGGTGAAGAGCCACTGCGCCGCGGCCTGCGTCACCGTGACGCGGACGAACTCCTGCGCGTCGGCGCGCGCGAGCGGCCAGCGGGTCTCTCGCCGCCGGCAGGGGGGCCTGGGTGGTCTGGATGTCGTGGCGTCACCTCCGGCAACGATGTGGACGGGAGTGCGGCGCGAACACGAGCCCGCACGCGCCCCGGCCCGCCTGCCTCGCACGAATCGCGCCGGCACCGACCCTGCAGTCCTCGGTGGGGTGCGGGTCATGAACGGCAGCGGCACGAACATCGACGACGCGTTCGACTTCATCGCGATCGGTCCCAGGTAGCGGGCGGCATGGTCGGCACGCCATGCCGCCCGCAGCGACGATCAGTCGAGGCGGCCGAGCATCCTGCTCACCGGAGCACGGTCATGCGGGACAGGCTCGTGCCCTGACCGGGCACCATCAGCCGGACGAAGTAGAGTCCCGCCTGGACGCGCGAGCCGCTCGCGTCGGCGAGGTCCCAGTCCGACTCGTGCGAGCCGGCCGGGCGCTCTCCATCGACGAGGGTGCGGACGCGTCGCCCCGTGAGGTCCCAGATCTCCACCCGCGCGTGCCCGGCTCGCGACTGGGTCCACGCCAGGCGGCTGGTCGATGTGGCCGGATCCGGCCGCGGGGCGAGCAGAGCGACTCCGCTCGCAGCAGACGGCGGAACGGCCGTGACGGCCGGAATGGACCTGTTCATCACGAAAGGACCGATCCTGATCGTGCGCACGGGCGGCAGTCCCGAGACCCCGGCCAGCGCGATCGGGCCGAACTGCAACCTGCCATTGGTGTCACCAGCCGAGGGCTTCGCGACTCGCTTCCGAACGATTACTGCATCAACACCACATGATGCGAGCCTTGCGTCCGCGTCCCCTTGAGGCGCGCGAGGTACACGCCCGGCGAGGCTGGGCGACCGGCGTCATCGAGCCCGTCCCACGCCAACTCGTGCGGGCCGGCGGCGAGCCGACTTTTCGCCAGCATTCGCACCTGACGCCCCGCGACATCGAAGAGCGCAACCTCGACGGTCTCATGGGCCGGAAGTTCGAAGTGCACCTTCAGCGCACCGCGCGCTGGATTCGGGCGGCTCGCCATTGCAATGCGAGCAGACGCATTGCCGTTCGGCACACCGACCAGGTCGGGCAGCCAGCCGATGTCGCGGAACAACGCCACGGTCAGATCCAGGTTGTCCGTGAGGTCGCTGTTGATCGCGGGCTCCATGAGTGCGTTGGGAGTCAACGAGACATCGAAGTGGGACACGCTCGATCCGCTCTGGAACGGGTTCGGGGAGTACATGCGCACCCGCTCGCTGGGGTGCATTCCTGCCAACCTGGTCGGACTCAGCCGCATCGTCACATTCGTCACCCCGCCGCCGATCGCGGACTTCAGCGCCGCTCCGTCGGCCAGGGTGATGAGGATCGTCGGAATCGTGATGGTCGGGTCCGAGCCACCCGGCGACAGTGTCCCTGTTGTGTTGTTGACAATGATCACGCCGATCGCACCCGCGTTCTGGGCATTCTTCGCCTTGATCACAAACGAGCACGTCCCGCGGTCGATGACCGCGATCTTGCCCGCAAGCGAACCCATGATCGTCTCGCAGCCATCACTCGTCGTGCCGACGCCATCAGTCACGACTTCCGCAGCACCGCTCACTCCAGCCGCGGTCAACGCGGCGCCAAACGCCGCGGAGTTGCCGTCGATCGAGAACGGAGCGTAGGGAGTCACCAACTCCGGCGCCTCCCCCAGGAAGCCTCGTGAGGCCATCCGAGTGTTGGGGCCGTCCCAGGTCAGGTTGCCGGCGTTGATCGACGAGGCCGCTCGCTGGCCCGCCGACGACTCGTTCCAGCGCAATCCGGTGCTCTCGTCGAAAAGGAAGCGATCCCAGACTGACGGCAATGACCCGGTGTAGGCGCCGGTCGAGCCGTTCGTGAAAGTCTGGAAGCCGAGTCCGTGCGCGAACTCATGCAGCAGCACGGCGACCAGGTCGATGAGCGTCCCCTCATTGTGGTCATAACCGTAATACCATCCCGAACCCGCAAGACAGTTGGCATTGCCGAGGTTGATGTTGAAGCTGGCGCTGATGTCGGCTCCCGCCCCGCCCAAATGGAAGCCGGAGAGCTTGTTCGCGAGTGCCTGCGGATACCAGTGTCCGGCCAGCGGTGCGCCGGGGAAGTTCTGGAACACGCTGGTTGCGCCGGCGGAACCGAGCACAGCGGAAGTCCCGGTGCATGTGAGTGCACTGAACTGGGCGTTGACCACGATCGTGACGTTCGAAGTGAGCGTCGCGCCCCAGATGTTCGAAGCCCGCTCGAAACAGTTCAGGCGCTGCTGGCCAAGTGTCGTTCCGGGATTGCCGCCCACCGGCGCAACGACGGTCGGGTCGTTGAAGCCCACGCCGGCGGCGTTGAGGTTGTTGATCACGATGGTCGCGGCCGCGAACGCCGGGGCCGAGAGTGTCAGGAAGCATGAGGCGAGCGCGAGGCTGCGGATGGACTTGCGCAGGGTCACCGCTCCTCCCACTTCACGGCTGGAGCCACCGGAGCGATGGGTCCACGCGCGGGCTGCAGCAGGAACTTCTCGATGCCGAGCGCGCCTTCGACGCACGACCACACCGGCACTCCCAAGGGGCTCATGCTCGCGACCGCGTGCACCAGGAAGCGGTCGTCGAGGATCAACTGCACCGTGCCGTCCGCGTGAAGGATGCGCACGAGCGGCGGCAACTCGCCTTCGCTCAGTACGGCAGGCGCTGCACCCTCGTCGGTCGGCATCGACATCGAGCCGTCCACCGGGTCGATGGCGACACGCAGGCCCTGGGCCGCTGCCGCCGAATGTGCGGGAGGACGCCAGGCTCGAGGCTTCCACGCGTTGGCACGCTGCGAGCCGAGCAACGGGGTCGTGATCTGAGGCGCTGCCGCCGCACTCGCCGCGGAACCCGGATCGGCGTGCGCGGCGACAGTGGCCAGGCAAGTGGCCAGAATGGCCGTAACGACACGGCGCCAAGGATGCATGGGAACTCCATGAGGAGGGTGGGAGGGGCACAAGTTATCGATTGGATTGGCGCCGACAAGTGTACAGCGCCGCCATCTCCATCCGAATCATTCCGCGCCGATCGAGCGTGGCAACGCCAGCATGCCTTCGTTACTCCGTTCAACACCTGTTCGAGCAGGGCTTCCTGCCACTGGTTCGACTCCAGTCGGGGCCACCACCTGATTCGCCTCGATCATCACCGCAGTCGCGTCAGCCTGAGGGTGTTCCGGACTTCCGGAGCACCCTCGCCGATTGACCGGAAATGGGCGGAGTGGGACGGGAGAGGACGCCGCGCACACCCACGCAGATGCCTTTGGTCTCCCGCTCCGCGCTGCTGCTACGCTTCCTATTGGGAACCTTGGGCGCAAGCGCGCCCGAGCCACATCACACCGAACCACCCTCGCGTCTCGCCCGTCGGCGACGCCATTCCAATTCCTCTTCTGGAGACTGCCATGCGCATCGCCACACGACTCATCGCTTTGCTCCTTGCATGCGCGGCCCTCGGGCCCCTCGGGCACCTCGGCACGGCGAATGCCGTGCCCGTCTCCTGCTGCATCATGCCGGACAATGGCACCGGCACGGCTGACCATCCGCCGGCCTGTTCAGGCGGTTACCAGGGCCAGACGCAGATCGTGAACGGGCTCCCGGTCGGCGCCACGATCGACATCGCGACCCAACTGCTGTCGTTCGCGGGGCTCGTGCAGGTTCCGGGCGGCGCCCTTGGCGGCAACTCCGAGACCTGGACGGCCTCGATGCCGATGCAGCTGTCGGGCACGGGCGCACTGCTCGGCTACAACCGCAATCTCGTGATGCCGATCTCGGCGGGCACCTCGCACTCGGCGTCACGCACGCCATTCGCGCCGACCCAGTCGTTCGCCACCGACTTGAACTCGCTTCAGGGCCAGTTGCCGTTCGGGGACCCCGACTTCGATCTGCTGCGCATCACCGCCGACACGAACTTCGGCATGGCGAGCCCGGGGAACACCATCTTCACCCAGGCGGCAGGTGGGTGGGAGGTGGACAGTTTCTTCGACATCCACTACCGCATCGATTTCATCGGTTCGCAGACCGGGCCATTCGCGGGCCGCTCGGGCAGCACGACGGGCACCTACCGCTTCGAGATGTGCCACAGCCAGCCGACCACGGCGCGCAAGGGCACGGGGGGGGCGATCAAAGTCTTCTATCGGTGAGCCGGCGGGACCGGCCGTCGTGTTCCTGTGCTCCGCGCATGCCCATCGCTCCGCCTCCTCGAGGTGCTCGGCCGAGCAGTTCGACGGACTCGCTTTTCGGAACCGCTGGGATCCAGAGGGAAGGGGAGAAGGGGGACATGACGAAGCCCGTGTTCGAGATACTGGCCCTCGAGGACTCGCCGCTCGGCACGCTGTGCCTCAGGCGGCGCGAGATGCTGTCGGAGCCGGGCGTCATCGTCACCGAGGTCACCCTCGACCACGAGTTCTTGATGAGCAGCCTGCACACGGCTTCTGAAGAGGCGCTCGCCTCGATCGCGCTCGAGATGCACCAGGGAGACCGGCTCAGCGTGCTGGTCGGAGGCCTCGGGTTGGGCTACACCGCGCAGGCGGCGTTGGCGTCGCCTCGCGTCGCGCGCGTCGAAGTGGTCGAACTCCTGCCCGAGGTGATCCGCTGGCTCGACGACGGCCTGATCCCACTCGCCGGCTCTCTAAAGAGCGATCCGCGAACGCACCTGCGACCGGGCGACATCTACGCGCAACTTGCGGCGCCCGCGGTCGCCCGGCACGACTTGATCCTCATCGACGTCGATCATTCCCCCGACGCGGCTCTCGGCGAAGCCGGTTCCTCCTTCTACACCGTGCCGGGCTTACGCGAGGTCTGCGAGCATCTGGCGCCAGGCGGCATCCTGGGCGTGTGGTCGTATGCCGAGAGTTCTCCCTTCAAGGACGCGATGTGCAGCGTCTTTCGCACGGTCGAGGTGCGCCCGGTCACCTACTTCAACCGGCACGTGGGGGAGAGCTTCACCGACTGGCTGTTCTTCGGGCGAACGTAGGGGTCGACGACGCGATTGACAGCACGTCGCTCAGCATGACAGCGTGCGCTCCCATGTTCTCCGTCCTGCGTGCACTCGCCCCGGCCATGCTCCTCGTTGCCCTGATGTCGGGGCACGCGGCTTCGGGGCTTGTCATCGCGCACGTCGCACTGGATCACGTCACGGTGGCCGCGCACGACCATCACGGTGACGAATCCGGCGGGGAGCATCACCACGAGGATGCCTCGCACGGCGAGGACCACTCGCACGAGTTGACGCTCGCGAGCCACCAGCCGGCGAGAACGGTGGACGCCTCCCTCACGCTGCAGCCGCTGTCGGCTGTCCTGCGGTACGCGACCACCATCCCGGACGGGTATTCGCTGCGGCACTCCACGCCGCCTCCGCACCGCCAGCACCGGGTCGCACCCGCGAGGCACTCGATCCTCCGCATCTGAGCGAGCCGTCACACGCCACGAGTGTTCGAATGGCATGGGGTGGTGCTCGATCTCTGCGGGAGGATCCATGGTTCTGGGAGTGCTGTTGGCGCTGGCCGCGCTCAGTGCGCGCGATGCGCCGTCGGGCGTCGTATCGGAGAAGTCGTTTCTCGAGTCGGCACTGCGCGACCAGCACGTTCGCGCCGTGCTCGATGAACCACTCGGCATCGCGCGCGCCGAGCGCGCTCGGGCGAGCACCCTCACGAACCCCGAGGGCTCGTTCGATCGCGAGGCGCCGGACGGTGCGCCTCGGCAGGACACCTGGAGCCTGTCGTGGGCGCCGCCACTGGACGGCCGCCACTGGGCCCAGGACCGCGCGGGCCGCGAGGGGCTGAAGGCGGCCGAGAGCCGTCACACCCAGTCGAGCGTCTCGCTGCGAGCCGAGTTGCGCGAGGCTTACGCGAACTGGGCGCTGGCAATGGATGGGGCGGCGATCGGGGTTCGGCTCGCGGGCATGGTCGATCGACTGGCGCGCCGGGCAGCAGCGCAAGCCTCGAAGGGCGAAGCCTCGCTTCTGGCATCGCGCCGCCTGCTGCTCGCGCAGCTGGAGGCGAGATCGGAGGCGGCCCGCCTGACAGCCGACCTCGCACATGCCCGAGGTCGCGTGCGTGCCTGGATGCCGGGGCTCGCGGCGGATGCGTTGCCGGCGCGACCGCCACTTCCGCTCACGCCCACCGACACGTCGCTGTGGGCCAGCTCGCCGCGCATCGCGGCACTCGGGCACGACGTGCGTCAGGCCGAGGCCACGGCCAGCCTCGCGGGCCGCTTCTGGGCACTGCCGGAACTCTCGATCGGACAACAGAGCGTGCGCGACGACCTGGGTGACATCGACGGGCTGACCTATGGCGTTCGCTGGGGGCTGCCCCTCTTCGATCGGCGTCAAGGCGATCGGCTGGAGTCGCGTGCCCGGCTCGCCGCGTCGCGTGCACGCCAAGCGCTGGACGCGAGACGGATGCGCGAGGAGTTCGCAGCGGCGCTCACCGCCTACGCGGCGCTGCGCGAATCCGCTCGACTGGCCTCGGAGGCCGAGCCGGTCGTCGAGCGGGTGCTCGCGAGTGCCGCGGCGATGTTCGAGGCCGGGGAGAGTGACGTGACGGATCTACTGGAAACCCTGCGTGGCGTACTCGGCGGTCAGATCGCGGTGCTCGAATCCTACCGAGCCGCCCTTGCCGCCCACCGCGAACTCGAGGTCGCTGCCGGACGGCCACTACCTCTGGATGAAGGAGACAATCGATGAGCCGGACCGACTGGATGATGGGCGCCCTGGTGGCGCTCGCACTCGTGTCAACGAGCTGCGGCAAGCGCGAGGCGGACAATCACGCCGACGAGCATGAACCTTGGGCGGTGACGTCGTGGGGCGAGCGCTACGAGATCTTCGCCGAGGCCGCCCCGCTCGCAGTGGGCGAGACCTCCAAGTCGCACACGCACGTCACGATCCTCGATGGATTCGCGCCGCTCACCGAGGGCGTCGTCTCAGCCGTGCTGATCGACTCGACCGGCAAGGCGGTCAGCTTCACGCAACCCAAGGCGCTGCGCGCGGGCATCTTCTCGATCGAGATCAAGCCGCAGGTGGCGGGCACGTTCGACCTGGTGTTCCGCGTCGAGAGTAAGGCCGGCACCGAGGACATCCGCTCGGGCCGCGTGGCGGTGGGGACGCACGACCAGCCGGGAGGCCTCATCGAGCCGCCGGCACCGCCGTTCGCGGCAGCCGCTGTCCCGGGGGGCGGATCGGGCGGCGAGGCCATCAGCTTCCTCAAGGAGCAGCAGTGGCGCATCCCATTCTCGACCGCGTGGGCGCAGGCGGGTTCCCTCAGTCCGTCGGTGAACGGCCCAGCCCGCATCCGCACGGCCGCGGGAGGCGAGGCGATCCTCACCGCGCCGCTCGACGGCGTGGTCGTACCCTCGAGCCGCCTCTACGTGGGGTTGGCCGTGGCGCGCGGTGGTTCCGTGGTCGAGTTGCGTCCACGCGCCACATCGGGTCGGAGCTTCGCCGAGATCGAGTCCGAGTCGCGACTGGCGAGTGAACGACTGGCCCGACTCGAAGAACTGTTCACGGCCGATGCCGTGAGCCGCGCCGAACTGGACCGCGCTCGAGCGCGCGCTGCCACCTTGCGTGCGGAACTGGATGCCGTGGGTGGCACCGGACGCACCGTCCGGGTCAACGCCCCCTTCGGCGGACGCATCGCCGAGATCATGGTCACACCGGGCGAGGCGGTCGTCGCGGGCGCGAGCCTGGCGCGGCTCGTCCAGACCGACCCGCTGTGGGTCGAGGTCGGGCTGCGGCCCGAGGTCGCCGGCACATTGAGCGGCGCTCCGGCGGGCCTCGTCATCCTGAGCGGTGCGGGTCAGGCGCCGATCAGCTTCGGAGCACGGTCGGTCCGACTGGTCTCGCGCGCGCCCGAGGTCGATCGGACCACGGGCCTGGTGCAGGCGATCATCGAGGTGCGAGGCGCCGAGGGACTGCGCGTCGGAGCTGCCGTACAGGCTGAGGTGCTGTTGCCGGGTCGTCGTGCCGGCATCGTCGTGCCCGCGGATGCGATCGTGGACGATGCAGGGGTCCCGGTCGTCTACCTCCAGCCGGAAGGCGAGAGCTTCACTCGTCGCGAGGTGCGGATCCTCGGGCGACAGGGCGACCACGTGCTGGTCGAAGGCGTCGGACCAGCCGACCGCGTCGTGACGCGGGGCGCCGCTGCGATCCGTCGGTCCGCACAGATGTCCTCGGGTGAAGTCGAAGGTCACGTCCACTAGTCGGCGGAGGCACCATGCTCAATTCCATCATCGCCGGCTCACTCAAGCACCGCGCGCTCGTGCTTGCAGCGTCGGCCATCCTGCTCATCGCGGGACTGTTCGTCATCCCGGGTCTTCCCGTGGACATCTTCCCCGACCTCACCGCGCCAAGCGTCACGGTCATCACCGAGACGCGCGGCATGGCGCCCGAAGAGGTCGAACTACTGGTCACGTTCCCACTCGAGTCCGCCTTGAACGGCGCCTCGGGCGTACGCCGGGTCCGCTCGGTCTCAGCCGCCGGAATCTCGGTGATCTGGGTCGAGTTCGAGTGGGGAGAGGATGTCTACCGCGCGCGACAGATCGTCACCGAGCGCGTCCAGGGCGTCACGCTTCCGGCGACTGTGGATGCTCCGGAACTCGGCCCGGTCAGTTCGATCATGGGCGAGATCACGTTCATCGCACTCACATCCTCATCACCGGAGATCGGGCCGATGGAACTCCGGCTCACGGCCGAGACCACGATGCGGCGCGCGCTCCTCGCGATTCCGGGGATCTCGCAGGTCAAGCCGATCGGCGGCGATGTCCGTGAGTATCAGGTCCAGGTCGATCCGCAGCGGCTGGCGCAGGTCGGCGTGACGCTCGATCAGGTGGTCGAGGCACTCAATGACGCCACGCGCGACCCGGCCGCCGGTTTCCACATCGACCAGGGTCAGGAGTACCTCGTACGCGGGTTGGGACGCGCCCGGGGCACCGAAGACCTGGCCACGGCGGTGATCGAATCGCGCAATGGGATCCCGATCACCGTCGGCAGCATCGCCGACGTTCAGACCGGGCCCGAGGCCAAGCGGGGGACCGCGTCCTATCGGATGCAGTCGTCCGTCATCCTGAGCGTCCAGAAGCAGCCCGGAGCGAACACGCTGCGCCTCACTCGCGAGATCGATGGTGCGCTCGAACGATTGGGCCGGACGCTGCCCGCAGGCGTGGTGATCGAGAAGGAGAACTTCCGGCAGGCCGAGTTCATCGAGGTGGCCGTCCACAATGTCACCGCGGCTCTGCGCGATGGCGCCTTCCTCGTGGTGGCGATCCTGTTCCTCTTCCTCGGGAACCTCCGCACCACCTTCATCATGGCCCTCGCGATCCCGCTCTCACTGGTCGCGGGGATCCTGGTGTTCTCGGCCTTCGGCGTCACCATCAATACGATGACACTGGGCGGTCTCACGATCGCGATCGGTGTGCTGGTGGATGACGCGATCATCGACATCGAGAACGTGCTCCGGCGACTGCGACTCGAACACTTGAAACCTCTCGAGCTGCGCCGTAAAGCGCTGGACGTCGTGTTCGGTGCGTCGTCCGAAGTCCGCGGCGCGATCTTCTACGCCACGCTGATCATCGTCCTCGTCTTCGTGCCCCTCTTCCTGTTGCCGGGCATGGAAGGCCGCTTGCTGCGCCCGCTGGGACTCGCCTACATCACCGCACTCGTGGCGTCGTTCTTCGTGTCGCTGACGATCACGCCCGTGCTCTGCTACCTGATGTTGGCGCGATCGAAGGCTGTCGAGTCCAGCGAACCGTGGCTGCTGCGCAAGATCAAGGAGCGCTACGTTCGCGATCTCGACCATGCGATCGCCCATCCCAAGCGGGTCTACGCGTTCACCGTGGTCCTCCTCATCGGAGCGCTCGCCACACTGCCGTTCCTCGGCCGCAGCTTCCTGCCACCCTTCAACGAGGGTTCGCTCACCGTCTCGGTCGTGAGCGCCCCCGGCATCACGCTCGAGGAGAGCGATGCCATCGGCCGCGAGGTCGAGAAGTCGCTCCTGGCGTTCCCCGAGGTGGTCTCCACCAGCCGCCGAACGGGACGAGCCGAGAAGGATGAACACGTACAGGGCGTGAACGCCTCCGAGATGGAGGTCGTGCTGCGTCCCGGGCGTCCCAAGGAACGCCTGCTCGAGGAGATGCGACGCTCGGTCGCCACGATCCCCGGCGCTCAGGTGAGCTTCGGCCAGCCCATCAGCCACCGCATCGACCACATGATCTCGGGCAGCAAGTCGAATCTGGCGGTCAAGATCTTCGGTCCGGACCTCTCGGTGCTGCGCGGCCTGGCCGGGTCGGCCCAGAAGGTGCTCTCCGACGTGCCGGGCATCGTCGACTTGGGCAATCAGGAGCAGGCCAGCGTGCCGCAGTTGCTGATCGATTTCGATCGACCCGCGATGGCACGACATGGCGTCACCGCAGCGTCGCTCGCCCGCACCGTCGAAGCCCTGTTCCAGGGCTCGGAGGCCGGTCAGATCGTCGAGGGTGGGGTCGTCTCGCGTGTCGTGGTCCGTTACTCCGAGGAACTCCGGCAGGACCGCGATCGGATCGAGGGGTTGCCGGTGACGACTCCCAGCGGGCGCGTCATTCCGCTGGCCGAAGTGGCCCGTGTGCGATTCGACCTGGGGCCGAGCCTCATCCGTCGCGAGAATGTGCAGCGGATGGCCATGCTCACGGCAAACGTCGCCGGGGCCGACCTGGCTGGCACCGTCGAAGAGGCGGCGCGGCGGATCGACTCGCAGGTGGCGCTGCCGACCGGCTACCGCATCGTCTACGGTGGCCAGTTCGAAGAGGCGGCCTCCAGCGTACGCAATCTCGCCATGGTCTCGCTCTTCATCCTGGTGGCCATGTACGGGCTGCTGTTCGTGGCGTTCCGGCGTCATCGACACGCGACCATCGTGCTGGTCAACCTGCCGCTCGCCGTGATCGGCGGCGTGTTCGCGATCCTGCTGGGCGGCAGCGGGCTGAGCATCGCGGCGATGGTGGGATTCATCACGCTGTTCGGCATCGCCACGCGCAATGGAGTTCTGCTGGTGTCGCACTACCAGCACCTGATGCGTGAGGAGGGGCTGCCGATCGAGGAAGCGGTCCGTCGCGGATCGCAGGAACGATTGGCGCCAGTGCTCATGACCGCCCTCGCCGCCGGTCTCGCGTTGATCCCGCTGGTGATCGCGGGAGGCAAGCCCGGCAATGAGATCCAGAGTCCCATGGGGCAGGTGATCCTCGGAGGTCTCGTGACCTCGACCTTCCTCAACATGGTTCTGGTTCCGGTGCTGTTCTTGCGCTACGGCGAGCGACGGTCGAAGCCAGTGGAACTCGATCCGGCCTGAGCACATCGAAGTCGTCTCGGCACGGAGGCGCCCGATGGGGCGCCTCCGAATTCGAGAGGGTGATGCCGATCCGGGAGCGACTCGGGACCCCCGGGCATGCGGTGCATGCCTCACACGCCGGCGCGCGTGGACCAGCGTCAGTCGGCGAGCACCACCTTGCGGGCGGCCACGAAGCCGTTCGCCTCGATCCGCACGAAGTAGAGTCCGGCATGCGTGCTCCGCCCTGCGAGCGACAGGCGATGCGGGCCCGCCTCGAACGCGCCGTCGGCGAGCAGGGCCACGACGCGGCCCTGCGCATCGAGCAGTGTCACGCGCGCGTCGCCTGCCGACCTGAGGCCGAACTCGACGGCGAGTTCGCCTCGGACGGGATTGGCCGAAGGCATGCGCAGGAAGTCGACATGGGCCGGCGGACTCCCGGCATCGGTCACAGCGCTTGGCGACAGCGTCGCGACGGCCGACTCGTTGCCGTGCCGGTCGATGGCGGACACCTGGTACCAACTGCCGGAGACGAACGCGCCGTCGTCATGGCTCGGCAGGCTCGCAGAGCCGCGCAGGTTGGCGGGCGAGGGAATGAAGCCCGCGGTCGTCCCTCGATAGATGCGATAGCCGGAGAGATCCGCTTCGCCGTTCGCGGCCCAGTCCAGACGCAGAGAGCCCGCGGCCAGTGCGCCGGTCAGCTGCTGCGGCGCCGCGGGAGCGAGGTTGTCGCGCGAGTGGCCCGGGATCGCGTTCGAGATCCCGAAGTTCGAGGGCGAGCTCGTGTGCGCCGTGACGACGAAGGTCTCATCGGCGTTCGGGATCAAGGGGCCGCTGTCGTTGCGCGTGGCCACGATGAATCGATACTGCGAGTCGAGCACGGCGGCGTGGAAGCCGAGCGACTCCCACGAGCCGGGGGGAAAGCGCAGCCGCTGCGCCTGGGCTGCCGTGAGCCGCGTGGTCGATCGGAGCGAGCGCTCGAGTGCCGCGAGTGCGTCCTCGTTCGAAACCGGCGCGGAACGCAGGGACTCGTTCGCGCTCGCACCGCCTGTCAGACGCCACACGTTGTAGCCCGTCACCTCGGGCAGGTTCTCACCGGCATCGACGCTCGGAGCGCGACAAGTGAGTGCCAGTGCGCCGCCCTCATCGACCGGGATGTCCGTTGCCGAGATCAGCGAGCCACTCAGCATGGCGAGATCGCCATCGGCCTCGACGCGCATGGCGAACCAATAGCTACTGCTGCTTCCGACGCGTGAGTACACGCAGTAGATTCCATCGCTGCCATCCGATATCGCGAACAGCCCGCCTGGGACCTGGCTCGGATGGGCACACACAGCGATGCCACCCGAGTTCCACCGGATGCTGCCCGAGGCGGTCAGGCGCTGGGCCCGGAGGCTGCCCCCGGTGCCCTCGCTCGTCCATGCGACGATGGATTCCCCAGTGGCGCACGCGACCACAGCCACTTGCCTCGGGTTGGGGGAGGTCGACGTGAGATTCACCGCCACCGGGTTCACCGAGATGGGCGAGCCATCCACTGCGGCGAACAAGCGGAGGTACGCGCGCACTCCCTGAATGCGGACGCTGTATCAGTCCGCCTGGGACGGCAGTCTGGCCAGGGCGGCCTCGCGCGAGATCTCGGGCAGCCCCTTGAAGGCGGTCGAGACCGGCACCTCGCGCACGGGCGGGAAGGCGAAGGCCCTCCCGTCGGGGGTCAGTGCCACGACGTCGTCGCCGTCCAGGTCGAACCAGGTGGTGCCTTCGGGTAGTGAGCGTGGATCCATGTCGGCACCTCCTTCCACCGGCATAGTAACCCAGACTGACGACGTCTCACAACGTTGCCCGGGATCGAACCGTCCTCCGCCCATACGAGATAGGCCCCACCTGCGCCATCCGGCTCGAGACGGATGGTCTGCGAGGAGACCAGCGCCCCCGCGGGCGACAGCGCGAGTCCGGCGAATCCCCAGGCGCGGACGCTATCGGGGCCGACACGCTGCATGCGCAGGCGCCAGGGGTAATTCGTCACCGAGTCGTTCTCGATCGCCGCGACGATCACATCGGCGCTCCCGCCGGAGCAGGCGGTGGTGTTCGTCGCATTCGCATGCAGCGTCGGGAAGACGCGAAGGCCACGGAGATCCCACTGCGCCTGTTTTCCAGAATCCACCCGTTGCAACTTCGGAGTCATCTTGAACTGCGAGGCGGTGGCATCGAACAGCAGGTCATCCCACCCGACATGGATGTCGCCATTCGTTGCTGTGGCCCAGGTGGAGCCGAAGAAGCCGTACGAGATGTCACTCTCGTAGGGGATCGCGGAACTCGACGGGTACTCGGTCCAGCGCGCGACCCCGTCGGCGTCCATGCGCTGGATATCCATGCTGAATGGCATCGGATTGAATGCGACGAATCCGCCCTGCGAATAGCGCTTCACATCCGTGATCGCGACGGGTCCGGAGGCGCTGTAGATGCGCGCACCGTACTCGGTCCACTGGGCGCGAGCGGGCCCTGGGCCCAGGGTCAGCGCAGCGGTCACGAGGAACAGGAGCCGTGCAAGGGCGAGATGGCGTCGAGCGGACATGGAAGGGCTCCTCCGGGTCGGACTGCGTCCATGGTGGGACGACGCGATCCCGGGGCATCACAGGGATGAGCCGGAATCCCCTCGGGTTGCCTGACTTCCGCTGGGGCCAATCACCCGACACCTGAACGGGGTGCCCTGGCAACCGCCACGCGCCAATCGAGCCACACGTGGCTCGCCCTGCCTCGGCCTACACGCCCTCGATTCGACGCAGTTCCTCGCCCACTGCCTCTGCGAACGCATCCGACCACTCATGCGCGCCCTCGAACACGAGACTCCTGACGTCGGCGCCCTTCGCACGCAGCGCATGCACGTCGGTCTCGAGCCTCGCGGGCGTGTACCACGCATCAGCTGCGCCGGTCGCACTCAGCACACGAGGCCATGCGCGAGCTTCCAGAGCCAACAACTCGGCCGGCACGTCGCCGCCGGTCGTCGCGATCGCCGCGCACGCGCGCCGTCCGAGGAGCGCCGCGCGATACGCCATCGCGACGCCCTGCGAGAATCCGGTGAACACGATGGCACGCGGTGTACCGAACTCGGCCTCGAGCCGATCGAGCACCGAGTCCACCCACGCGACGTTGTCGGCGATCGCGAGGTCGCGGTCCTGCGAGGTCATCCAGGTCGCCACGATCTGCTGGCCGCGATTGGCGTAGTGGCGGTTGAGTCCCTGCACCGATGCGAGCAGCCAAGCGTCGTTGCGCGGGATGCGATCGAGCGATTCCATGAACTCCTCGGCCGTCTGGCCCTGACCGTGGAAGCCCACCAACCAACACGACGCCTCGCGTGAGGCGGGCGGCCGCACCAGATAGCGGCCGTGCACGCGCGCGGGCGAATGACGAAGAAGCGGCGCATCAGAAGGGGGTGGCATGGTCGCCATGATAGCCTGAGCGAGTCTGAAGTGGGCCCGTCGCGGCCCGACCTCCCGCACGCAGGATGCGGGGGGTGCACCCAACAGCAGGCATCCGGGAGGTTCCCCATGAAGATCCAACTCAACACCGACCGCACGATCCCCGGCAATGCGGGGATGGAGGAACGGATCAACGGCGTGGTGGAGGGCGCGCTGCTTCGCTTCGGCGATCAGATCACGCGTGTCGAGATCCACCTGAGCGACGAGAACGCGAAGAAGCGCGGGCCCGATGACTCGCGCTGCGTGCTCGAGGTGCGACTCGCGGGCCGCGATCCCATCGCCGTCACGCACCAGGCGGCGGACATCGACAAGGCAGCGAACGGCGCCGCCGACAAGATGGTCCGGCTGCTCGACAGCATGCTCGGCCGACTCCGCGATCCGCAGCGGGTCAAGGCCGACTTGGCGCCGCCGGAGGATCCAGCGACGTGAAGATCGAGTCCGTTGAGTTCGTGATGAGTGCAGGCAAAGCGTCGGAGTGTCCCGAGGGCGAACTGCCCGAGATCGCCGTCTCCGGCCGATCGAATGTGGGCAAGTCCTCGCTCATGAACTCGCTGTTCGGCCGCAAGAGCATGGTCAAGGTCTCGCGCACGCCCGGCAAGACGCAGCGCCTCAATTACTTCCTCGTCAACGAGGCGTTCCATGTCGTCGATCTGCCGGGCTATGGGTTCGCCAAAGCGCCCGGCAAACTGCGAGACGAGTGGAGCCGCATGATGCAGGAGTACCTGCAGTCGAGGCGGCAACTGGTGGCGATGCTCCAACTGGTCGACTCACGTCATGATCCGTCGCGCGAGGACCGCGAGATGGTGAAGTGGCTGCGCACCCAGGGTCTGCCGTTCTGCCTCGTCGCCACCAAGGTCGACAAGATCGCCCCGACCAAGCGCCTCGCAGCAGTGAAAGCGATCGCCCGCGAGCTCGCCCTTCCCGAATCGCAGCCGCTGCTCGGTTTTTCGAGCCACGAAGGAGAGGGGCGAGGCGCCCTCTTGTCGTGGCTCGGCCAGGTCATCGAGACCGTCGAATACGACGATTGAAAGTGTTGGGCGGGTTCGCGTTGCGGCGTTCATCTCATGTTCTTTCACGATTCCGGTGCAGAGCATTCTTGCATTCGCTGATCGAATTTCGTGACGCAATCGCCACTCAATCGTCATACATTCGTGAAGCACCATGCGCGCGAGCCCACACCGGGGTTCCGTGAGTTCGACCGTCCTCTCCGACCCCCGAGCGGTCCATGGCCTGCAGCCGCTGCGATAGCTCCCGAGCAGGGCGCCGAGGTTCGACCCTCGCGCTGCTGCTGATGAGTTGGGCGCTCCCTGGCCCGGCACACGCCGACGTGCGCCCCGCGGTCGAGTTCCAGCTCGAGGGCCCCATTCGGCCCGCCGTTCGAGGACGCACGTTCCGAGGGATCTTGGTCGTCCGCGCGCATCGATCCGTCCGACTCGACTCGCTGCAGTTGGCGGGCGAGGGCTGGCGCATCACGCGCTTCAAGCCGCCGCAGCCTCACGTGCTCGCTCCCGATTCGCCTCTGCGACTGGCGTTCTGCGCCGTGCCGTCGGATCCGGCGCAACCGCTCATCGTCCGCTCGGTCGTCGCGGGCAGCCGTTTCGAGAAGTGGATCGATCTGTCGCCCGAAGCCGCCGCGCGTGACAGTCGGCCGGGCGGCGTGTCACGCGTTCATCAGCGGCGGTTGCGACGCCGCTCCCTTGTTCCGAGCAAATCCCATTCAACCCGTAGTCCCTCTACCCCGGAGGTCTCCTCATGCGCCGCCACCTCGTGATCCCTCGCCGCTTCATCGTCCTCTCGCTGCTCTCACTGTTGCTCCTCGCGACCGGTGCAACGGCTGCCGAGCGCGTCGCTCCCGAAGCGTCGGGCCCGGCCAGCAAGGCGCCTCCGGCGAAAGCCCTGCCGAACCTCCCCGAGAACGCCGAGGAGATCGAGGCGCAGAAGGGCCAGCCGCAGACCGCGCCGATCGTCACGCGCCGTCCGGCTCGCACTTTGACGCCGATGATGGCCGAGGTCTTCGCCTACATGGAGAGCCGCGATCTCGAGCTCGCCGCCAAGAAGCTGCAGCTGACGAGCAACAAGTCCGACGCCACCGCCTCGGCCACGCTCCAGCAGGAGATGCAGAAGCACAAGTTCGACACCGAGATCGAGGTTCTGCGAATCCAGGCGCGCCACGCGACCAAGGAAGGCCGCCTCGCGGATGCCAAGCAGATCGAGGAGTCGATCGAGGAGCGGATCCATCCGAAGGTGACGCTCGCGCCCGAGAAGCGCCCAGCCCCCAACGCCGCCATCGGCCGCTGAGGAGACCGCCATGCGCAAACTCATCGCTCTCCTCTGTGGCGTCGTGCTCGGCCTGTCGGCCGCTCGACTCGCCAGCGCCGATGTCCGGCCGCCGGTCGACGTGTTCATCCTCGGGGAAGCACGTCCCTCGATCGCCGGTGAGGACTTCACCGGCACCCTGAGCTTCAAGACCGGCGCCTCGATGCCGCTCAGCAACCTGGTGATCGAAGGCGATCCGGCCAAGGTCCGCTCGGTGGGTGGCCTGCTCGTGCAGGCCGAGAAGGGAGGGTCCACCGACATCGCGTTCAGTTGGCGGCCATCTCGAGATGGCGAGCCGCTCCTGATCTCCTATGACGTGGGTGGCGTCACCTACCAGAAGCAGTTCGACCTCTCGCGAGAGGCGATCGATCGCGTCCGGACTCCCGGGTCCACCAGTTCGGTGATCGAAGACCCGCTGGCGAAACCGGCGGGGGCCGAGCTCCAGAACGTCGCACCGGCCGACGCGCCGGCCGCACCGACCGATGAACAGGTCCGACTGCGAGAGGGCGGCGTGCCGCGCTCGAGCGTGCAGGCGGTCAACGCCCGCAACATCCGAGTGCGGGGCCGCTGGCTCTATCGCCGCAACGATGGCCTTCAGGTCGGTGCCGATGGCGTCACCGTGCGCATCTGGGACAACGACTCGCCGTTCGGCAACGAACTGCTGGCGCAGGTCTCGACCGACGCACAGGGCTGGTACGACGTCACGTTCTTCTGGAACCCGTGCGCCGTCTTCTGTGACGCCGAGCCCGACATCTTCGTCGAGTTCCGCTCGGAGAACACCGAGTACGTGGTCAAGAGCACCGCGTTCCTCGCGGGGCCCTACACGTGGGCGACCGGTACCACGAACGACTATCTCGGCACGGACCTCAACCTCGGCTGGCTGGAGCCCGGCGCCCCGGGCGATCATCCCGGTTTGCATCTGCTCAGCACCCTGACCAAGGGCTGGCGCCAGCACGTCTGGAACGGCTACGACATGACCAGCATCGACTGTTTCTGGCCCGAGGGCACCGGCGGCGCCTACTACAATGGCGCCGTGCACTTCAGCCCGGGCGAGCAGTGGATCGAGGGCACGATCATCCACGAACAGGGCCACCACTGGGTGGCCAACTACGGCATCGCGATCGCGCCCGACTACTGCAACGGCATCTGCGACACGCCGACCTGCGGGCATTGCGTGTGGTGTCAGGAGACCGATCACGACGCGTGGTCGGAGGGGTTCCCGAACTGGATGGGAGAGTGGATCCCGTCCACGTTCCCGGCCGTTTATGGCTACGCGGGTGCGAACATCCTGGACGGGCGCTACATGCTCGAGGCGCTCGGGACTTGTGGCGCCACGGCCGACCCCTATCGAACCGAGAACTTCCTCGGGGCGCTGCTGCACGACATCGTCGATGTGCCGAGTGACGATCACTTCCCGGCGGATCCCTGGCGCGATCGGCTGAACCTGGCCGCGACCACAATCTTCACGGTGGCCGATCTCGATGGGCCGACGACGCCGGCCAACTTCCTCACCAAGTTCCGGACGCGTTTCCCGGCGCAAACGGAGGCCTTCTGGGAAACGGCCTTCAACTGCGGCTATAACTTCGATGTCGCCAACCCCGGCGTCGTCACTGGCCTCGGGTCGTCGAGTCACACGGCGGGCGGCAACTCACCCGACCCGACCATCGACCTGTTCTGGACGCGCGCCTCGGATGACGCATCAGGCGTCTGGGCCTACGGCATCTCGATCACGGGATCGCCCCAGTTGCCAGCCGCGGTGGACAACATCAGCAACGTCACCAGCTACACGAGCGGGACTCTCGCGCCGGGCACGTACTACTTCAACATCCGGGCGCGCGATCGCTCCGGACGCTGGAGTTCGAGCTATGCCACGTTCGGACCCTTCACGGTCCGACTGCCGGTGCCCGCGAACCTGACAACCTATCTCTACACCGGCTGGCACGCGCCGTTGGTTCCGAGGTCACTGAACGATGCGACGTTCAGCAGCGTGCCCGCTCCGACGGCGTTGACGGGAAACGCCGCCACGACCTACTGGAATATGGGTGGCTGGAACTCCGGCGAGCAGAGCACCGGTGTCGGCTTCCAGGCACGCGCCTACGTCGATGGCGTGTGGAACTGGTGGGTCTCGTGGGGCGCAGTCGGCTCGGGGGGTGGGTACTTCTACAACAATGGTGGCCCGCTCTACGTGACCGGTGGTCGGCACACGTTCGAGGTCGTGCATGACGCGATCGACGAGGTCGCCGAGACGAACGAAGGCGACAACAGGTGGGCTCGTCAATGGGTGTGGTCACCACTCGATGTCACCGCCGCACCGCTGACGACGCGGGCAGCGCCTCCCATCCGCACCGCCGGCTGGAGTTCGATCATCGACGGCTCACTCATCGACTACAACGTCGATGGCTTGCGCTTCACGACGAACGGCTGGTGGAACGCCATCACGGTGCGACCGGATGACCCGACGCATGACATCGACGTGCGGCTGCACAACGTCTCGACCGGCCCGACGAACGGGTTCTCGGCGCCTCTGCAGTCATCGAGTCGTGTCAATGCGCTCGATGCTGTGCTAGTCAACCGCAATCAGGTCGGCTTCACGACCTGGGATGTCGGGATGCTCAACTGGGATGGCGATCCGGGCAACTACACGTTCGAGCATGTGATGAGCACCGGGGTCGCCTTCAACGTCACCAATGCATTCAACCTCGGCAACGGTCAGTCGATGGATCTCTACGAGTGCTACCTCGGCGCAGCCGAGATCGGTGCCGTGAGTTTCGTCGTGCAGATCACGGATCCGCTCCCGGCCGGCACGCCGCTCAAGATGCGGTGGCTCGACCAGAGCTTCACGACGGGCAGTCTGGGTTCGCTTCCCGGCACGGCCGTCACGGATGCCAACGGTCTCGCCCGGATCGACGTCAACATCCCGACCGTGGGCTGGCATGGCCTGATGGTCTATCGCGAGTTCGAGGCTGGGATCGCGCCGCTCAACTACACGCTGCGCATCCACCGGACGCCGCCGGACTTCATCCCGTACACCTCGGCCGGCTGGCATTCGCCGTTCGTGCCGCGCGCCGCGTTCGATGGCACCGGGGCCTCGGTTCCGGCGCCGACCACGCTGCTGGGTGACGTCGCCTCGACGTACTTCAACTTCGGCAACATCAACCAGAGCCCGACCGGGGCACCTTCGCTCTACCAGCAGGCATACGAGGACGGCGTGTACGGCTGGTGGCTCGCCTGGGGCGCGTACGGTCCGGGCTCGGTCGGGCTGTTCAACTGGAACGCCGCGTGGACCGTGCGAGGCGGGCGACACCTGCTCTCGACGATCGAGGATCCCAACAACGATCAGGAGGAGATCTGGGAGAACAACAACGCCTACGGCAAGCAGTGGGTGTGGCAGCCGACGCAGCTGGCGTTCGGCGGCACCACCACCCGCGGCGCACCGCCTACTCCGGATGGCGGCTGGGATCACGGCACGTCCGGAACACTGTGGTGGAATGCGGATGGTCTGAGGACCCCGTCCTTCAATCCTGGACAGGGCTACTGGGGCGCTCTGGCGATCATGCCGCTGAGTGACGACAGTGACTTCGACCCGCGGCTGCATGAAGTCTCCACTGGAGCCGAGAACGGCTTCACCTCGGCGCTGTCGCAGTCGTACTTCCTCGAGGGCCAGTCGGACTACGTGATCGCCAACTTCAATCGAACGGGATTCCGCGCGTTCGACGTCGGCATCGTCCGCTACGGCACGGGGACCGCCGCGTATCACGCCGAGGTCGTGACCG
>JAYWEM010000078.1:0-4281 GCA_043779265.1 bacterium | reverse complement strand
TGGCACCCAGATCGAGCACGGCCTCGAGCGACAGCACGCCCGTGCCGGTGAAGCGGTCCACGACCGAAGGGTCGCCGAGCGCCATGCGGCGCACATGTTCGACATCGGCGCGCACGTCCGCCAGCACGCCCCGCAACCACACCTGCTGGGTGTCCTCGAGATCGCGCGTCACGCCGCCCGGGACGCAACTGCCGCGCAGGAACCGATGCCCGAACAGCACATCATTCGTCTGCTGAACGCACTCCTTGATGCGAAGGCACTCCGCGCTACCCACCATCCAGGCCACGGACTCGAGGATGCCCGCCAGGTCGCCCACGTGATCGACGATGCGTTCGAGTTCGGCCAAGAGGACACGGATCGCCCGCGCGCGTGGCGGCACCTGGATGCCGGCCAGTTCCTCGATGGCGCCGCAGTACGCGAGCGTGTGATGGAACGAGCACGTGCCACAGATGCGTTCGGCCAGCTCGACGCCTCGAGTGATCGTGGCGCCCACTGCCAGAGGTTCGAGTCCTCGATGGCTCCAGCCGAGGCGCGTGTCCATCTGCAGCACGGATTCCCCGGTGCTGGAGAGCCGGAGGTGCGCCGGTTCGAGGACTCCGGAGTGGATCGGCCCGACGAGGATCTCGAACACCCCGTCGCCCTCGACCTGCGGGCCCTCGAAGCGCGGCGCCCACGACCAATCCTCGCTCGCCACGAAGTCGCGGCGCTGCGGATGAGCGTGCCGTGGCCAACCGGCATGGGCGATCAGCGGCCGCGGATCGGGGTGGCCATCGGGTGTCACCCCCAGCAGATCGGACATCTCGCGCTCGAGCCAGAGCGCGGCCGGCACACGTGCCGCGACGCTGGGATAGCGGGGTGTCTGCTCGGGTACCGATGCGACGAACGTGAGCACGGCATCCTGAGGTGCGAACGAGCACATGGCGTGAAGCCGGAAACGGCCGGCCGAAGCGCGCTCATCGAGACCGAACATCGTCAGCAGCGTTCCGTCCCACTCGCGCGTCACGGCTTCGACGATCTCGGCGAGCCGGGCGGCCGGCACCACGACGACCTGCTCTCGCAACGAGACGCGATCGGTATCGAGCACGGAATCGCCGAAGCGCTCGCGCAGGCCGCGCAGCGCGCGATCGAGCGGGAACAGTTCGCCCGAGTCGAGGGTCATGGCCGTATCACCCGTGCAGCCTGATCGAGCAGCGCGCGAACCGGCGACGGCAGCCACACGCCCAGAATCAGGACGAACGCCGCGAGCACCGCCATCGGCAGGTGCGATCGACGTGGCAGGCGGTCCCGGAACCCGGCGAGCGAGACGCCGAGCAGCATGCGCAGCACATGGAACGAGATGCCGAGGAACGCCAGCGCAAGCGCGACGATCGAGAGAATCGCCGCAGTGCCGCGGTCGGTGATGAGGCCGCCCGTCAGCGCCAGCCATTGCGAGACGAACGTCCCGGCGGGAGGCAGTCCGACCAGGCCGATCGCGGCGACGAGCAGCAACAACCCGAGTGAGGGGGAGGCCACGAGGATCCCCGCGGCATGGTCCATGCGGCGCGATCCGGTCGCGTGCAGGAGCGAGCCGCCGACGAGGAAGGCGAGTCCCCGAGCGAACGAACCGACGACGAGGTGGAGCAGTCCCGCGAGTCCGGCGAGCGGCGAGCCGAACCCGATCGCCAACGTCACGAATCCGATGTGGGCGAGGCTCGACCACGCGAGGAGTCGCTTGAACTCGCCCTGAACAAGCAGGAACGGCACCGCCACGGCGATCGAGAGCGCACCGAACAGCGTCAGCAGTCCCGAGGACCACGCCGGTCCCACGCTCGCCGCGGCGATCGCGTGGAAGCGGAAGAGCGCCACCAGTATGACCGCGCTGAGCGCCGTGGCGATCAGTGCGGCTGACGGTGCCGGCGCCTGAGCGTGCGCATCGGGCATCCCACTGTGCATCGGCGCCAGTCCCGCCATGGCTCCGTAGCCGACGAGCGCGAACAGGAAGGCCATGCGGACGAAGTGCGCGTCGAGCGAAGCGGCGTTCGCCATGAGCATGCTCCAGCGCAGACTCTCGCTGCCGGCGCCGAGGGCTCGCGCCCCGGCATGGTGCAGAAGCACGGTGGCCAGCAGGGCGAGCGAGACGCCGATGGAGCCGAGCAGCAGGAACTTCCACGCCGCCTCGATCGCGCCCGGGCGGCGGTAGTAGCCCACGAGCACGGTCGCTGCGAGGAGCGAGCCCTCGAGCGCGATCCACAGCAGCGCCAGATCGTCGGTGAGGGCGGCCAGCAGCATGGTGGCGACGAGCACGTGCACGATTGCTTCGTAGCGGCCGGCCTCCCAGCGGGCGTCGGGTGGCTCGAGCGAACGGACGAGCGTCAGGTAGTCATGGCCATACCAGCTCGTGAGCAGCGCCATGACGGAGATGAGAAGGGCGAGCAGCGCCGCGAGCGCATCGGCGCGCAGCCAGCCGTCCGCCGCGCTCAGCGGTCCCCCCGCCAGCACGGAGGCAGCGAGCGTGGCGGCCAGTGCAGCGGTCGCCACATGCCCGACGAGCGAGGCGCGCGGCCCCCACGCAGCGCCACGCGCCAGGATCGAGATCGCGGCCGCGAGCACGGGCACGAGGAGCAGAGCGATCGCGATCATGCGCCGCCCGTCGTCCGGTCGAACGGCGAGGCGCTGACTTCGCCGAGCTTGTCCTCGACTCCTCCGGCGGACGATCCGAGCAGGGCGACGCCGGCGAGCAGGTCGAGCAGGAGCCCCATCGGGATCAGCAGCGGCATGCGCTGTGTGATCGACACCGCGGCCAGGAAGATGGCGTTGCCCACGAGCACCAGACCGAGCACCTGGAGCAGAGCCTGGCGGCGCGTCACCATCACGAACAGCGCCACGAGGAGCGTGGCCACCGAGACGGGCAGGCAGGAGGCGAGGATGCTCGGCGAGGGGCCGAACAGCACGCGCGTCTGGCTGAACGCGAGCACGACCAGCGCGCCGCACAGGAGCATGCCCATCGGCAGATCGACGCGCGTGAGCACCTGCTCCGAGCGGACGCGGCGCGACAGCAGCCAGGGGATCAGCCCGGCCTTGAGCGCCACGATCAGGACCGAGGCCAGTGCGACCGAGCGCGATCCCGTGTCGAAGGCGACGACGAGCGCGATGAGCCCGAGTGCCAGCGAGTTCCATCGGTAGGCGTTGATGCAGCCACGCACGCGACGAGTCCCTGCGGCGCGCAGTGCGCTCAAAAGGAAGAGCGCGGCGAGCAGGTTCACCGTGTTGCTGCGAGGCAGCCAGTCGGCGAGTTCGAGTGGGCTCATCGCATCAGTGAATCCGAGGCCAGCGCGAGCAACGAGAGCAGGAAGGCGAGGCCGAGGAACTCGGGTACACGGAACATGCGGATGCGGGCGGTGATCGACTCGAGCAGCGCAACGGTGATACCGAGCGCGACGAGCTTGGCGATCCACACGCCGAGCGCGACGGCGAGCTGGGACACCGTGATCTCGACTGCGATCCCCCAGGGCAGAAACAGATTCACGACGAGCGTCAGTAGGACGAGCGTCCGCACCTGCATCGCCCACGTGACGAGCATCAGATGCCGCCCGGAGAGATCGAGGATCTGTCCAGCGTGGACCATGGTGAGTTCGTCGCGCGAGGAGGGAGCGTCGAGCGGGACACGCCCGGACTCCGAGATCGCGACCATCGCCATCGCCGCGAGCGCGAGCAGGTGCGAGGGGGACATCCACGCGGCGGGGGAGCCGACCACGGTCGCGGCGATGAGCCCGAGGTCGGTGCTGCCGGCGGCGAGCGCCAGCGTGAACGCCGACAGCACCAGTGCCGGCTCGGCCAGCGCGGACCACGCGAGATGGCGGCTCACGGCCATCCCGCCGAAGGCCGTGCCGCTCTCCATCGCCGAGAGTGCGATCACCAGACGCAGCGCAGCGAGGAGCCCCACCGTCATCAGGATGTCGCCGGTGAACCCCAGGCCGACACGCGCCGCCAGAACGGGCACGCCGCTCGCGGCCACGAGCGCGCACGCCATCGCCAACGCGGGTGCGATGCGCGCGAACCAGGACGCGTCCTCGGAGAGCACGGTCTCCTTGCCCGCGAGTCGGAGCAGGTCGTGGTAGGGCTGCAGCACCGGCGCGCCGCGACGCATCTGCAGCCTCGCCTGGAGCGCCGCGACGAGCCCCGGCCACAGCGGCGCGAGCGCCAGCACGAGCAGCGCCTGCAGCGGCACGAGCAGCAGGTCGATCATCCGCGCCCCCAGACCAGCAGCGCGACCAACGTGAGGAGCAGGCAGGCGATGTGGAG
>JAYWEM010000077.1:0-23353 GCA_043779265.1 bacterium | reverse complement strand
TCAAGCCGGAGCAGACGACGGCTTACGAGGTCGGATTCGAGCGCATGGTCGGCGATCGGGCCCGCATCGACATCACGGCCTACTACAAGGACGTGAAGGACCTCGTCGAGATCACCAACATCCCGTCATTCCCGAACGCCTTCTCGTCGTATCGCAACCGCGACTTCGCGACGATCAAGGGCGTGGACGTGGGCTGGACGATGCGCCGCACGAATCACGTGGCGGCCAGCATCAACTACAGCCTGTCGTACGCGCAGGGCACGGGCTCGGTCTCGAACTCACAGGGCAACATCGCTTGGACGGCGAGCAACCCGCCCAAGCAGACGGCGCCGCTCGATTTCGATCAGCGTCACAAGATCTCGATGAACCTGGACTGGGAACTCGGCAAGGGTGAGGGCCCGAAGTGGGGCGAGTGGCCGATCCTGGAGAACACCAGTGTGAATGTGCTCTACAACGTCGGCTCGGGCACGCCGTACACACCGACGAGCATCTACAACGAGGTCACGCTGGCGAACGTCAACTCGTCGCCGATCGGCCCGTTGAACTCTCGCACCGGCCCGTGGTCGTCCACAGTCGACATCAAGGCCAGCCGCGGTTTCACGCTGGGCACAACCAAGTTCGACGGCTTCGTCTGGGTGCTCAATGCGCTCGACGCGAAGAACCCGTTCACGGTCTACACCGGAACCGGATCGCCGAACGCGACCGGCTGGCTCCATACCGCCGATGGTCAGACGTTCCTCAATGACACCGGAGCGCAGGGTGCCAAGCTTTACGACCTCGCTCAGAACAACCCCAATATCTACTCGAACCCGCGACTCGTGCGCTTCGGCGTGCGGGCGAGCTTCTAGGGTGGTGGGCGCGATGAATCGCAGGAGGAACGCCATGGATCTCCGTCGTGTCGCACTCGCGTGTCTCGCGGCAGCAGCCGTGATCTCGTCGGGCGTGAGCACGGTCGATGCTGCTCGTCCCACTCAGCTTCGCCAGGTGAGCCCGTTCGGGGTGAACCGACCGACGCGGGTGCAGACGCTGGACATCGACCGCCGTATCGACGTCAACACCGCCAATCTCTGGGTGTCCAACAATGGATCGTTCGGCTTCGACCAGGCAGCCGGCAACACGGGCATGTATTGGCCGCGAGGCACGGACAAGGGGATCATCTTCGCTGCCGGCATGTGGCTGGGCGCGACGGTGGCCGGCCAGGAACGCACGGTTGTCGCCGAGTACTCGATGGAGTACGGCCCCGGGAAGATGATCGGCGCTTTGCCCGATGATCCGACCGATCCGGACTACATCGTCTACAAGATGATCCGCTACACCGGCAATCCGGAGGACTCCTCGCGTGTCGAGCGTGTCCCGAACGAGGCGGCGTACGAGGATCCACTCGTCCACCACTCGTGGAGCGAGTACATGTCGGGTGCGGCGCCGAAGGGCGCGCCGTGGAAGATGTATCGCCTTCCCGACACGTCGACCCCAGCCGAGGGCGACTCGGTGGATGTGCCGGGCCCAGATGTCGCAGGCGACATGATGAACTGGTGCGTCTACAACGACGCCATTCAGGCCAATCACACGAACGATGCCGGTGGCTCACTGGCGCTCGGCGTGGAGATCACGCAGAAGACGTTCGCGTTCAATCGCCAGGGCGCGCTCGGCAACACGGTGTTCATCGAGTACACGATGATCAACAAGAGCGCCCAGTTGCTCGAGAACATGTACATCTCGCAGTGGTCGGATCCGGATCTGGGCGGTGGCCCGGGCTTCACGGATGACCTCGTGGGATGCGACACGCTGCCCGACAACACCGGCAAGCCGCGGTCGCTCGGCTATGTGTACAACTCGAACAACAACGACGGCGGCTACGGCAGCAATCCGCCAGCGCTCGGGTTCGACTTCTTCCGGGGGCCGATCGGGGACAGCGGCGACACGCTGGGACTCTCCTCGTTCAACAAGTACATCAACGGCACCGACCCGCACTCGACGGCTGAGACCTACAACTACATGAAGGGTCTCAACCCCGACGGCAGCCCGGTGTTCGATCCGAATGGCAATGAGACGCGGTTCCAGGTGGCCGGCGATCCTGTCAGCCCGGGTCCGTTCGACTGGCTCGATTCGAACCCGGCCGACCGCCGAATGATGCTCTCGTCGGGTCCGTTCACCATGGCGCCCGGCGACACGCAGATCATCGTGGTCGGGATCGTGGTCGGGCAGGGCAACGACCGGCTGTCCTCGATTTCGGCGCTGCGCTTCAATGACGAGTTCGCTCAGGCTGCGTTCGATGCGAACTTCGATCTGCCGAGCCCGCCGAGCCAGCCGCGTGTCAGTGCGAGCGTCGACCACCAGAGCGTCCATCTCAGTTGGGATGCCCGTTCGCGCACGGACTACACGGAAGACGGCTATGCGTTCGAGGGCTACAACATCTACCAGGGCGCAACGGTGGCCGGTCCGTGGAGGCGCGTCGGCACGTTCGATGAGATCAACGGCACGCGCGTCATCTACGATCAGGTGTTCGACGTGAACACGGGGCAGCTGATCCCCGAGTTCCCGGTCGCCTTCGGATCGGACGTGGGTGTGAAGTTCGACCACACGATCACGCAGGACGCCGTGAGGGGCGGGGCGCTCCGCAATGGCACCGAGTACTACTTCGCGGTGACGTCGTACGCCTACAACGCCACGGGTCTCCCGAAGGTGCTGGAGAACGCCCAGGCGGTCATCCGCGTCATCCCGCAGCGGGCGGCCGCGGGCACCGACCTGGCCACCGCTTCGGCGACCCCGGTGACGTATCTGCGCAAGGACACGGCCCGGGCGCCTTCGACCGACGTCGTCAGCGTCCAGGTCGTGAATCCGGACCTCGTGACCGGGCACGTGTACAAGGTCGTGTTCGATGCGCTGATACCGCCCTATGTCGGGCCGATCGGCACGATCGCGAGCACGCAGATCGACTTCTCGTGGTCGCTGATCGACAGCACGCTCAACGAGGTCAAGTACTCCGGGCAGTTGAATCGCAATGGGGACGATGACTACCGAGTGGTCGACGGCCTCAAGGTGACGGTGTTCGGCAAATACGCGGCGCAGTTCCAGGACGCGGCGTACCAGAATCTGAACACGGCGAATCGCCGTGCCTACACGGGGGCGGACTTCGGGCAGGCCGCCTTTGGTGGTGGTGCCGGCTCGGGGGACGACTTCTTCGGCAGCACGATCAACCCCTCGTCCAATCCGGACTCGTTCACCACGGTGCGGTTGCGATTCAGCACCACGGCCCGGCAGAAGGCCTACCGGTACTTCCGCAGGGAGTTGTTCCCCGCGGGAGGCGGAGCCCCGGCCGCGGGCCGCGGCTACATCTACGCCGGGTTCCACGATGTGAACTTCCAGGTTTGGGACGAGATCAACAACGTCCAACTGGACGTGATCTTCTCGGAACGCGCGATGGCGGACAACGATGGCACGCTGCGGCCGTTGGGCGACCAGCCAGCGACCCAGGACTCCACATGGGCCCCGACCGACGCGGCGGACGGGGACCGCGAGTACCTCGGAGTGCTGCGGAGTCCGTACAGCGACACGCCCAAGGCCCAGTACATGGTGAACGGCGGGGTGTTCTCGGGCACTTGGCCGTTCATGTGGGCGCTCACCGCCCGCCTGCGCACACCGGGCGACATCGTCGATGACGGCGACGCGTTCGAGTGGACGTGGGCGAATCCCGCCAAGGACAACGACATCTACGTGTTCGACACGCAGGCGCTGGTGCGCGGCAACAACTCGCTCGCCAAGTCGCAGCTCGATCGGATCCGTGCGGTGCCGAATCCGTACTACGCGCGCTCGACCTACGAACTCAACCAGTTCAATCGCAGGCTCCGATTCATGAACATGCCGGAGAACTGCACCGTTCGGATCTTCAACCTGGCCGGCCAACTCGTGCGGACCCTCGAGAAGACGGACGCCTCGACCTCGATCCTCGATTGGGATCTCCAGACGAAGAATGACCTTCCGGTCGGCAGCGGCGTGTACATCTATCACGTCGAAGTCCCCGGAGTCGGCGCCCACACGAGCCGTCTGGTCATCTTCATGGAGAAGGAACGCCTGAACAGCTTCTGATGGAGGACACGACCATGAACGCGAACGACTTCAAGGGAGGACGGAATATGAGCCGGCATATCCTGCGTGCGCTCTGTCTGACGACCCTGCTCGCGCTGGCCGCGTCCAGCGCATGGGCGGGTTCGGACGAGCGCAAGGGAACAGGCGGAGCCACCGAGCTGTTGCTGAGTGTCGGGCCAAGAGGCTCGGCGCTGGGTAGCGGTATCACCAGTGACGTCACAGGCGTCGACGCGATCTTCTGGAACCCGGCGGGTCTCGCCGGGCTGGAAGGCAGCGAGGCGCTGTTCAGCCACACGCAGTACATCGCCGACATGAAGGTGAACTACGCCGCGGTCGCGGCACGCGCGGGCGGACTCGGCGTGCTCGGCTTCAACGCCAAGGTGCTCTCCATCGGTGAAGTGCTGGTCACGACCGAGGAAGCCCCGGATGGCACCGGCGAGATCATCCAGCCCACGTTCACGGTGCTGGGTGTCTCCTGGGCGAAGCAGTTCACCGATCGCGTCAACTTCGGCGGCACCATCAACATCGTCAATGAGAACGTGCTCAGCGTCTCCGCCACGGGCGTGGCGATGGACCTCGGCGTGCAGTACGACACCGGCTGGCGCGGACTCAAGCTCGGCATGGTGATGAAGAACTTCGGTGGTTCGATGGAGTTCGGTGGTGAGAACCTGGAGATCAACACGCTGCCTCCGGGATCCGATCCGTCCGCCGCGAACCGCACGCTGAGCTTCTCGACCGCTCCGTTCGAGATGCCCTCGTTCTTCACGCTCGCCGCGACCTACAACCTGTATCAGCGGGCGGACAACCGCCTGCAACTGCTCGGCGCGTTCCAGAACAACAACTTCGTCGGCGACTCCTACATCGCCGGCGCGGAGTGGGACTACCGGGACATGTTCGCGCTGCGCGGTTCGTGGTTCGGAACCGTGACGAGCGAGTTGGACGGGCTGACAGGCGACGAGTCGCTTTCGTTCGACACCGGTGACGACCTCTATTCCGGCTACGCGTTCGGCGCCGGGGCCAAGGTCAAGACGGGTTCGACGACGCTCGCCGTGGACGTGGCCTTCCGGCCGGTCCGGAACTTCTTCGACGACACGGTCGAGATCGGACTCAAGCTCAAGTTCTGATCGCCGCACACCTGCAAGCAAGACCAAGGGCCCGAGGGTTGCGATCCTCGGGCCCTTGGCATTGCTCTGCGCCGAGTACGAACCAGCTCAGGCGTACATCCCGCGCAACTGATGCACTCGCAGGACGCGCTGGATCGCCACCATGTAGGCGGCGACACGCAGGCTCACCTTCTCCTTCTGGGCCATGTCCCACACGTCCGAGACCGCTTTGGTCATCTTCTGGTGCAAACGCTCGTTGACCTCGCTCTCCGGCCAGTAGAAGCCCATGCGGTTCTGGACCCACTCGAAGTAGCTCACCGTCACACCGCCCGCGTTGGCGAGGATGTCGGGGATCACGTAGATGCCGCGAGCCTCGAGGAGCTTGTCGGCGTTCGGCGTCGTCGGGCCGTTCGCGCCCTCGGCGACGATGCGGGCCTTGACCTGGTCGGCATTGTCGCTGGTGATCTGGTGCTCGAGGGCGGCCGGCACGAGGATGTCGCAATCCACTTCGATGATCGAGCTGGTCAGCGGCTTGGCACCCGCGAAACCCGTGAGGCCCTTGTGCTTGGCCGCGTGCGCCAGCGCGGCCTTGATGTCGATGCCGTCGGGGTCCGCATAGCTCCCGGTCACGTCGGAGATGGCGACGATCTTGGCGCCGCACTCCTTGGAGAGCAGGTCGGCGGAGACGCCGCCGACATTGCCGAAGCCCTGCACTGCGACGCGGGCGCCCTTGAGTTCGATGCCGAGGCGACGGCAGATCTCGGCCACGGAGATCATGACACCGCGGCCCGTGGCTTCACGCCGGCCAGCAGAACCGCCCACTTCGAGCGGCTTGCCGGTCACGACCGCCAACTCGGTGCGGCGCTCGTGCATCGAGTAGGTATCGACGAACCATGCCATCTCGCGCTCGCCGGTGTTCACATCGGGGGCGGGGACGTCTCTCTCCGGGCCGAACAGGTCGGAGAGATCGGCGGCATAGCGGCGGGTCAGTCGCTCGAGCTCGCTGAGCGAGAGCTGGCGCGGGTCGACCCGGATACCGCCCTTGCCGCCACCGAACGGGAGATCGGCCACGGCGCACTTCCAGGTCATCCACGAGGCGAGCGCCTCGACCTCCTCGAGCGTCACGTCCTGGTGGTAGCGGATGCCGCCCTTGGCCGGGCCGCGCGCGATCGAGTGCTGCACGCGATAGCCGGTGAACACCCGGATCGTCCCATCGTCCATCATGATCGGAAGCGACTGGATCGTGGAGCGCCTCGGCTGCTTGAGCGTTTCGCGGACACCGGCATCCAGACCGAGCCGGTCGGCGGCTTCCTCGAACTGGAGTTCGGCGTTCTCGAGCGGGTTCAACTGGGAATTGGCGCCGATGGCGGCCATGGAATCCTCCGGGCGCGCGATCGTGGCGCGCCGATGACCTGACACGGCCCTCCGGGTCGCCGACTGGCGGAGAGGGCGCTGCACTTCCGACTGAGTGAGGCGGGGCGCAGTATAGGCGGCACTCCGGACACCCTCAACCGGCACTCAGCGAGTGCGTGGACCTCGCTGGCGTCTCGCCTGTTCCAGCGCCGTGACGGCCGCCTGGGCGAACGGGAACGACCGGTAGCGGTCCTTGAACTCTCCCATGCTCATCCGGATGACCACATCCGACTCGGCCGCTGATGGGCTGTTCCCGGCCCTCACACGCACGGTTCCGGGGTCGAACACGATCGAGCCCGAAGGAAGGGTCTCGTCCTCCCAGCGCTCCACCCACCAGCGCGTCGAATCGGGGCGGAATCCTCTCTGGACCAGTTCGTCGGGGATCCTGGCCGAATCGCCGCGGACGACGTAGTAGCGTGCCTTGCCGGTCACCTCGAGGCTGCTCTGGTTGTCACCCTCACTGATCTGCACGCTCAGGTTCACGTCGGTCAGGATCGTTTTATGCCAGCGGGGATTGGAGCCGGGACGCGAGTCACCCAGTGCGATCAGCGTCCGATTGAACGTCAGCGAGATGCGCGAGGCCGGCGGGCTGCCGCCGCCGCCCACGAAAAGGTTCGTCGCCGAGGCCAGCTCGTCCTCGCGGCGATAGGGCCGGTCGCGATACGCGTTGCCGGCCGTGTCGGCCAAGCCGAACACGAACACGTAGTCATCCGTGAACACCTCACGATAGACATCCGGGTCGCGATTGTTGAAGCACCACTCGATCAGCTTGACCGCATTGGCCGGCGAGTTCGGGACGGGAGCCGGGGACGAGACGCCGCGGCTCGAGGAGATCAGGGGCTGGAAGGGGTTGAAACAGCCCGCGAGGCCGCAGGCGGCCAGCGCCAATGCGAGCGTGGCGAGCAGGCGCCTCGTGCTCGAGGCTCGATTCGAGGTCGTTCCCATCACCCCTCCTACGGTGCGGACTGCGAGTTGAGACGTCTCGCGCCCATCGAGAGTTCATCGGGATCGACTGGCGTCACCCCGACCTGGGGGTCGATCCGGTCCTGCCAGCGGTAGATCGCCCAACGGCCGCTGTCCTTGTAGAGGAAGAGGTCCACGAAGCCGATGGCGATGACCTTCACCTCGAGCGTGCTCTCCGAACTGGCGACGAGCGTGTACTTGCGGTGCAGCAGTGCGGTTCCCGAAGCGTCGTCGATCTCGTCGTTCGGAGAGCCCGAATCGCGCTCCCAGACGAACGTGTAGTCGAACGTCTCGTAGACGCCGACGAGGTAGTTGTAGAAGTTGCGCTCCAGCGTCAGATCCCAGGGACTCGGGGGTTCGCGCTGGGAGATCGTACGCCAATTGGCGACCACGGCGGGGAAGTGGAACGCGTAGAACGCCCGGCTCGTGAGCCGGGTCGCGGTCGACTCCGCGAACGCATTGGCGTAGGCCGTCTGCCCGCTCGGACCCTTGTTGCGGATGGCGTCGGCGATCGTCTCGAGCACGGCCGCCGGCGTCGCGAAGTTCTCGACCACGGCGTTGCCCGAGGGCGGCGGCGGATCGGCCGGTCGGAACGGATTCGTGCACGACGCGGTCAGCGAGGCGAGTGCCACGCAGCCGAGCGTCAAGAGGCGCTTGATCAGAGTTGCCATGAGAACTGGAGGCTCCCGTTCCAGAAGTCGGTCTCCGAGCGGGGGCTGGGAATGGGACGCCCCCCCTCGAAGGTGATCGAACGATCGGCGTTGTAGCTGCGCTGGATGCTGCCCGTGAGCAGGCCCTTGGCCCCCACCGGCACATTCAGATTCGCTCCACCCGAGAAATTGAGTCGCCGATTGGCGCGCTCGGGCGTCTCCACGCCGTTCAGCGTGCCGTTGCGGTCGGTGGCCAGATACTCGGGACGCAGCGACAGCGACAGTGCCGGGCTGGGTGCGTAGGTGATGTTACCCCGCAGGGTGTAGCTCAGGTTCTCATCGGCCGGCTGGAAGTACTCGAACCCATCGGCCTCGCGCACATAGCTGCCCCTCGGTTGGGCGCGCGCCACGTGCTGCAGGTCGAGTGTCAGTCGGGGGGTGAGCACGGTCGAGAAGTTGGTGATCGTGTTGTAGTCGAGCGAAACGTCGTTGCGCGACTCGGCGAAGGGATAGAAGCGATAGTCGGCCGTGAGCGAGTTGGTCTGCGTCACCGTGAGCCCGCGCAGGATCCGGTAGCTCCAGCTCCACTCGCTGCGATAGGAACGCGTGTCGTTGTTCGACGTGACACTCTGCGGCAGCAGGTTGATCGATCGTGTCAGCCCGATGTCAAGCGCCACTCTCGTGTTGAGGCGCTGACTCCGGTTGTACAGCAGCTCGATGCGATAGTTCTGCCGATACGAGTCCCTCGGCGCGGGTGGCGTTGCCGAATCGGCCGTCGCCGCATAGCGGTATCGGGTCAGGCTGATGGCGCTGGTGAGTTTGCTCACGAGCTTGGGGCCGAAGGGCCGGGTCACGGTGCTGTTGGCGCTGTTGCCGTCCTGGGTCTCGACATAGCCGTAGGAGCGACGCTGCCGTGGGAAGTCGGATTCGGCGTGCGTGTCGCCGTAGTCGGCATCGATCTGGAAGCCGGCCAGCGCGTAGCGTCCCACCGCTTTCATCGACAGGTCGCTTCGCGTGCCGGTCTGTTGGCCGCTCCGTCCGAGATTGGCGGTCAGATTGACGTAGCGGTCGTTCGCCTGCCGGATCCGCACCGTCGCATCCGCGCCCTGCCCGGAGGTGAGGATCTGGTTGACGCTGAGCGTCTCGGTCGGCGTCTCGACGCGTGTACGGCGCAGGTTGTAGTTGACGATGAGACTGACGGGCTTGTTGCTGAAGACGTTCATGGCGCCGCGCAGGCTGGTGGAGAGGTCGCGCGTCTCCAACTGACCGACCGCGACCTCGGGCCGCCTCGTCGCGGACGCGTTGCCGTTGACGCTACCCGAGAGGTCATGCGAGAAGACGCTGCCGCGCTGGAATCGCAGCCGACCATCGATGCTGCCCGAGAGCCCACGCTTGATGAGTTGCCGGTTGGAGAGGTCGAGATAGCCGCCGGACGCGTTGAGTTCGGCACCGAGCTTGCGACCCGGCCCGCTCTTGTAGCGCGATGAGAAGAGGAACTCGTTCTTCACCTCGCCTTCGTTGGACGTGCTCGAGGGATCCTTGGTGTAGAAGCGCGACAGATTGAGCTTTCCTCCCAGCGAGATCTCGCGATTCAGGAACCAGCCGGCCTCGGTGTTGGAGTCCCTCGTCTGCCGGATGCTCTCGACTCCGCCGGCGCGATAGCGGTCCACCAGGGTATTGGTGAAGTTGCGGACGAACAGGGCCCCCTGCGTGACATCGAAATCGCCGCCATTCGTCCAGGACGTGCTCGTCCGCTGGATCGTGTAGCCGCTCGAGTAGCGGAAGTTCCGCCTCGCGAGCGCCATGCCCTCGCGTCGCTGCGCGAACGGGTTGAACCGCTCGCGCTCGATCGCCGGGCCCAGCGAGTCGATCGGCATCCCGAGGCTATCCACCATGAAGACGAGCCGGGGGATCGAGAGCCGGTAGCGGATCATCAGCGCGCGCACCGAATCCGGGAGCACCTGCAGGCTGTCAGCCACCTGGAACAGGCCGTCGAAGCCGATTCCGAGGGTGTCCCTCAGCAGCGTGGTGTCGGCGAATGCGAAGCGCCCCGAGGGTTGGCTCTGGGCTCGTCCAGGCTTGGAGTGGACGCCCAGTGAGACCAACACCGGCAGGAACAGCGCTACAAGACGTCCAGGACGCGACATGCCGGGAGAGTGCCTCTGGCCTCGGGGTCGTCGGAAGGGCGCAACGGCGCCCATTGGGCGGGCCTGCAGCGCGGCTCGCACTATGTCATACCCCTCTCATCGGCGCATCGCTCCCGTTCCAGGAGGACTGAGGCGGATCGCGGCGGGCCAGGCTCGCCCTCGCGAGCCGGGGAGCGGCCCGGCTCACTCGCCCAATCGGTTGCCGCGCGCCGCGTTGGGGTGCTAGCTTGCGGCGGTTCCGGGAGTGCACGGACGCCACCCCGCTGGTTCTGCATCGTTCGTCCGTCGCTTTCGACACCGACTCGATGAGGCCTCACCGCAGCGCGTCACCCGACCCGACGAGAGGCAAGGATGTTCCTCGACAGTCTGATGGGGTTCTTCTCCACGGATGTGGCCATGGACCTGGGCACGGCGAACACGCTCGTGTGGGTCAAGGGCCGCGGCATCGTTCTCAACGAGCCCTCCGTGGTCGCTGTGGAGAAGGCCACCAACCGCGTCCTCGCGGTGGGCAGCGAAGCCAAGCTCATGCTCGGCCGCACTCCCGATGAGATCAACGCGATCCGTCCGCTCAAGGACGGCGTCATCGCCGACTTCCAGGTCACCGAGCACCTGCTCCGGACGTTCGTGCACCGAGTGCAGAAGCACAAGTTCCTGGTGCGTCCCCGCATCATCATCTGCGTCCCCTCGGGGATCACGCAGGTCGAGATGCGAGCGGTCATCGACTCGGCGATGCGCGCCGGCTGCCGCGAGGTGCTGCTCGTTCCCGAGCCCATCGCCGCCGCGATCGGTGTCGACCTGCCCGTCGACACGCCGACCGGCAACATGGTCGTCGACATCGGAGGTGGCACGACGGAGATCGCGGTCATCGCCTTGAACGGCATCGTCACCAAGACCAGCATCCGCACCGGTGGCGACGAGCTCGATGAGGCGATCGCGAACTATGCGAAGAAGGCCTACAACATGCTCATCGGCGAGCAGACCGCCGAGCGCATCAAGATCGAGATCGGCTCCGCGTTCCCGCTCCCCGAGGAGATGGACATGGAGATCAAGGGACGTGATCTCGTGCGCGGCATCCCGCGCACGCTGCGCGTCTCCAGTGTCGAGATCCGCGAGGCGCTTCAGGAGCCGGTGGGCCAGATCGTCAATGCGCTCCGGGAGTCGCTGGAGCGGACGCCGCCGGAACTGGCGGCTGATATCGTCGATCGCGGCATCTACATGACGGGCGGTGGTGCGCTCCTCCGTGGCCTCGATCTGCTGCTTCGCGAGGTCACCAACCTCAACATCCGCGTCGCCCAGGATCCGCTCACGTGCGTCGTGCGTGGGGCCGGCAAGATCCTCGAGAGCCTCGAGGTCTACGAGAAGGTCATCCTGAGCGCGCACCGGGACTGACGATTGCCCAGCCTGCTGCCACCCGCGGAGCGCCGCAGCGTCGTGATGGTCGCGACCTACACGGCGCTCTCGCTGTTCCTGCTGGTGGTGGGAGAGCGACTCCCGACCGGATGGTTGCGAGGTGCCGGCGCCGCGATCTTCGATCCCTTCGATCGTGTCGTGATGACAGGCGCGAACGCCCTGCGCGCCTGGACCGAGAACGCGACGCTGCACGCCCGAGTGGCTCAGCTCGAGACGGAGAACGCGAGGTTGCGCAGCGCCGGTGCCGAGAATCAGGTGATGCGCACGCAACTCGACCTCGATGTCTGGCATGGTCTGCCGCTCACGCCCGTGGAGGTGCTCGCGTTCTCCGGCGAAGCGCCGCCCGCGACGATCACGCTGCGAGCAGGCCGCGGACGCAGGATCTCGGTGGGCGACGCCGTGCTGACGAGCGATGGCTTGATCGGTCGAGTCACCGAGAGTTGGGGGGTGCGGGCGCGAGCCTCGCTGCTGTCCGACCCGAATCTCGCGGTGGCCTGTGAGATCGAGACGACCGGGGTCTACGGTGTGCTGCGCTATTCGCAGGATCCGCTGCCGCGCCTGCTCATGACGGCGGTCCCGCTCTCGGACACCGTGCGCGTGGGCGAGCGTGTGGTGACCTCGGATCTCTCGGTCCGCTTCCCGCGCGGCCTCCCCGTCGGAACCGTCGTACGCGTCTCGGCCGATCCGACCGGGCTGATGCAGGAGATCGAGGTGCAGGCGGCCGCCCGCTTCGCGCGGCTGCGACACGCCTTCGTGGCACCGGGCCCCATGGCGCCCGGTGAGGACGCCGCCCCGGCCCCGCGGCTCGCGCGTGACGCCGTGAAGGGGACACGATGAGACCCGTGGCCGGGTTGCTGCTGCTGTCGTTCGTCGTGCTGCTGCTTCGTTCCACCATGCTCCCGATGCTCTCGGCGCGAGGCATCGTGCTCGACGTGCTCGCGATCGCGACCGTGGCGTGGGCGCTGCGGCATGGTGATGCCTGGGGCGCGACGTTCGGATTCCTGCTCGGGCTGGCAGCCGATCTCGACACGGCTCATTGGCTGGGGCGCCACGCGCTCGCTCTCTCGCTCATCGGCTACGCCGTCGGGCGACTCTCCAACACGTTCGTGCGCGACAGCGCCCGCACGCTACTCGTGCTGGTGGCCGCAGCCACGGCGGTGCATCAGGGCTGGGTGTCGGTGTTCGACCTCGCCGAGGGCACCGCGGGCCCGATGTTCCTCGCCGCGAGGATGCTCGTGGCCACGATCGTCTCGACGGTCGTCGGCACGCTCGTCCTGAGCGTGTTCCATCTCCTCTTCGGGCGCCGCCCGAGTCGACATGCCTCAAGGTCCTCTTCCTAACGACCGCGATCAGCGACATGCAGCCCTCGGTGCGATCGCACTCGCGGGCTTCGCGCTCATCCTGCTCGGGCTGCTCCGGCTCCAGGTCGTGGAGCACGAGGAGTTGGCTCGGCTCGCCGATCAGAATCGTATCCGGCTCGACATCCTGCGTGCCCCGCGCGGCGTGATCCGCGATCGAAGCGGCCGCCTCTTGGCCGACAGTCAGCCGAGCTTCGACATCGTGTTCCGGCCGCTTCCCGCCGAGAGTCTGACGCGAGCTCGCTCGGTGATCGCACCCGAGTGGCTGACGCGCGTTGCGGCGCTGATCGAGGACGACACGGCCGGCGTCAGGCGCCGGGTCCGCGAGGCCAATCGGTCCGGACAGACGGCCGTGCTGCGTCGCGCCGCGCCCTATGGGGTGATGGCGGCAGTCGAGGAGTACCGCAGCGATCTGCCGGGCATCGATGTGCTGGTCTCGCCGATCCGCCACTATCCCGCGGGCACGATGATGGCCCAGTTGCTCGGCTATGCCGGGCAGATCAATGAGAGCGAGCTTGCGGACCGTCCCGACCGCGGCTATCGCAGCGGTGACCTGATCGGCAAGACCGGGCTCGAGCGACGCTACGAGGATGTGCTCCGCGGAGTCGACGGCGCCGAGTTCGTGGTGGTGAACGCGATGGGTAAGCGCGTCGCGACGCTCTCCGAGGGCCCGCCGCGGCTTCCCGTTCCCGGACACGGCCTCACGCTGACGATCGATGTCGACATCCAGATGGCGCTCGAGGCGGCGATGTCGGGCATCGAACGCGGCGCAGCGGTCGTGCTCGATCCGCGCGATGGCGGCGTCCTGGCCATGGTGAGCAAGCCCGCGTTCGACCCCAACGAGTTCGCCGTGGGCATCTCGAGCGCGAGGTGGAAGGAGATCAATCGCGACGGCGCCTACCCGCTGCTCAATCGCGCCATCCAGAGCGCTTATCCGCCCGGCTCGACGTTCAAGATGGTGACCATCATGGCGGGGTTGCGGGACGATCTCATCGACGGCGAGACGCGCTTCCCGGTCGGGTGCTCGGGAGGCTACTTCTTCGGCGGTCGGCGCTTCGGCTGCTGGCTCCGGACCGGGCACGGCAGTGTGAACACCGTCGGGGCGCTGCAGCACTCCTGCGACGTCTACTTCTATCAGCTCGGCCTCAAGCTGGGATTGGACAGGATCGAGTCCACCGCGCGTGCATTCAGCCTCGGCGAGAAGACCGGGATCGACCTGCCAGCTGAGACGCGCGGACTCGTCCCCGATCGGGCCTGGTATGACAAGCGCTACAAGCGGGGCACATGGCCGCGCGGCATCCTGCTCAACTTGAGTATCGGACAGGGCGAGTTGCTGACGTCGCCGCTGCAACTGGCGACCATGACCGCGATCATCGCCAACGGAGGCACGCCCATCCGGCCCCATGTCGTGCGCGAGGTCGAGGGGGTTCCGTCCTTCCGAATCAGCAAGCCCATCGAGTCGGGCGTGCAGACGGCCCAGTCGAATTGGGACGTCGTGCACGAGGCGATGCGCCTCGTGGTCGATGCCGGTACGGCTCGTGCGGCCCGCGTCGCGGGCGTCGCCGTCGCGGGGAAGACGGGCACCGCGCAGAATCCCCATGGGGATGACCATGCACTCTTCGTCGCCTATGCCCCGGCCGATGCGCCGAGGATCGCGCTCGCGGTCGTCGCCGAGAACAGTGGACATGGCGGCAGCGTCGCGGCGCCCGTCGCCGGACACGTGCTGCGTCGCGTATTGCTGGGCGACAGCACGCGCGTCGCTCCGGCGCGTCCGGCGCCTCCCCGCACGCTTCGATCGGATTCTCTGGGGGTGATCGGTGACTGAGCGGGGGCTGCGATGAGCCCGGTCCCGGGGCGGCCGATCACGGTCGACTGGCCACTCGCGCTCGCGACGTTCGGGCTGGTGGTCATCGGCCTTCTCACGGTGTACAGCGCCACGTCCGTTCCGGGCGCCCACGAGGGGCTGTGGATCAAGCAGCTCGTGTGGTTCGGGCTCGCACTGGTCGCGGCGGTCGTCGTCGCGAGCATCCATTACCGCGTCTACGACTCACTGTCCTGGCCGCTCTACGGCATCTCGCTCGTGCTCCTCGTGTTGGTCTTCCTGATCGGCGTCGAGCGCATGGGCGCCAAGCGATGGATCGAGATCGGACCGCTCCAGTTCCAACCTTCCGAGATCGCCAAGATCGCGACATGCTTCGTGCTGGCCCGCTTCTTCGATCATGCCAAGCTCGATCTCACGCGCATGCGGTGGTGGTTGCCGCCCTTGATCCTGACGATGGTCCCGTTCGTCTTGGTCGCCAAGGAGCCGGATCTCGGCACCGCATCCTCGTTCCCCGCCATGCTCATCGCCATGTACTTCTGGGCGGGCATGCCGGCGGGGCAGTTGCTCCTCGGCCTCTCGCCGATCCTGAACATGGGGTTGTTCTTCGTGACGGGCACGCTGTGGTGGTTCGTCGGCCTCTTCGCGCTGATCGTCGCCGTGTTCCGCCCGCGCATGTCGACACTGCTCGTGATGCTCGCGCTGAACATCGGCGTGGGTGCGTCGATGCCCTATCTGTGGAACCACCTGCACGACTACCAGAAACGGCGCATCGAGACGTTCATCAACCCCGAGGGCGACCCCTCCGGCGCCGGCTATCAGGTGATCCAGAGCAAGATCGCGATCGGCTCGGGCGGGCTGGCCGGCAAGGGGTTCCTCAAGGGGACCCAGAAGGGGCTCGCGTTCCTGCCGATGCGGCACACGGACTTCATCTACTCGGTCGTCGGAGAGGAGATGGGACTGCTCGGCGCCGCCTTCGTGCTGTTACTGTATGTGACCGTCATCTTGAGCGGCTATCGGCTGGCCACCGTCGCACGCGACGGATTCGCCAGCCTGGTCGCGGTCGGCGTCACCACGGCACTCTGTTTCCACGTCGTGGTCAACATGCTCATGACGATCGGCTGGGCTCCGGTGACCGGGGTCCCTCTGCCGTTCCTGTCCTATGGGGGCACTGCGCTGATCGTGAATTGCATGCAGATCGGACTGCTCCAGAACGTGGCGCTGCGGCGCCGGGAGTATTGATGCATCCCGAATTGCTGAGCTTCGGCCCCCTGCACGTGCGCTCGTACGGCGCGATGATGGCGATCGCGTTCCTCGTCGGCACCTGGTTGTCCTTGCGCGAGGCGAAGCGGCTGGGGCTCGACGAGGACCGCCTCGTCAACGTGATCCTCATCGCACTGATCGCGTCGATCCTCGGCGCCCGCGCCCTCTATGTGCTCGAGCACCTCCAGGAGTTCCGCAGCGAGTGGGGGAGCATCGTGGCGGTGTGGCAGGGAGGGCTGACGCTCTACGGCGGCATCATCGCCGGCACGCTGGCGGCGCTCGTCTCGGCGACGCGATTCGGCCTGCCACGCTGGCTCGCTGCCGATGCCCTGACGCCGGCCTTGGCACTCGGCACCCTGTTCGGACGGCTGGGCTGCTACTTGAACGGCTGCTGCTACGGCCGCCCGACGGATGGACCCTTCGGCGTTCTGTTCCCAGCGGACTCGTTCGCCCACCTCGAGTTCGGTACCGTGCCGGTCCATCCCTCTCAGCTCTACAATGCGACGGCCGGACTGCTCCTGTTCCTGGTCGTGTGGTTCCTCCGCAGTCGTCTGCGCGCGCCCGGCGTCCTGTTCTGGACCTTCCTCGCGCTGTTCGCGACAGTGCGGATCCCGATCGACATGACGAGGTCGTGGGAGACCGACGCCGTCCTGCTCCAGCTCGGGGCGTTCGGCTTCACCGAGAGCCAGATGACGAGCGTCGCGATCGTGCTGATCAGCGTGCTCATGATCATGCGCCTGCGTCGGCGCGCCGCGGCGGAGTCGGGGGCGCGATGACCATCCGGCTCGCCGTGCTCGGCGATCCGCTCGCCTATACGCGCTCCCCGGATCTGCATCGCGCGGGCGCATCGGCGCTCGGCATCGCGGTCGAGTCGCATGCCATTCGCACCTCGATCGCCGAACTGCCCGCCCGGCTCGCTTCCCTGGCCGAGCAGGGATTCGTCGGGTGCAACGTGACGCATCCGCTCAAGGAAGCGGCGCGGGATGCCGTCTCACGTGCCTCGATCGCGGCCGAGCGTGCGCGGTCGGTGAACACGATCGTGTTCCAGGAGCGTGGCTGGTTCGGCGAGACGACCGACGGCCCCGGGTTCGTCGACCTGATGCGCGAACTCCACCGAGAGCCCGAACGCGAACGCGTCGTATTGCTGGGTGCCGGTGGGTCGGCACGCAGTCTTGCCATCGCGTTGGAGTGGGCCGGCTGCCGCAACGTCACGGTGAGCTCGCGACGACCCGAGGACTCGCGATTCGCGTGGGGTGAGGGGTTGGACTCGCGCTTCCTAGGCTGGAGGAGCGACGAGGAGAGTGATGCGCTCTCCGAGGCGAGCATCGTCGTCAACTGCACGCCGCTCGGCGAGAACGAGCTCCCGGTGCCGCTCGAGCGGGTCAATCGCGGTGCCTGCCTCGTGGATCTCGTGTACGGACCCGAGCCGACGAACTGGGTGCGCATGGCGCGCGCGGATGGCCGCGAAGCGGTGGATGGCCTCGGGTTGCTCGTGCATCAGGCGAGACGCGCCCTGTCATTGTGGTTCGGGCGCGAGGTCCCGTTCGAGCCACTTGCGGCTGCCGTCGGGTGGCCGCGCTGAGCCGAGGGCGCCCCCGCCCGACGCCCCGAAGCCCTGGACCCGGCCCGATCCCGATCCTGATTCGTGCCCTCCGATGTGCCGCGGAGGACGCGCTCGATCTGCTGCTGCCGCAGCGCTGCCCGGGGTGCGGTGTCCCCGCACCCGCCGAGCGCGCGCTGTGCGAGACGTGCCTCGCCGCGATCGTCCGCATCGATCGCGCCCTCTGTGCTCGCTGTCTGCTCGAACAGCGCGATCCCCACGGTTGCCGCCGGCATGCCGGCATGACCGTCCATGCTGCCTGGCTGTTCGACACGCGCGCCCAGGCGTTCATCCATGCGCTCAAGTACGAGGCGCGCGAGCGCCTCGCGGCGGCTCATGGGACATCCCTCGCCTCGGCGATCCCGAGGGCTCGGCATCGCTCCGACCTGGTGCTGGCGATGCCTCACCATCGCTCGAGGTCGAGAGAGCGCGGCACGGATGCCAGTGCCGCGCTGGCCGATGCGCTCGCGCGTTGCCTCGGCGCACCTCGCATCCACGGAGCGCTCATCCGGACCAGGGCGACCCCGCCGCAGGCGGGCCGCCGCGAACGAGAGCGGCGGGGCGCGATGACCGGGGCGTTCCACGTGGCCGAGCCTGGCGCTGTGCGGGGCCGCCGCGTGCTACTGGTGGACGACGTGATCACCACCGGCGCCACGTTCGAGGCGGCCCTCGGGGCGCTGCGGGAGGCGGGGGCGGAGGCTCGGGGCGTGGCGCTGGCGTGGGCGCCGTGAGGGCTGGCCCTTCGATCATGCGCGGGTCAGCGCTTGGGGGTCGTGGCGAGGCGAAGCCGGAGCGTTGCCCGCGCGATCTCGCTGTCCAGCCGCGGATCCTCGGGAGCCTGCGCGCGAGCGAGCGAGAGTTCCGCCAGCGCCTCGCCCGGGTAGCCCACCAGTAGCCACGTGCGGGCGATCCAGATCCGAGCGGTATTGCGCTCCTGGACGTTGGGTGCGAGTTCGAGAGAGCGGCGCATCTCGACCAGTGCCTCACGGAGCATGCGGCTGCGTTCCTGACTCGAGGGCACGACGAACCGAATCGAACCGGATCGGAGCTCCATCTCGGAAGAGGCACTGAAGCATGCCATTCCGAGGGCAAGATGCGCCGAGGCGTTCGACGGCATTCGCCCCGCCAGCTCCCGGAACAGAGGCAGTGTCTCACTGTGAAGGTCCGCGTCACTCAGTGCGAGGGCTCGGGCATGCAACTCGCGTAGCGGGAGTTCGAGCGAGGGATCCGCGGCGGCCGATGCGGATTCCGGACTCGCGATTGCGAGTAGTCCGACGAGCAACGCAGTCCGAGCGCGATACGGAATCATCGAGTGACTCTCGCGCGCGCGTGGACCATGCCCGTGGTCGCTGGAACGTGGATGACCCCATCGAGCAGCCGCGCGCCGGATGGCGAGATCACCGACTCGATGATGGTGCCGGGCGGTCCGGACAATTGAGCCGGTGCGTTCAGCGCCGTCCACTCCCAGCGCAGATCCACTCCACGGCGGCGAGCGCTCAGTTCCATCGGGCCCCATCGGGTGGGCGTGCTGCGGATCCCGAAGCCGGAGTCCCACCAGGCCTCGCGCGTGCCGGTGGTGATCCGCAGTGTGTCATCCGTCTCGAGCACGAGGCCTTTGCGCAGAAGGCTCATCACCGCGGCTGCGCTTGTCGCGTGGGGCGCGAGATTGGTACCGAAGTCCCGGAGCGAGTCCGAGTAGATCTCCGCCCCGCCCCCCGTGGCGGTCCGCCAGGCGATGGTCCGTGCGAGCGTCGAATCCCAGCCCTCCGGGGATCCCTGGAGCAGCGCGGTGACCGCCAGATCCATCCCAAGATAGCCGTGAAGCGAATCGGGTGTGCCGTAGTGGATGCGCCCGAGCCCGTTGCTCCAGTGTTCGCGCAGGAGTTCGTGGACCCTCGAGTGGCGGGCGGTCAGGAGAGCCGCGGGGTACTGGACGATGAGGTTCCCCCATGGTCGCGCCCTGCCGAACCACGCTGCTGGAACACCGGGCTCGCGAGCGTCAGCGAGGTGGCGCAGGACCTCACGCTCGTAGTCGACGCGCGGCGACTCCACCCGCGCGGCTGCGGTGTGTTCGCCCGCAAGCGTGAGCAGTTCACGAGCGCTACGATATCCGATCAGGGTCCAGAGGTCGGTTCCCACGTGATAGCCCGAGAGCAGTTCAGCGTCACGCGGATCGGCAGGCGGCATCAGTCCCGCCGCGCGAGACTCGACCCGGCGCACGATCTCGCGCTGTCGCTCGCACCACTGCCATGCCTCCACGATCGCGTTGACCGGTGCGATCGCCGCCGACGAGGGGGCTCGAACTTGGACCTCCCGGATCGCCCAGAGCGCCTGACCGATGCCATCCAACTGCCCGCGTTGACTCATCAGCGCGCCTCCCGGAAGTTGATACTCGAGCAGGCTCCTGGCCATCGACCGGGCGATTTCGAGGTGGCCGGCCTCGGCGAGCGCGCTGATCTGCCGGGCTCCGTCGCGAATCCACGTGTCCCGGTAGTGGAATGATCCTCCGATCGGCACGGCCTCGCCCGCGGTGCCCTCCGAGCATCCGAGCAGCACGATCAACGCCTCGTCCCATGCCGCCTCCAAGATCGGATCCGGGATCTCGATGCGTGCCCCCGCTCCGAGTTCGCGCGCCCAGTAGGCCGAGGCTCGCGCGCTCGCCTTCAGATGGGGCTCGCTCAGCGCCGAGCCGAGCGCCCTCGCGTTCATCGAATGAGAGGGCATGGCGAATCGCCACCGCGCCGAGGAACCGGAGGGGAGCTGCTGGAGCACTCGCAGGCTCGAATCTGACGAGGCGACGGGACCTGCCCCGGCGAGGAACTCCGTGCCTCCAGCTGCTCGCCACCGCAGCGGTCGTGCGAAGAGCAGGTGTGCATCTCGGGCGACGAATGGCATGGGGGAAGGACGCTCGAGACACGCCGTCAGGTCCGCGGTCGCGGCCTCGGCTCCCCGGTTGTGAACCTGCACCTCGATCGAGCAGACGAGTGGGTTCTTCGCGGTGCCTGGACCGGGTGGCACGACGGCAGAGATCGTCCAAGTGAGGCGATCGTCGCCGAACTCCCATCCTGCGCTACTCCCACGCTGCCCCGACCACCGGATCGGCGCGTTCTTCGCGCTCGTCCAACTCGGATCATCGCACTCGAAGCGGAGCTGCCACTCGCCATTGAAGATCCGAGGCGGACTCTGGAGCAGGAACGCCCGACTCGCGCCCGGCACAAGCAGCGCCGCCGTCGGGTGGACGAAAGCCTCGACAGCAAGCGGGTCCCAATTGGGCGAGGACTCACGCTCCGGCGAGCAGGCGATCATCAGGCTGGCGGGCAGCGCGAGCAGCGCGAGGCGGGGCCATCGGTGAGTCATGCGAGCCCGATCCGGAAAGAGCTGACGAAAGTGACCATGATGTGCATCCGCGCGGTTCTTCGACCGGCGGCAGTGTGGGGAGGGGCACCCGGCTCGGGCAAGCGTTTTCGCGAGCACGCTGATAGATTGCCCTCACTCTGGCATTCCCACGGCTCCTCCTCCTGATCGGGCGCGCTCCCCATGTCCCACCTGCACATCCCCGATGGCATCCTGCCCCCGCTGCTCTGGCTGCTCGGTCTGGCGCTCGCGGCCCTGTTCGCTGGGGTCTCGGTCGTGGCGTCGCGGCGCTTCGGGCCGCAGATGATCGCGTACCAGAGTGCGCTGGGTGGGCTGATGCTCGCCGTCATGGCCATCCCGGTACCGGTGGTCGGGCTGCACTACTGCATGACGCTCGCCGGTCCGGTGGGTGTGCTGCTCGGCTGGGCGTCCGCGGTGCAGGTGAGCCTGGTGGTGACCGTGATCCTCGCCCTGCTCGGGCAGGGCGGTTTCACCGTGATCGGGCTCAATGCCGTGGTCCTGACGTTCGGCGCCGTGCTCGCACGCTGGTTCTACCTGCGGATGGTGACAGGGCTCGGGCCCGCTCGGGCGATGGCGTGGGCCACGGCGATCTCGCAACTGCTCTCGACCGCGGTCTGGGTGGCGATCCTGTGGGCCAGTGTCCGGCTGCGCCCGCAGGCGCTTCTGAATCACGAGGTGCAGGACATGCTGCAGTTCCTGCAACTCGGTGTGCTCGGCACGCTGCTGCTTCCCTCGCTCGCGGCGGCGGTCGCTGTCGAGGCACTGCTCGCGTATGGTCTGGGCGGGTTCCTCGCGCGCGTGCGCCCGGATCTGCTGCCGAGCCCCGCGTCGCCCAAGCCCTCCATGGAGACCACGTCGGCGTGATCAACACCTTCGCGCAGATCGACTTCCTCGCCAGCTCTGGCCGCTCGCCCTGGCACCGCGCCAGCGCGCTTGGCAAGTTGCTGCTTGCCGCGCTCCTCGTGGGTCTTGCGGTGTTCACGACCTCATGGATGCTGCTGCTCGCGCTGCTGGCCACGGTCCTGGTGCTGGGTCTGAGTGCTCGCGTTCCGCCGCGATTGATGCTGGCGGCCGCGGCCGCGCCCTTCTTCTTCTCGTTGGTGTTCGTGATCGCCACCTGGGCTGGAACGGTCCACGGACCCTTCGTTCGGATGATGCGCCCGATGGTGGCGAGTCTGACGGCTGTCTGGCTGGTGAGCACGACGCCCTATCCCGACCTGTTCGCGCCGCTGTCGCGTGCGCTGCCGCGCGTCATCGCGGACAGCCTGTTCCTCACCTACCGTGCGGTCTTCGCGCTGATGTCGCGCACCGAGCGGCTGTGGCGCGCACTCATCCTGCGCGGCGCCGTTGGGCAGGGCGGCACGCGGCGCTATGCGGTGATGGGCGAGGCGGTCGGCACCATGGTGCTCTCGAGCTTCGATCGCAGTCAGCGCCTCTATCAGACCATGCTGCTGCGCGGGCACTCGGGCCGCATCTGCGGCTGTCGCCACTATCTCGAATTCACGAGGGACGACGGTTTCGTTCTCGGTGCGGCGCTCTGGGCCGGCCTGTGCACGTGGCTGCTGTGGACGAAGGGGCAGGTGTGAGCGCGCCGCCGATCGTCCGCGTCTCCTGTGTCCGGCATACGTATCCCGATCGCACGATGGTCCATCTCTGCGGTCTGGACTTCGTGGTGGACCGCGGCGAGCGCGTGGTGATCCTCGGACCGAACGGCTGCGGCAAGAGCACGCTCCTCTATCACATCCTCGGGCTTCTGGCGCCGCAGGAGGGTGAGGTCTCGGTCTTCGGCGTCGATCCCGCCAAGCAGTTCAGCAAGATCCGCGAGCGGGTCGGCGTCCTGCTGCAGAACGCCGACGAGCAGATCATCGCTCCCACGGTGTGGGACGACGTCTCGTTCAGTCCGAGGAACTACGGTTACACGTCGGCGGAGGTGGACGCCAAAGCGGGCGCGGCGCTCGAGCGCGTCGGCATCGCGCATCTCAAGCACAAGGTGTGTCACTACCTCTCGGGCGGTGAGAAGCGGAAGGTCGCATTGGCCGGGGCACTCGTGATGGAGCCGGAGCTGCTGGTGCTCGATGAGCCCTTCGAGGGCCTGGACCCGGCGTCCCGCAATGACATCGTGGAACTGCTGCACCGGCTCAATCGCGAGCAGGGCGTCTCGCTGGT
>JAYWEM010000076.1:0-10295 GCA_043779265.1 bacterium | reverse complement strand
GGTCGATCACGGTGCCGTGGTGCCCGCGCGAACCATCGTCCGTCGCGATGTGCAGTCGTGAGCCCATGCGAGCCAGTCGCTCGCGAGCATCCGCGAGTCCGACGAGAAGCGCCTTGCTCCGTGCGCCGAACACGAACTCACAGCGGCGGCGCTGACGAGCCAGCGTCTCGGCCGCCATCAGGAGCGGCGCGACGCCTCGCCCGCCCGCGACGAGGATCGGCGTGCCGGCCTCCTCGAGCGGATAACCGTGGCCGAGCGGGCCCGTGACCGCGACCGAGGAGCCCGGCTCGAGCGCCGCCAGAGCGCGCGTCCCGATCCCGACCGGGGCGTAGAGGAAGCCCACGAGCAGACGACCGCGCACCTTGCGCACGCTCGCGATGCTCATCGGCCGAGGCAGCAGCACGGGCGATGGCGGCTCGAGCAACAACTGTGCGAACTGGCCCGCGACCGGCTCGGCGAACTCGGCGGGCATCTCGAGTTCGAGCCAGCGGAAGTCGCCGCCCTGTGATTCATGCGTGCGCACGGTGGCGTGGACCTGCCGCCACGTGCGCTTCATCGGCTTGCTCGCGGTGGACGACGCACTCATGTGCTGTCGCGCTCCGCCTGCGGGCTGCGCGCATCGGGCGAGCGTACCGAGTCGATCGGCGTGGGGATGAGTTCGGGCTCACGCGGGCGATCGCCCGGATGGCCGAACAGGCCACGAGGGCCGAGGCGCGCCGAGTCGGGATGGCTCATACCGGGCGGCAGCTGCCCGAGTCGGCGCAGCGAGTCGAGCGACGCGGCCGAGCCGGTCGAGAGGATGCCCCGAGAGCGCGGCATCTGGTCATCGCGCGCCTGCCGCAGCGAGTCGATGCGAGAGAGCACGGGCGGCACGATCGCGACCGAGTCGCGCTTGACCGGCGCCTTGGGCTTGGGCATCACGATGAGCGATGCGGGAACGTCGTGCCCGCGCTCCTCCAGATAGTCGCGCGCCGCGAGTTGGGCCTCGGTCGCGGGATGCTCGCGCACCACGCGCCAGAACATCGAGTCGGCCGCACTCTGGCGATCGAGTCGACGTGCGAGGACCCACGCCTCGGCCGTCATCGCGCGCGCTGCCACGGCGGTGCCCTGATGCTCGCGTGCGACGCGGCGATACTCCTCGAGGGCGCGATCGGGCCGTTCGAGCTGGAACAGGTAGAGCTCGGCCGTCAGGAACGAGGCCTCCGCCTTCTGCTCGAGCGAGTCGGCACCGGTGCCCGAGCGGTACTGCGCGATGCGCTCGAGATTCGAGAGCCGCTGGGTCGCCTGCGCCACGAACGGAGAGCCGGCGCTCTGCTCCTTGACCGCGTTGTACTCGGTCCGCGCACGATCGAAGTCCTCTCCCACCGTCTCGTGCGCGTAGCCGATGCGGTACTGCGCCTCGGATGCGAGCAGGCTCTTGGGGTAGTCCTGCAGGACGGCCTGATAGGCCTCGATTCCCTTTTCCATCTCACCCTTCAACAGGTGCGAACCACCCATGCGGAGCGTGAGTCGGCCGTAGCGATCGGCGCCGGCGGCGGCCAACTGGCCCGGCACCAGGGCGACGGGCGCCGGAAGGGCGCTTCGCTCGCGGCGGAGCAACTCGAGCACCTCATCGAACTGACGGGCCCCCTCGAGGCAGTCCACCTGGCGCAACAGCAGCTTGAATCGCTCGTCGTCGGTGAGCGCCCGCTCGCCGAGCACGACGTAGTCCGCTCTCGCCGCAGCGAAATCGCCCTGCAGGAAGAGCGCCTCAGCGCGCTCGGTGCGGCATCGGTCGGCGAGCACGTGCCTCGGGAAGCGCTTGAGCACCTCACCGGCGGACTCGGCGGACTCGCGGTAGCGCTGCAGTGAGGCCAACGCGCGCGATCGCTCGAGGAAGGCGTACGGCAACAGCTCGTGCTTGGGCGCCTGCGCGATGAACTCATCGAACTCGGCGACCGCCAGCGGATAGCGACGAGCGTTGCGGTACGCGAGGCCGAGGTAGAACGTGGCGTCGGCATGCAGCGGGCTCTTGGGGTAGCGCGTCGCGAACTCCTGCAGCATCGAGACTGTCTGGAGCGGATCGTCGCGCCCGATCAGCGACTGAGCCCACAGCAGATAGGCGTCGTCGACCCACTTGGAGTCCTCGTACACGCCGAGGATCTTCTTCGAGTACTCGATCGCCTTGCTGTAGTTCTGGCCCTGGTGCCCCGTCTGCCGCTCGACGACGTAGGGCCTGCCCTCGGTGGCGCGGTAGTAGTACTTCCGGGCGAGATAGAACGTGTTGTAGTACGCACACGAGACGTTCGAGAACGCCGTGACCACGAGCAACAGGGTGAGGAGCCTGCGCCTCACAGCGCCTCCTGGAGCGGTGTCACGCTGAGCTGCCCGCCGTGCAGGGCCTCGAGACCGGAGACCGCTGCGAGTGCGCCGGCGACCGTGGTGATGACCGGCACACCGTAGGCCAGCGCTCGTTCGCGGATCGCCTTCTCGTCGAATTCGCTGGCCCGCCCGAGCGGCGTGTTGAGCACCAGTTGGATCTCCCCGTTCTCGATGAGGTCGACCGCGTGCGGACGGCCCTCGTGCACCTTGAACACCTCGCGCACCGGAACGCCGTTGCGGGTGAGGAACCGGGCGGTTCCCCGGGTCGCAATCAGTCCATACCCCAGTTCGACCAGTTTCTTCGCCATGAAAGTGATGGCGCGCTTGTCATCGTCACGAACGCTGAGGAAGACGTTGCCGGAAGCGGGCAGCGGCTCACCCGAGCCCAGGTGCGCCTTGGCCAGTGCCCGACCGAAATCGAGGTCGCGGCCCATCACCTCGCCCGTCGACTTCATCTCGGGCCCGAGCAGTGAGTCCTCACCGGGGAAGCGATTGAACGGCAGCACCGGCTTCTTGACGCTCACCATCCGGATCTCGGGCTCGGGCTGGCGGATGTCGGCCAGTCGCTCGCCGGTCATGACGCGCGCTGCCAGCCGCGCCAACGGCACGCCGGTCGCCTTGGACACGAACGGCACCGTGCGTGAGGCGCGCGGGTTGGCCTCGAGCACCCACACCTCGCCATGGCGGACCGCCAACTGAACGTTCATCAGGCCCTTCACTCCAAGCGCCTGCGCCAACCGGGCCGTCGTCGCCCTGACCTCGGCCACGGTCGACTCGCCGAGCGTGAAGGGCGGAATGACACAGGTCGAGTCGCCCGAGTGCACGCCGGCCTCCTCGATGTGCTCCATCACGGCGCCCACCAGCACGCTCTCGCCATCGGCGACCGCGTCGACATCCACTTCGAGCGCGCCCTCGAGGAATTTGTCGAGCAGCACGGGCTCGGTCGGCGAGATGAGCGCCTCGCGCTCGAGCCAGCTCTCGAGTTCCTCGCCCGTGTACACGATGCGCATGCCGCGCCCGCCCAGCACGTAGCTCGGCCGCACCAGCACCGGATAGCCGAGTTGCTCGGCGCAGGCGACCGCCTCGTCTCGGGTGTGCGCGCTGCGGGCGTCGGGCTGCTTCATCCCGAGTTCCTCGACCAGCGCGCGGAATCGCTGGCGGTTCTCGGCCAGGTCCAGCCCATCGAACGATGTCCCGAGGATCGGGACGCCGGCCTCGTGCAGGCCGCGGCTCAACTTGAGCGGCGTCTGCCCGCCCAACTGCACGATGACGCCGATCGGCTGCTCGACGTCGATCACGTTGAGCACATCCTCGAGGGTGAGCGGCTCGAAGTAGAGCCGGGTCGAGATGTCGTAGTCGGTGCTCACGGTCTCGGGATTCGAGTTGATCATGATGACCTCGAACCCGCGAGTCTTCAGCTCGAGCGCCGCCTGAACACAGCAGTAGTCGAACTCGAGCCCCTGCCCGATCCGATTGGGGCCCGACCCGATGATCACCACGCGCGGCTGCTTGGGGGTGGGCACCTCGGACTCCTCCTCGTAGGTCGAGTAGAAGTAGGGCGTCTCGGCTTGGAACTCCGCGCCGCACGTATCGACCGACTTCATCACGGGTGCGATGCCGGCGGCGAGGCGCCTGGCGCGCACATCGGGCTCGGTCATCCCGAAGCGGAACGCGAGTTGGCGGTCGGAGAAGCCCAGCCGCTTGGCCGAGCGCACCAGTCCATCCTCCCAGCCCGTATCCATCAGCAGGGAGTCGAACTCGGTGATGCGCTGCATCTGGTCGAGGAACCACGGATCGATGCCCGTGAGCCGCGAGATCTCGGTCGGCGACTGACCGGCCGAGAGCGCCCGGAACAGATCGCGCAGACGGTCGGGATGCGGCTCGGCCAGTGACAACTGCAGCGCCTCGATCTGCTCGGGGGCAGCCGCTCCCGGCAGCAGGTCGCTGCCCTGCTCGAGTGCTCGCCAGCCCTTGAGCATCGCCTCGGGGAAGGTGCGGCCAATCGCCATCACCTCGCCCACCGACTTCATGCGCGTGCCGAGGCGACGGTCGGCGCCGCGGAACTTCTCGAACGCCCAGCGCGGGATCTTGATGACGCAGTAGTCGAGCGAAGGCTCGAAACAGGCGGGCGTCTGACGCGTGATGTCGTTGGGGATCTCATCCAACGTCAGCCCGACCGCGAGCATCGCGGAGATCTTGGCGATCGGGAATCCGGTCGCCTTGCTCGCCAGTGCCGAACTGCGCGAGACGCGCGGGTTCATCTCGATCACGCGCATGTCGCCGGTGTCGGGATGGACCGCGAACTGGATGTTGCAGCCACCCGCCTCGATGCGGATCTCGCGGATGATCCGGAGCGAGGCATCGCGCATCAGCTGATAGCACGTGTCCGAGAGCGTCTGGGCGGGCGCCACCGTGATCGAATCGCCGGTGTGCACACCCATCGGGTCCATGTTCTCGATCGAGCACACGATGACCACGTTGTCCGCACCGTCGCGCATGACCTCGAGCTCGTACTCCTTCCAGCCCAGCAGGGACTCCTCGAGGAGGATGCTGCTGTTCGGGCTCGCCGCGATCCCGGCGCGCGCGGCCTCGCGCAGCTGGCGTCGGTCCATGACGATGCCCGAGCCGGCGCCGCCCAAGGTGAACGACGAGCGGATCACGAGCGGATAGCCGAGCTGCTCGCCCAGCATCACCGCGTCGGCCACCGTGGTCGCGTAGCCGCTGCGCGGCAGCATCTGGCCACAGCGCTCCATCGCCTGCTTGAAGAGCGCGCGGTCCTCCGCCTTCTCGATCGCCTCGAGCGAGGCGCCGATCAGGCGCACACCGTGGCGCTTGAGCACGCCACTGTGCGACAGGGCGACGGCGAGATTGAGGGCGGTCTGGCCACCGAGCGTGGCGAGCAGCGCGTCGGGCTTCTCGCGCTCGATGATCCGCTCGGCGATGTCCGGCAGCAGCGGCTCGATGTAGGTCCGGTCGGCGAACTCGGGATCGGTCATGATCGTCGCCGGGTTCGAGTTGAGCAGCACCACCTCGTAGCCGAGTGCCTTGAGCACACGGCAGCCTTGCGTGCCCGAGTAGTCGAACTCGCACGCCTGCCCGATCACGATGGGGCCAGCACCCAGCACCATGACGCGCTTGATGTCGTCGCGGCGTGGCATCAGCGCACCTCCCCGGCCAGCTCGCGCATCGCGCGGCCTCGCTTGGCGACCACCAGGTCGGCGAACGCGCGGAACCACGGGCGCGAATCGTGCGGACCGGGAGCGGCCTCGGGGTGGTACTGGCAGGCGAGCACCGGCAGCGAGCGATGCACCATGCCCTCGAGCGAGTGGTCGTTGCCGCTCCAATGCGTCAGCTCGAACTCGCCCGGCGGCAGCGTGTCGGCATCGACGTAGAAGCCGTGATTCTGGCTGGTCACCTCGACGCGACCGTTGCGGCGATCGATGACCGGGTGATTGGCGCCGCGGTGACCGAACTTGAGCTTGCGGGTGCGCGCGCCGAAGGCGAGCCCGAGCAACTGATGCCCGAGGCAGATGCCGAGCGTCGGCACTCGGGCCGCGGTGATCTCGCGCGCGGCATCGATCGCGAAGCCGAGCGGCTCGGGGTCTCCCGGACCATTGGACAACAGCACGCCGTCGGGCGAGAGGGCCAGCACCTCGCGTGCCGGCGTGCGGCCGGGCACGACGCGCACCTTGAAGCCCTCGGCGCGGAGTCGGCGCAGGATGTTCCACTTGATCCCGAAGTCGAACGCCACCACGAGCGGCCGATCGGCGTCGTTGGCGGGCTCGCGTTCGCTGCGCCCGTGCTCGCTCCACCAGTAGGGCTCGACGCACGTCACCACGTCGGCGAGCGCGAGGCCCTCCATGCGCGGACTCTGGCGCGCCTTCTCGACCAGCACGTCGGCATCGACGCTTTCGGTGCTGAGGCAGCCGCGCATGGTGCCGCGGTCACGCAGATGGCGGGTGAGCGCTCGTGTGTCGACGCCGGTGATGCCGGGCAGTCCGGACTCCGCGAGCAGGTCCTCGAGCGTACCGGTCGAACGCCAGTTGCTCGGCCGATCGCACAGGTCGCGGCACACCATGCCCTGTGCGCGCAGCGAGGCGCTCTCGAAGTCGCCCGGATTGACGCCGTAGTTGCCGAGCAGCGGGTAGGTGAACGTCAGGATCTGGCCGCAATAGGATGGATCCGAGAGTATTTCCTGATAACCCATCATGGCCGTATTGAACACGACCTCGCCGGTCGTCTCGGTCACCGCGCCGAAGCCTTCGCCTCGGAAAGCGCGGCCGTCCTCGAGTGCGAGCATCGCCGGGGCACGCCGCTTCATCGCGCCACCTCGGTGGCCATCGCGCCGAACGCGATGCCGTGGGCGGCGTGCGTCAGCCGCCCGTCCATCATCGTCGCCAGCACCTGGCCGTGCAGCGCCCAGCCGGCGAACGGGGTGTTGCGCCCCTTCGAGTGGAACTGCTCGGGGTCCACGGTCCACTCGGCCTCGGGATCGAACAGCACGAGATCGGCGGGCGATCCGGGCTCCAGGTCGACCTCGGGCAGATGGAACAGACTGCGCGGCGCATCGGTCCACAGCTCGATCGCGCGCGACAGCGCCAAGTGGCCCGGCCGCACGAGGAACGTGAGCGTCAGCGCGAGCGCGGTCTCCAGCCCGACGATGCCGAACGGGGCCTCGGCGAACGGGCGCGTCTTCTCATCGGCGGTGTGGGGCGCATGGTCGGTGACGAAGCAATCGACCGTGCCATCCACGATCGCCGCGATGCAGGCGTCGCGATCCTCGGCCGAACGAAGCGGCGGGTTCATCTTGGCGTTGGTGTCGTAGTCGCCGACCGCCTCGTCGGTGAGCACCCAGTAGTGCGGACACGTCTCGCCCGTCACCGGCAGCCCCCGTCGACGCGCATCTCGCAGCGCCGCGAAGCCACCGGCGCACGAGATGTGCGCGAGATGCACATGCCCGCCCGTCAACTCGGCCAGCTCGACATCGCGGCGGCACATCACGCTCTCGGCGGCGGAGGGCAGTCCGCGCAGACCGAGCCGTGTGGCGGTGAAGCCCTCGTTCATCACGCCATCGCCCTTGAGGTCGGGATCCTCCTCGTGGCACACGATGGGCCGACCGGTACCGAGCGCGTATTCGAGCGCGCGCCGCATCATCGCCGGGTTGCGCACCGGGTGGCCGTCATCGGAGAACGCCACGGCGCCCGCCGCGGCGAGCGCATGCAGCGGCGCCAACTGTTCGCCCTTCTGTCCCATGGTCACCGTCGCGATGGGCAGCACGCGGCAGTGCCTCGCCTCCTCGGCGCGACGACGCACCCACTCGACCCAGGCCGCGGTATCGACGACCGGATCGGTGTTGGGCATGCAGGCGACCGACGTGAAGCCACCCGCCGCTGCCGCGCGCGTTCCCGAGGCGATCGATTCCTTGGCCGACTGCCCCGGCTCCCTCAAGTGGACATGCAGGTCCACCAGGCCCGGCGCGACCACCGCGCCTCGCGCGTCCAGCACGGTCGAGTCCTCGGGCAGGTGCGCCGGTTCGGGCACGACCAAGCCGTCCTGGATCGCGAGATCGACTCGCTCGCCGGAACGCCAGTGCGTCGCGCCGCGGATCAACTGGAGCGGGCTCATCGATGCGTCTCCTTCCATGCAGCCCATGCGCGCTTCAGCACCGCGCAACGCACTGCGACTCCGTTCGCCACCTGCTCGAGCACCACGCTCGAGGCTCCATCGGCCACTTCACAGGGCAGATCGATTCCACGCATCACCGGCCCCGGGTGCATCACCGGGGCGCCGGGCTTCATGAGCCGCACGCGAGCCGGGGTCACGCCGAATCGCGAAGCATACTCGCCCAGTGCCGGCAGCAGGCCGCTCTCCATGCGTTCGCGCTGCAACCGCAGCGCCATCACGCCGTCGGCGTTCTCGAGCGCCTCATCCAGTGTGTCGGCGCGCGTGCAGCCGAGCGCCTCGACCTCGGCCGGCATCAGCGTCTCGGGGCCGCACACCGTCACATGGGCACCCAGCGCCGAGAGCCCCGCGATCGCCGAGCGCGCGACGCGCGAGTGGGCGATGTCGCCGACGATCACCAGGCGACGGCCCTCGAACCGGCCGTTCCAGCGGTCGCGCAGCGTCAGGAGGTCGAGCAGGCCCTGGGTCGGGTGCTCGTGCATGCCGTCGCCCGCGTTGATCACCGCCATGCGCGGCAGCCTCGCCGCCAGGTGCGCCGACGAGCCCGAGACGAAGTGGCGCACCACCAGCACCTGCGCTCCCATCGCCTCGAACAGTCGCATCGTGTCGAGCACCGACTCGCCCTTATTGAGCGAACTGGCGCTGGCGCTGAACGAGACCGTCTGGGCGCCGAGTCGCTTGGCGGCGATGTCGAAGCTCGTGCGCGTGCGCGTCGAGTCCTCGACGAAGGCCAGCATGACCATGCAGCCGGCCAAGTCGGTGCGGTCGGGGCCGCCGGCGCGAAGCAGCTCGCGTTCGGCCGCTGCGGCGTCGAGCCACTCGGTCAGTCGTTCACGCGAGAGCCCCTCGAGCCCCAGCAGGTGGCGCGGATCGGAGGCGAGTGGCGGGGTAGAAAGAAACCCCGCGCTCTCTGGCGTCGGGGTCAGCGAGGCATGGCTGGTCATCATGGGGACCGTTCTCCCTTGGCGGACTCTCAGGAACGCCTTGAAGGTGATGGGACTTCGGCACGGGCCGGGAGGCAATGTAGGACGCTCGGCCGCATCGGGCAAGTGCCTCGGGAATCGGAGGTTCGCTGGGCCCGAGCCCTGCTTGGAGCTTCCCAGCAGCGCGCCGACTCGCCTAGACTCATGGGTCCATGCGCCTCCTCCTCGCACTGCTCCTTGCGGCGCTCATCCCCCGACCAGCCGTTGCGGAGGGGATCGTCGTCGACCTGGTCAATCGCCGGGTCGAGACTTCGCGCCTGATCCTGCGCTTCGATACCGCATGCCCCGAAGCGCTGCGGCAGGTCACGTACAAGGACTGGCACCCGAGCCAGGACCTGACCGACGACTCGGGGCTCAATGAGTTCTGGGGACAGAGCGCGCGCGGCATCTCGGGCACCAGCTACATCCGGCCGTTCGAGATCCTGGTCGGCGATTGGTTCGTGATCGCGCAGAGCGACACGCAGGTCGTGATCGGCATCCAGTCGGTGACCGACTACGAGCCCTCGGTCGAGACGGTCTACACGATCCCCGCGGACCAGCCGTGGTACGAGGTCAAGCGCACCGTGTTCTTCGGCGAGATGCCCGAATCGACGTCCTATCAAGCCTACCTGCCGCGCGTCGCCTTCTCGACCACCTCGCGCGCCGTGCGATTCCGGGATCTGCAGGGGCAGGTCCTGCAGCGTTCTTACTGCTTCTCGGGCTGCGAGCAGACCGACTGGGACGGGCGCTGGATCCAACATGTCGGTTGGACTGGCGTGAACCAACTGTCGGTGGCGGTGATCGGCTCGCAGTACCACGCGCACGGACCGACGTTCGTGCGCGGCCGCGGCCCCATCTCGGGCTCGGACTGGAACTCGCCACTGCTCCCCTCGATCTTCCGGAACGCCGCCGAGACCTCGCGCTCACTGATCGCATTCGGGCGCGACGTCGATGACACCACGCGACTCGACTCGCTGTGGACCTGGTATCACACGCGCTACATGGTGCTGGATGCGCCCGTCGTGTCGGTGCCGCGCGTCGAGGCAAGACTGCAGGCTGCGCCCAACCCCGCTCGTGCCACGACTTCGCTTCGTTTCGCGTTGCCGCGAGAGGCTGCGGTCTCGCTGCGCGTCCATGACCTGGCGGGCCGGCTCGTCGCCACCGTGCACGAGGGCGTTCTGGCAGGCGGCTCGCACTCGCTGCAATGGGACGGACACTCGGACGGCGGCCTCACCGCGCCCCCCGGGCTCTATCTGGCGCGGCTCGTCACGCCGCGAGGCGTGAGCACGG
>JAYWEM010000075.1:0-4375 GCA_043779265.1 bacterium | reverse complement strand
CTGCGGCCAGGAGCAACAGCAGCGACATCAGCCAGCGTCTCATGGCCACCTCCTGCTTCCGGATGAGGCGATCAGCGCACGATCGCGAGGCGGGCGGTCATGCGATCGCCGCTCGTCGTGGTCATGCGCACGAAGTAGAGGCCGGGCTCGGCGGCAAGGCCTCGCGAGTCGCGACCGGTCCAGGTGACCGAGTAGCGCCCCGGCGAGAGACGGGAGTCGATCAACCGCGCGATGCGTCGGCCGCTCAGGTCATGAACATCGAGCGCGATCTGCTCGTCACGGGCGAGCTCGAAGCGGATCGTGCTCGACTCGCGCAGCGGGTTCGGCGCGGGAGCGAACAGCACCGTCGCGACGGGCGGCGCCTGCGCCGCGATGCCCACGGTGCCGCCGGCTTCGAGCCTCGCGCGAAGCGACAGCGACAGACTGGCGACCGCAAGGGCGCCCGGCAGCGGCTCGTCGGCGCCGGTGATCTCGAGCGAGGCCTCGTAAAGCGAGTCCTCGGTGGCGCCGATCGGGTCGAACGTCACGTTGAAGGTGCGACCGATCGCGCCGATGGCCTCGGGCGTGAAGGGTGGCGTGAGCGCGAACCGATCGTCGCCACCCGTGAACACCGTGCCCGTCAGAAGCAGCTGGGCCTGCAGCGCGTCGAAGCCCAGATCATGGACGCGGAACTCGAGCGTCGGGTGCGCGCCCGCTTGTTCCGTGCCGAAGTCGAGCGTCAGTACCGATTGGGCGACCAGCGAATCGAGCGACATCTCGGCGTGTCGCAGCACGAGGCCCGAGACCGCCGCCTGCCGAGTCGGTGAGTCCGGGTCGTCGCTCGTCATCTGGATGTCGCCGGTCTTGATTCCCGGCGTCGCGGTCAGCATCGAGACCGGGTGCTGATTGGAGCTGCCCTCGAGCGCGCTGAACGGACCGCCCGCGAGCGTGAAGCCGACGGGAGCGACGAGCGTGTAGTCGAGGCCGTCGAGCGTGTCGAGCGCGGCGCTGGCATTGGCGACTGTGAGGTCGAGCGAGGGAGCCGTGGCGCCGGCGATCACGCTGCCGAACGCGAGCAGGGGCGTGAGGCTGCCCTTCGCCGGCAACATCAGATCGACACGGATCGGCAGGTGGTCCGCGGCGTTGAGCAGGGCCGAGGCGTAGCCCGCGCCCTCGGGGATCGTCGGCGCGTCGGTGATGTTCTTGTTGTAGTGCTGCCCGTCGTTGCCGACCGAGCGATAGGTCGAGGCCAGCAGTTCGTAGCCGTTGCCATCGTTCCACGCGTAGGTGGGCAGGAACATGTCGAAGCGGTCATCGAGCCCGCCGGTGGCCCAGCCGCCCGGGCACGTGCTGCAGGGACTCTGAGTGTGGATCGCGGCGAGGGCCGCGGTGTTCCAGGTGATGGCCGGTGCGTTCAGCGGATCGTAGAGGCGGCCGTTGTTGGCGGCCTGCAGTTCCTTGAACTTGAGGAACGCGCCCTCGTTGCCGGAGTAGATGTTGAAGTCGCCCATCAGGATCGCGTGCGTTCCAGTCGGGTAGGCGTTCATGGTGTCGCGGATCCCGATGGCCTCGCGCAGCCGCTGGGCCGCATCCGCGGTCGTGTTCGAGGCCTTGAGGTGCTGCGACAGGATGCGGAACTCGCTCGCGCTGCTCGCATAGCCCACCGGCCGCACACGGTACTCGTTGACGAGGCGCGTGCGGTCGACCGACACGTAGAAACTGCGCTGAGCGAGGAACACGATCCGTGTCGGCTTGTAGAACAGCGCGTTGTCGGTGTCGTTGCCGTCGGTGAACGGTGCGGCCGCCCACTGTCCGGGCTCGAGTGTGTTCAGGACATCGTTGAGGAACAGCGTGACGCCGGCTTGCGACTGCATCTCCTGGACGACGACCACATCCGCGCCGAGTGGCGAGAAGATGGTGCGGAAGTGCGGATTCCTCACCGTGGCGTTGAGCGCGCCGGTCGAACTGCTGCTCGGATAGTTGAGGATGTTGTAGTTGACGATTCGGAGCGCGTGCGCGGGAGCGGCCAGCGCCAGCAGCGCGGCCGAGAACGCCATGCACGATAGAACGAACGTCCGCTTCGGCTCGGGGGCCATTCGGGGACTCCTGGACGATGGATGCGGAGAGGCCCTGCGAGACGGGTGGCGACGAGCCGAGCCCGGCGAGAGGGTGGTGCGCGAGAGGAGGGGCCTGTCGGGAGAAGTGTAGGCCCCTCGAGCCGGGACTGACAACGCTCTCGCCCAGAATCGGCGCGTGGATCCGGAGTCCGATGACCCTGCATCGTGCAACCTGCACGAGCCCGACCGGCGGAAGTGACGGCGAATGAGCCCCATCGCTCAAGCGAGAGGGTTCTCGCTCCGATAATCGCAGAGTGGCGTATCGACCTCCGGCATCGACGCCGGACGTGGTGCCTCTCTCGGGTGTCCTGTCCGCGCTTTCCTTCGCTCTCGATCTGACCGAGGGCCAGCCGATGGGTCATACCCTGCGGGCCTGCTTGGTCGCGATGGAACTGGGCGATCGGCTCGGCCTGCCGCTCGCGCAGCGCCGCGATCTCTACTACGCCGCGCTCCTCAAGGATGTCGGCTGCTCCTCGAATGCGGCGCGCGTGTTCTCGTTGTTCGGCGGCGACGACCGCGCCATGAAGTCCGCGCGGATGCGAGTGGACTGGAGCCAGTACTTCCGCGCCGTGTTCTTCGGGCTCGCACAGGCCGCCCCCGGTGCCTCGTGGGGCGAACGCGCTCGCCGTATCGCGGCGCTGGCCAAGCGCGGCCCCGGCGTGGCCGCCGAGTTGGTGCAACTGCGTTGCGAGCGCGGCTTCGAGATCGTCACCACGCTCGGCATGGGCCGCGCCGCGGCCCATGCCGTGCGCGCGCTCGATGAGCACTGGGATGGGCACGGTCATCCTGACGGTCTCGAAGGCGATGCGATCCCGCTCGAGGCGCGCATCCTCGGCCTGGCCCAGACGCTCGAGGTGTTCGCGGTGCGCGGCGGGCCGGCTGCGGGCCTGCACGTGGTGCGCGAGCGTCGTGGACGCTGGTTCGACCCGGTCGTGGTCGATGCCTGTCGCGGCATCGAGCCGCTGCTGGTCGAGTGGCTCGCCATGGACACGAGCGAACTGCACGCCGCGGTGCGCGAGGCCGAACCGGGAGGCGCGGCGCTGCTGGCGACGCACCGCACCGTGGACCGGGTGGCCGAGGCGTTCGCGAGCGTGGTGGATGCCAAGTCGCCGTTCACCGGCGCGCATTCGATGCGCACCGCGCAGATCGCCGTCGAGATCTCCGATGCCCTGGGTTGGAGTGCGGCCGAGCGAGGCGATGTCCGTCGTGCCGCGCTGCTGCACGATCTGGGCAAGCTGGCCGTGCCGAATCGCATCCTCGACAAGCCGACGGCCCTGACGGCGCCCGAATGGGAGGTGATGCGGTTGCATGCGTTCCATACCGAGCGCGTGCTCGAGCACATCGAGGGCTTCGAGGGCTTCGCGTTCGCCGCCGCGGCTCACCACGAACGCCTCGATGGCAGTGGCTACTGTCGCGGCCTGCGCGGCATCCAGATCCCGCTGCTCTCGCAGGTGCTCGCGGTGGCCGACGTCTATGACGCGCTCTCGGCCGAGCGACCCTATCGCGCGGCGATGTCGCCGGAGGCCGCGCTGTCGCTGATGGAGCGCGATCGTGGTACGGGTCTGAGCCCCGAGATCCTCGAGGCGTTGCGCTCCTGCCGACTCGGTTCCCGCGCGAGCGAAGCTCCCAGCGAGGACCGGGAAGCGGCTTGACGCTGGATCAGAGCCCGACCAAGCGCGCCATCAGCAGCGCGACGACGGCGAGGAAGATCCACTGGGCGGCGCCCGCGGCGATCGGCGCCCATCCGGCGGCCTTCAGGTCGTGGAACCCGGTCTGCAGTCCGACGCCCGCCATGCCGACGCAGAGCAACCACAGATCGGCGCGTCGGAGCACGTCGAGCCAAGCGGCCGGCAGCACGCCGGCGCTGTTGATCCCGGCGAACACCACGAACATCACGAGGAACCACGGCACCGCCGCCACCTTCGCCTCGCCCGCGGTGCCGCTTCGGCGGAGCCACCACGCGAGAGCGAACACGACGGGCGCCAGCAACGTGATGCGCGCCAGTTTGACCACAGTGGCCACGGTCTTCGCGTGCTCGCTGAAGCCCGATGCAGCGGCCACCACCTGCGCCATCTCGTGCAGCGTCGCGCCGTTCCACAGGCCGAACGCGAAGTCGTTCATCGAGAGGGCGCGGCCGACCCACGGGTAGATCACGATGCCCACCGTGCCCAAGAGCGTGATGACGCCGAGCGCGATGGCCGAGTCGCGCTTCTCGGATTGCACGACGCTGTCGGCGGCCACGACGGCCGAAGCGCCGCAGATGGCGCCGCCCACCGAGA
>JAYWEM010000074.1:0-24314 GCA_043779265.1 bacterium | reverse complement strand
GCGTGAGCCGCCTCGGCGAGCTCGCCTGCCATCGCCAGCCCGAACTGCTCGTCGCTGGCGTCCGGCTTGAGGATCGTGACGATGCGCCCGTGGTAGATGATCACGATGCGATCGCATACGGCGCGCAGTTCCGCGAGCTCCGAGGATGTGATGAGCAGCGTCAGGCCTTCGTCGCGGTTGAGCTGCCGCAGCAGGTCGAGAACGAGCTCCTTGGCGCCCACGTCGATGCCGCGCGTCGGCTCGGAGACGAACAACGTGTCGGGCGCCAGGGTCATGGCGCGCGCGAGGCACACCTTCTGCTGATTGCCGCCCGACAGTCGGCGCACGTGCTGCGTCGGCCCGGTGCAGCGCACGTCGAGCTGCTCGATCTTGGCGAGCGCGTGCTTGCGGATGGCGGGGGCGTCCATCAGGCGAAGCGCCGGGATCGGGCCCGGCAGGAGGAACTTGCCCTGCACCTCGAGCGCCGTGAGGGCGATGTTCAGCTCAATGCTCTCATCGGGAAGGATTCCGACGCCGCGGCGGTCCTCGGAGACGAACGCGAGGCCTGCGTGGATCGCGGCGCGCGGGTCGTTGAGCGCGAACGGCTGGCCGTCCTTCAGCACCGCGCCGCTCGCCGGGGACAGGCCCATGAGGCCGTTGGCGATGCCGATCTTGCCGTGCCCGGCGAGTCCGGCGAGTCCGAGGATCTCGCCCTTCTGCAGCGTGAACGACACCTCATGCACGCGCTCGCCTGGCATCTCCACCGAGAGGTTCCGGATCTCGAGCTTGGCGGCACGCGGCGCGGTGGAGCGCTCATCGACATGGCGCACGAGCGCTGCGGGACGGCCGACCATCACCTCGGCGATGCGCCCGACCGTGGTCTCGCTCGGCTTCATGCGACCGACGACGGCGCCGTCGCACAGCACGGTGATCTCGTCCGCGACGGCCATCACCTCATCGAGCCGATGCGTGATGAAGAGGATGCCGAGACCCTTGGCCGCCAGCTGCTTCATCACCGCGAGCAGTTCCTCGGCCTCGCTCTCGGTCAGAACGGCGGTCGGTTCGTCGAAGATGAGCAGCTTGGCGTTGCGTTTGTCGACTTCACGCGCGATCTCGATGAACTGCATGTGGCCGACCGGCAGACCCGCAACGGGGGCCCACTCGTCCAGTCCCATGCCGACCTGCGCCAACGCCGCCTTGGCGTCGCTGCGGATGAGCGGGATGTCGAGCGTCTCGAGCCGCTTGCCGAAGATGGCCGAGAGCGGCGACGGCTTGGTCGGCTCCCGATTCAGCTTGATGTTCTCGGCGATCGTGAATCCGGGAAGCAACATGAACTCCTGATGCACCATGCCGAGGCCGGCCGCCATGGCGTCGGCGGGGGAGCCGAACTTCACCTCGGCGCCCTCGAACAGGACGCTGCCCTGGAAGCCGCCTGTCTGGTGGATCACCGGCATGCCGAACAGCACGTTCATCAGCGTGCTCTTGCCGGCGCCGTTCTCACCCAGCAGCGCGTGGATCGTGCCGGGGCGCACCGTGAGGGAGACGCCCTTGAGGACGCGATTCCCCTCGTACTCCTTGATGATGTCGCGCAGCTCGAGAACCGGAGCGGTCATGGGGGCCCAGTGAAGGTGGGAGAGACGCGGCAGCATGCCCGCGCCGCGAGTGCCCCGCAAGCGCGACCGCCCGAGGCCACGCGGGCCCCGGGCGGTCGGCAGATGGAGGCTGCGAAGGCGGGTTCAGGTCGAGCCGTCGAGCAGTTCCCGGACCAGGCCCACGACGAATCTCAGCACCCACGCGCCCATCGCGAACAGCACCGCGAACACGACCGCGCTCAGCAGGCGGTCGTCGCCGCCCGTCGCGCCGCCGAACAGCGCTCCGCCCAGGGCGGCGAGTGTGATGACGAGCGATGGGCGCCCTGCGTTGCGGGCGGCATCGAACCCGAGCAGCGGCTCTTGCCCGGAAGGATCGAGGAACATCGGCGGAACCTCTGCGGCCGATGTGCGCGGCGCACGTGAATCGTGGCTCATGTCCCCTCCATGGAACTTCACGGGGGCTGCGCCATTCCGAGTCGGCGCCGCCGCCCTTCTGTTCAACGAGCCTAGACCTCCGGCAGGCCGCTGGATAGGGGGAGTTTCGAGCTACCGTGCCCCTCGCCCGGTCGGAGCCCGGCGCTCAGCGCGCGTGCATTCGGCCGAAGGGGCCGTCTCGCCATAGGATGCGAGGCTCGCCGCGCGAGAGGAGCGCCTCGCGCTGGCGTCCCTGCGATGGCTCGGGGCCGTCGTAGGCGATCCATGACAGGCCCGGTCCCTCGGGCCGCGCGATCCAATGGGGCGAGCACTCATCGAATGGTGAGTCGGCCACGCCGAGGCCGTGCACGGGCCAGCCGGTTGCGGGCTCGCCGTCGGGCATGAGCCGGATCGCCTGCACATCGCTGCTGCGGCCATCCCACGATTGCCACGCGATGTACGCGCCACCATCGCCCGCGCTCATCACCGTCGGATGGAACTCCTCACGCCCCTGACCTCCGAGGCGGCGAGAGGGTGACAGGCGTGCGCCATCGGCTCCGACGTGCGCGGCGTGAATGCGCCGAGGGCCGCCTCGTCGATCGCTCCAGGCCAGCCACAGACCGCCTCGGCCGTCGAGCGCGAGCGCGGGTTCGCGCTGCGCGTCCTGCGCCTCGTCGATGGCGAGCCCCTCGTCGAGCCAGCCGGAGCGAGCCTGTCCCTCGGCATCGAGGCGAGTGAGCCGCAGGCCGACGACGTCTCGATCGCCTCGCTCGCACCAAGCGAGCCAGTGACCGCCCGCTCCATCGGCGATCATCCGGGCATCGAGTCGCTCGGGCGCGCGTGGTGTCACGAGCGCTGCGAACCACCACGAGACGATCAGCGCCAGTGCCAGGAACACGTCCCCTCCGTGCCGCCGGGTCCCCCCGGCCGCTCGCCCCCAAGTCTCGGACGGAGGCGAGGCGCGCTGAAGCAGGCCCCCGGAACGCAAGAACCCCGCGCCTTCTCGAGGAGGGCGCGGGGTCCGATGCGATGCAGACGTGGGCTAGTAGATGATGTGGTCGAGCACGACCATGAACTGGTTGCCCGACTTCTCGTCGTAGCGCGCGATCTGGACCTTGGCTCCGGCCTCGCGCTCCATGTACTCCTTCACCGTGGCCATGTCCTTCAGGTCGATCTTGCCGTCGACCGAGTCGACCAGCAGGTCCACCGCGGCGCGCGTCGCGACCATGCTCTCGGGCGCGATCCACGTGCCGAAGTGTCCGGTCATGCCGTGCTCGGCGACGATGCGCTTGTTCTCGCTGTTGATGTACGCGATATCGCCGGCCTTGCCCGCGGGGATCTGCACGCCGAGCGCGCCCGGGTAGCCGTGCGTCGGGCTGGGGCAGCACTGCTCGGGCACATAGCCCTCGCCCGACGTGAGGACCGACTTGATGAGCGGCTCCTGCATGCCGCAGTTGGTCGAGAAGAACGCGGTCGCCCCGCCATGCTTGCCGAGCTGCCGCGGCACATCCTCGAGCACGAACTGCTGCGTTGCCGGAAGACCGCCCTCGGCCATCGGATCGGGAGCGGTGACGAACTCGAACTTCATCCCGAGATTGTCGGCCGCCTGCTTCATCAGGTCGCGGCGGCGGGCCAGCAGCTCCTGCGACATGTGGCGCGGGAACGAGTAGTGCACGAACGTCGTCGCGCCCATCGCCTTGGCCTCTTCGAGGATGGTGCGTCCGCGCGTCAGCTGATCGGGCATGATCGCGAGGTCAGCGACCTCATTGACGAGCGGCGGATCCTCGTGCGGCTCGATGAATGCGATCTTGATGTCGGGGCGCTGCTCCTTGATCTTGCGCGCCGCGGCGACTGAACCCGGGATCGCCTGGCTCACGATGATCACCTTGATCTGCGGGTCGGCGGCGAGCCCGGTGAGCTGCGCGATGACCGTCTCCTGCTCCTGCATGAAGTTGTCGGGGTAGGTGACGTGCACGACGCGGTTGCCGTACTTGGCGGCCACCTGCTCACCCGCACGGAACTCCTCTTCGTTCTGCGAGACCGTGCCGGTCATGATGCCGATCTTGAAGCCTTCGACTGGGGCCTTGCTGCTTCCGCCGCCGCTGCAACCGGCCGCCGCGAGGGCGAGCGTCGCGAACAGGGCGAGCACTAGACGCTTGGAACTCATCAGGACTCCTCGCTGAGCCAGTGCGCCTGCGCACCGGCGTGGATGGTGGGGTCGGACGCGGCCGACTCTAGCACGAGGACGTGCTGACCGAGGCCGCGTGACGCGGGATTCACAGGCTTCTATCCTGTTGCCGTGATGCGGGTTCCCTCTCCTGTCATTGCCGTCGCCGCGCTCGTGGTCGTGGTCGCCGGCCTCATCCTGATCGTCGGTCCGAGCGTCCTGCCCGGACTACGTGACACCGCGGTGCGTCCTGCGGCGGACCGGCCTTCGCTCGCGCTGCTCACCCAGTGGGTGAGCGGAGGGGCGTTGTCGGACTCGGATCTCGTCGGCAAGCCGTCGGTGTTCGTGCTGGTCGATGACACCGAAGCCGCAGCCGAGCCCGCCCTGCTCGCCGCCGAACGCTGGCATCGTGCGTTCTCGCCGCATGCCCGGGTGATCGCCGTGCACGTCCCGAGCTACGCGTTCGCAGTCGACAGCGGCGTACCCGCGCGGCTCGCTAGACGTCTCGGACTGACGCTCCCCATGGCGAGTGATGCCGGCCTGCGCATGAGCGCCCGGCTGGTGGCAAGGCGGGACGCGCCGGCCTTCGCGCTGTTCGAGGCGGGCGGCGAAGCGGTGGATGTCGCCGACGCCACGCTCGCGGAGATCGAACTCTCGATTCGTGAGCGCTTGTCGCGCATCGAGCCGCCCATCACGCCGACACCCTTCATGCCGCTGCCCTCGCTGCCGCTCTCGCACCGCATCGAACTGGGTGCCGGCCGTGTGCCGAAGGGGCCGCTCGCCAAGCGCGAGGCGGGCGAGGAGCCGATGTTCAGCGCTCAGTTCCGCTATCAGGAACAGGGGCTGCCCGGCGCAGTTCCTGGCCATCCGTTATAGTGCCGATCGTGTCGGCGTGGTGCTGAGCCCGCCGCCGCAGGGAGAGTCCCGCGTGTGGGTGCTGCGCGATGAGGCGTGGCCCGACGAGGCGGTTCGCGGACGCGACCTTCGAACCGACGCGCGAGGCGGCGTGTTCATCGAGGTGCGCGAGCCGCGGCTCTTCTGGATCGATGTGGGACCGCTCGAGCGCACGATCAAGTTGTCGCCCGAACACCCCGGAGTCACGATGCACGCGTTCGTCGAGACGAACGCCGACGAGTCACGATAGGAGTCCGCGCGATGCCGCTGTGCGTGTATCTCTGCTATTCGCCCGCCTGCCAGACCAAGCTCGAGCGCTGGATGCCCACCGCCGAGGAGGGCTCGGGCGCGCGCTTCGAATGCCCGCGCTGCGGCGTGGTGATGCAGTGCGCCTGGACCGGCAGCCAGGCGAAGACGCCGAATCTCAAGGACGCTAGTCAGTTCCCCTCGCGCACCTGAGTCACGGGGCGCCTTCGCCCTCGGGTCCGTCCTCGCTCGCACCCACCATCATCATGTGGAGCGCGGCCAGATGGCGCTCCATCTCGCCACGGTCGTCGGCACTCGGACGCATCTCCAAGTAGCGTTCGAGCGAGCGAGCGGCCGCGCGATACTGGTCGAGCTGGTAGAGCAGCAGGCCGCGATCCCGGACCTCGATCGCATCCTCGGGGTGGATGAGCAGCAGGCGCTCGACTGCCGAGAGGGCCTGTTCGAAGCGGCCCGCCTTGAGACAGGCGACCTTCAAGTTGAAGAGCAGCCGCGCGATCATCTCGCGCTTGCCGATCGAGCGCGTCATCGCCTCGTCGAACTCGAGCACGCCGCCGGTCGAACTGGCGAGCATGCGGCGGCAGTCCTCCTCGTGGACACTGCCGCCGTGATCGAACGGATCGAGCAGCAGGTCCTCGGGCAGTCCCGTGAGCCGAACGAGGAAGTGCCCCGGAAAGCCGACACCCTCGAACGGCACTCCAATGCGCCACCCGAGTTCGAGGAACAGGATGCTCATGGTGAGCGGGATCCCCTGGCGGCGCGCCATCACCGAGTTGAGCAAGGAGTTCTCCGGCGAGTAGTAATGTTGCACGTCGCCCCGGAAGCCCAGTTCCTCGTACATGAACGTGCGCAGCCTGGCGAGGCGCTGGAGCGGATTCCATACGGGGTCGAGACGTGCCAGCAGCGTCCGCGCCCACTCATCGAGCTTCGCCAACTCGGCGTCGACATCGAGAGAGGGCTCGGACTCGGCGGCGACCAGCAGTGCCGTGTGGGCGAGTTCGAACTCGCCCTCGGGGCGCTCGATCATCTCGGTGAATCGCTGACGGATCGGATCAGAGGCGGACATGCGCGGAGCGGGCTCCAAGACGGATGCGATGGGCGAGTTGGAGACGAAGGCGCTGAGGCGTGCACTGCTCGCCTGGTTCCGCCGCCATCGCCGCGATCTGCCGTGGCGCGGGAGCCGGGACCCCTACCGCATCTGGCTCAGCGAGGTGATGCTGCAGCAGACGCAGGTGGCGACCGCGATACCTTACTACGAGCGATTCGTGCACCGCTTCCCGAGCGTCGAGGCGCTCGCCGCCGCGCCGCTCGACGACGTGCTCGCGCAGTGGGCCGGGCTCGGCTACTACCGCCGCGCGAGGTCGCTGCATGCGAGTGCCCGGATCGTGGTGCGGGATCATGGGGGCGTCGTCCCCTCCGAACCCACCGCGTTCGGTGCGCTGCCCGGAGTGGGCCGCTACACGCTCGGCGCGGTGCTCTCCATGGGTTTCGGATCGGCTCTGGCCGTGCTTGATGGCAACGTGGCCCGGGTGCTCTCGCGCTGGGCGGCGGCGCCGCTCGCGGTGAGGCGGCCCGCCGATGCCAAACGATTGTGGGCCATGGCGGAAGCGCTCGTTCCCGGGGGCGGCTCGCGCAGCGGCCGACATCGCGACGCCGGCGCCTGGAACGAGGCCCTGATGGAGCTTGGCGCAACCCTGTGCACGCCGCGATCCCCCGCGTGCGATCGCTGCCCGGTTCGCAACTGGTGCCGTGCCCATGCGCTCGAACGCGTGGACGAGTTCCCACCCGTGGCGGAGCGTCGCGCGAGTGTCTCGTTGCGGCGGGCGATCGTGCTGATCGAATCGAGGGGCCGGACGCTGGTGACCCGCCTGGAGGGAAGCCTGCTCGCGGGGATGTGGGAGCCGCCGGGCGTCGATCTCGAGGACGACGCCGATGCGAGATCGGCGCTTCGACGCGAGTTGTCCGGGCTCGGTATCCGAGTCGTGAGGCTCGCGGACACGGGCGAGCGCGTGCGGCACACGATCACGCATCGGAAAATCGAGGTGGAGGTGTGGCGGGCGGCGCTGGCCGAGCCGCCCCCTCGCGCCAGCGGCAAGCTGAGGTGGACGACTTCCGGAATCCGAGCCCTTGCACTCAGTGCATTGGCGCGCCGGGCGATGCGGACTCGCGCCGACTGAGCCAGTTGGGACTCCAGGCTGTAGGATGCGATCTGCACGCAGAGTTCTTGAACTCATCATGATCCGCCCGGTCGTGATGCGGTGAGCACACGATGCGAGGACTCCGACCGGATGAGAGCGAGCCCGGCAAGGCTTCCAGACCTGTTCGGCGTGCCGCTGCGGGCGCTCCGGTTCGCCGGGCTGACGTTTTCGTTCATGGCGATCCCGTCGTTCACCCAGGGCGCGACCCCGATTCGCGTCGAGAGCGCGCTGCGACTTCGTTACGACGGCCAGTCGCGTGAGTCCGCCCTCGGTGACACGCTGCGTCACCGCTTCCGTGCGCGACTCCGGATCGGCGCGACGCGCCAGATGGCTCCCGACCTGAGCGCCGGCGCGAGGCTCACCACCGGTTCAGCCGATCCGACTTCGGGCAACATCACGCTCGGGGACGGCTTCGTGAAGAAGGATCTCCGGCTCGATCGGCTGTGGGTGCGGTGGGAGCCGCGGCCCGGAACGGCTCTGCTTGCCGGCAAGTTGCAGAATCCGATCGCGCACGAGGGGCTGGTCTGGGATGAGGATGTCTCGCCGGAGGGCATCGCCGCGCTTCTCGAGGGATCGGGTGCCAGCTTGATCCTCGGCTACTTCGTGCTGGAGGAGCGCGAGTCCGATGCGGATGCAACGGTCGGAGTGGCCCAGATCGGGCTCGCTCGGCCGAGTCCGAACGGCCTCGGTTGGCGCATCGCCGGCACGTACCATGAGCTCGGGGCGGTCGAGGGAACGTCGCTCCGGTTCTCCCGCGGAAGCAATGCCCTCGACGTCGAAGGCGCGCTGGCGAACGACTACGACTTGATCTCCGGCCTCGTCGTTTCGGATTGGAAGGGCGCGCGTCCCTGGAGATGTTCGGCTGAGGCTGTACGCAATGTCGCGGTGGGCCACGAGAATATCGGCTACTCCATCGAGTTGCGTGCCGGGAGCGCCGCGCGAGCGCGGGATTGGCAGGTCATGGCGACCGGCCAGCGGCTCGAGCGCGAGGCGGTGCTCGATGCGCTCGCCGAATCGGGGTGGCATTCGATGCGCACGAACTACGAGGGATTGCGCCTGGGAGTCCGGACGGCTCTGCGCGAGGGCTGGCGTCTCTCGATCTCAGCCCGTTTGATGCGCTCTCTGACTGGCGCGCGCACCCACGAGCGCCGACTGACGCTGGACTCGGAATGGGACCTCTGACATGAGCCCACTGCCAGAGAAGACGGCCAGCATGCCGTGGTCGCTCCGCTCCCAGATCACCGGCATCGTGCTGCTGCTGCAGCTCGCGATCACGCTGGCATTCCTGCTCGTGCTGCAGCCGAGGCTTCGGCACGAGCTCGAGGCGCGCGAGTTGCAACGCCTGGTGGCGCGCGCGACCGCCGTCGCGACGACCATCGACCGGGAATTCAGGTCAGCCCGGACCGAGCTCGAGGCGGCCGCGCGGATCGCGGACATCCGGCGCATGAACCCCGAGCGCGCGGATGCGCTCCTGCGCGTGATGGACGCCACGAGTTCGCACTTCATCGACTACACGCTGCTCGACGCCCGGGGCCGCATCCTCCTGCGCCCCACCAAGCCCGAGCGCCAAGGCTCCGATCGGTCAGACCGCGACTACTTCAGGATCCCGATGGCCACCGGCCGCACGCACTTCGGCGCTCCTCGTATCTCGACGGCGGGGAACCGCAGTTTCTCCGCGGGGACCCCCGTCCGTGATGACCGCGGCGTCATCCTCGGGGTGCTCGTTGCATCGCTCGGTGCGCAGGACCGCAACCCGGCGCTCTACTCGTCGATCACCGATGCGCATCTCCCGCAAGCCTGGGAGGTCGCCCTGTTCGACAAGGAGGGTCGCGTGCTCGCCCGCTCGGCGGGGCTCTCGGACAGCGCGGAGGAGCCGGATGGATTCTGGCGGTTGGACTCCCTCTTCGCAGGCGCGCATCTCGGAGCCGCCGAGCCGTGGTACGGCACACGCCACAGTGAGAGGTGGATCGGGGCTTCCGCGAGACTCCGTGAAGTCGAGCTCATGCTCGTCGTCGTCGTGCCGAGGGCTCAGGTCGATGCGCTCGTCCGCGGCATCCTTGCGCCGATGTGGCTCTTGATGGGCCTGCTCATGCTGGCGGTGTTCATCATCGGCCTGATCCTGGCGGATCACGTCGCGCGTCCTGTCGAGACTCTCAGCAAGGTGCTCCACGACTATGGCGTGAGCGGTTTCGCCGCTCCCCTGCCCGAACCCGGGAATCGCGAGGTGGCACTGCTGTTCCGCTCCTTCACCGCCATGATCCGGGAGCGATCCGTGGCCGAGGCGATCCAGAAACGGCTGCTCTCGATGCTCGATGCGACCCCTGACTTCATCGGCATCTCCGATCCCAATGGCCGAGTGTTGTATATCAATCCGGCTGGCCGCCAGATGATCGGGCGCTCGCGCCATGAGGACCTGAGTTCCACGAGAATTTCGGAACTCCACCCGGACGAGTCGGGCCGCATGATCTTCGAGGAGGCGATCCCTGCGGCACTCCGCGACGGCAGTTGGCACGGTGAGTCGATTCTTCGAGCTGGAGATGGCCGCGAGATCCCGGTCTCGCAGGTCGTGCTCGCGCATCGGGACCAGCACGGGGAGGTCGAGTTCCTCTCCACCGTCGCCCGTGATCTGACGATGATCAGGCGTCTCGAGCATCAGTTCCTGCAGTCGCAGAAACTCGAGAGCATCGGCCGATTGGCCGGCGGCATCGCTCATGATTTCAACAATCTGCTCATGGTGACGATGGGAAATGCGGAGCGGCTCGCCCGGCAACTCGCGCCCGGCAGCGTCGAGGCCGACGAAGCGCGCGCGATTCTGGATGGCTCCAAGCGGGCTGCAGCACTCACACGTCAGCTGCTCGCCTTTGCGAGGAAGCAGCCGATCGAACCGAGGGTGATTGATGCCGCGGCAGTCGTGGGCGGCATGGAGGTGATGCTGAAGCACCTACTCCAGGGTCGCGCGCAGTTGCAACTCAGTCGTCCGGAGCGCGCCGCTGTCGTCCTGATGGACCCGGTGCAACTCGAGCAGGTGCTCCTGAATCTCGCCGTCAACGCGCGTGACGCCATGCCCAAGGGCGGCGTCCTCACGATCGAGATCCGCGAAGATGAAGCCGCTGCGCATGCCGCGGGCGGCGAAACGCCCGCGGAGATCGAGCCGCCTGGCGTGCTGATCGCCGTGAGCGACACCGGCACCGGCATGGATGAGGAGGTGCAGGCGCGACTCTTCGAACCGTTCTTCTCGACCAAGCCGAAGGGCGAGGGGACGGGGCTTGGCCTTGCCTCGTGCTACGGGATCGTCACCCAGGCAGGTGGCCGACTCTCGGTTCGAAGCGAACTCGGCCTGGGGAGCACGTTCAACGTGCATCTTCCCGGCTGCAGCGAGCCGCTCTCGCGACCGGAGCCCGTGGCCATCCCGATGGCTGGCCCGACGACCGATCGATCGTCCGAGAACCTTCGGATCCTGATCGTCGAGGACGAGGTCAAGGTGCGAGAGCTGCTTCAGCGCGCGATCGGCTTGGAGGGCCACGACGTGACCGTGGCGGGCAGTCCGCGAGAGGCGATCGAGATCGCACAGCGCGAGGCCGCGTTCGATGTGCTGCTGAGCGACATCGTGCTGCCCGGCATGAGCGGGATCGATCTGGCTCATGACCTGCGCGCGCGCTTCCCGAAGATGCGGATCATCCTGATGTCCGGCTACAATGACCGTCCGGGCGGGAAGGACGCGATGCTCCCGCCAGACTGCGAATTCATCGGAAAGCCCTTCAGCCTTGCGAGTCTGGTGCAGCGCCTGAGCACGAGGCAGGCGCCGGGGCCGGGGCCAGCGGACAGCTGAGTCCGGGTTGCTCGCTCGCGCGTGAGAGAACGCGAAGGGCCCGGCGCCAACAAGGCCCGGGCCCTCTCGCGATCAGACGAGTCGGGCGTCGAGCGTGATCTCGGCCTTGAGCAGCCGTGAGATCGGGCAGCCGGCCTTGGAGCCGGCCACGATCTCGTCGAACTTCGCTTGGTCGATGCCGGGCACGGTCGCCTTGAGCACCAGGTGCGACTTGCTCACCGTGGGCTTGCCGTCGACAGGCTCGAGCGTGACGGTCGCGCTGGCTTCCAGCCGCGTCGGCGTGAAACCCGCCTTGCCGAGTTCGCCCGAGGTCGCCATCGCGAAGCAGGCGGCGTGCGCTGCAGCGATCATCTCCTCGGGAGTCGTGCCGGGGCCGGTGGCACCCTCGAACCGCTTGCCGAACGAGTACGGTGTCTCGCTGAACGCGCCGTTGGCAGCGGAGACGACCCCCTTGCCCTCCTTCAGCGTGCCTTCCCAGATGGCTGTGGACGTGCTCTTCATGTTCGTATCCTTTCGATTCGGTTTGGAGTTCGATCGCTTGCGCGCTCAGGTTACACGAGCTTCGCGGGCTCGGGTCCGCTGCGGGCGGAGGCCCCCGGCGCCACATTGGGATGGGGATGGGGTGGGTGGTAGCTTGCGCCCATGTTCCTGCGACCCGGACCCAAGGTGGTGAAGCACTGCCCCGAGGGGCATGAGATCCCGAAGCAGGCGGCGAACTGCACTCGCTGTGGGTGGGTTCGGGCCAGCGGCCGGGCTGCCTTGGCCAAGGAGATGACCGAGATGACGGTCATCCTCGGGGCACCGCCCGTCGGCCCACCGCCGCCCGCCGCCGAGCCCGAGAGCGACTGGGTATTGCGGCTCGAGGCGATCTCGGGTCCGCTCGTCCCGCAGCGATTCGATGTCGAGCCCGGCCGCTGGAAAGTGGGTCGCGGTCCCAAGGAGGAGGCGAGCTTCTCGTTGCTCGCCATCCCCGATCCCGGCCTGTCGCGAGACCACTTCCGGCTCGAGGTCGGCGTGGCCGCCGCGATCCTCATCGATCTCGATTCGACCAACGGCACGTTCATCGCGACTCAGCGGGTCGAGCGCCACATCCTGCAGGAGGGTGACACGCTGCGGGCCGGAGCCTCGGCGTTCCGAGTGCGTCTGCGCCTGAGGAATCCGGCATGAGCGATCGGCTGAGCATCGACGAGGGAGGTCGGCGATTCGATCTCGATCTCGATTCCGACGGCTTCGTCTTCGGGCGCGATCCCGAGTGCGATGTCGTGCTCGAAGACGCCGGTATCTCACGTCGTCATGCGGAGTTGGTGCGCGAGCGCGGGGTGTGGATCCTGCGGGATCTCGGCAGCCGCAATGGCACGTTCATCGATGACGCGCCGATCCAACAGCAACGATTGCAGCCCGGGCAGCGCGCGCGCCTGGGCCCCGATGTCGGCCTCGAGCTGGTCTCGGCCGTGGCGACGGAGGTCGCACGAGGTGATGACGCGCCGCGAGCGGCTGGTGGACGAGTGCAGCGAGGCGGAGCCGCCTCCGATGGTCGCGGTGCTGCCCGAACCGACGATTCCCCTGTCGCTTCCGAGCCTGTCGCAGCCGGGCGCCCGGCCTCGCGGAGTGCATTCACGCAGGAGGCCTGGACGCTCACGCCGCGCGGCGGCAGTGCGCGAGTCGTGACGCTCAGCGCCCCGATCACGACCGTCGGGCGCGATCCGTCGGCCGGACTCGTACTCGAGGACGAGAGCGTCTCGCGGCTGCACGCCCGACTCGATCGCGAGGACGAGCGGCTGTTCGTCACCGACCTCAAGAGCAGCAATGGCACCACATTGAACGGGGACCCCGTGCTGCGCGCTCCGGTTCGGCCGGGGGACACCGTCTCCTTCGGCGATGTCGCCTATCGGGTCGAGCGCCGCATCGTCCCGGCTTGGGGCCGGATCATCGCACTCGCGGCCGCCGCGCTCGTCGTCTCGCTGCTCATCTGGGGCGCCTTCCATGTCTCGCGTGGCATGCAGGAGCAGCGCCAGGTCGCCGGTCTCGCCGCGCAAGTGCATGCGCAGGCGCTCGCCAGCACCGAGAAGGGGATCGAGGCCGCCCGCATGGGTGAGGCCGAGATGGCGCGCGCGCATCTGCTGTACGCCGCCGACCTGCTGCTGCTCTCCGAACTCGCACCACGCGGGGCCTCGCTCAAGGAGCCGGGCACCGTGTTCCGCGACATCGCACGCGAACTCCCGGATGGGTTGCGCGAGTTCGACTTCGCCCGCGCCCTGGCGAGCGAGACGCTGCAGTCCTCGGCGGCGCGCATCGCCTCGCTCACCAATCGCGAGTACGTCGACCTGCAGATCCGGCGCTATGCGGTCGAACTGGGACAGGATCCGGAGTCGGTGCCCGATGGCTTCGTGCAGGCGGTGTGGCAGTTCGTCGACCAGTACCAGCGGTTCCCGGGTTCGATGCGCAAGATGCTCGAGCGTTCTCGCAGCATCCAGCCTCGGATCCGCGACCTGCTCGCCTCGCGTCACCTGCCGGAGTCGTTCTGCTATGTCGCCTGGGTGGAGAGCGGGCTCGACCCGATGCAGATCAGTCCGGTCGGGGCGCTCGGCCTGTGGCAACTCATGCCGGGCACTGCGCGTGACTTCGGCCTCAAGGTGGATCTGGGCGACCGCTCGCGCGATGAGCGCACCCACATCGAACCCTCGACGGGCGCGGCGGCCGAGTACATCGCCATGATGCTGCGCGACCAGGGCCCCGAGTACTTCATGCTCGTGTTGGCGAGCTACAACCGCGGGCACAATGCGATCGATCGCGCCAAGCAGCGGATCTCCGACCCGATGCTGAAGGGCCCGCAGCGGTTCTGGTACCTCGTGCAGAATCGGCTGTTACCCGAGGAGACCCAGAACTACGTGCCCAAGATCTTCGCGGTTCGCGTCATCGCCGAGGCGCCCGAGCGGTTCGGGTTCGAGAAGCCGTGAGAGGCCCATCGTTCCTCCTCGCCGCCGTGCTCGCGCTTGTTCCCACGTGCGTCCTCGCCGTCCCCGCCACGCTCACGATCGACGATGTGCGCGTCAGGGGACGCGACCAGCACCGCGTGCTCGTCTCGGTGCTCGACGATGCCGGCACACCGGTCGATGCGCTGGAGAACGGGTTCGAGGTCCAGCTCGATGGCGCGTCGGTGGTCGACCTCGTGGCCACCTCCACGCTGCGCCACTACGAGCGGGCGACCCTGACGCTGGTGTTGGACGGCCAGATGCTGCGGGGCAACTCACTCGCGGGGATCCAGGACGCGGTCCGCGAGGTGGCGCGCAGCCTGCGGCCGGGCGACCGACTGCGCATCCTCTCGGCCGGCGGTCGCGTGCGGGCGCTCGAGGCCGACCAGAAGGACGCCGAGAAGCTGGCGGAGCGGCTCGAGTCGCTCGCCGACTCGGAGACGCCGCGGATCTACGACGCACTCCATGACGCGGTTCGCCAAGCATCGCGCGCCGCCGAGGATCATGGCGCGGTGGTGATGCTCGTGACGAGAGGGGCCGACGGCGGAAGCTCCAGAGCCCTGCTCGATGTGCTCGCTCTGGCGCGCAGTCGTTCGCGGCTGACGCCCGTCCTCGTGACGGTGGTCGGGGATGCCGGGTCGTCAAGCGAGAGTGAGCGGTTGCAGCGACTTGCCGTGCACACCGCCGGGGCCTACGGCCGAGTCCCGTCGCCCACGGAACTCGCTTCGGCGCTCACGGCTCAAGTCGAGCGTGGCCGAGAGCGATGGGTGCTCTCGTTCCGGGCGCCGGGGTGGGACTCGAAGGCGACGACGCACCAATTGATCGTGACCGCTGCTCAGGGCGGATCGGCCCGGCGCGCCGAGACGACCTACCAGACGAAAGAAGCGCTTCCCGATCCGTGGTGGCGCTCGCCGCTGCCGTGGCTGCTCGGCGCAGTGGCCCTGATCGCAGCGGCGGCGGCTTGGTTCCTGATGCGGCGGCGCCAAAGAGGGCTGTTGGTGCATGATGGAGACGACGATGACGGGGTATGGTATGAGCTTCTGGCTCTTCCGGTCTCACTCGGGGGAGCTGCGGGCAACGACATCGTGTTGCCTGAGGCCCATGTCTCTCGAAGCCACGCTCTTCTGGAACCCAAGGGCGGGGGGCAAGTTGATTTGGTGGACCTGAATTCGGAGAATGGCACTTACATCAATGGCGAGCGGATCTCGCGCCGTGTTCTCGCGGACGGGGATCGCATCAGCCTGGGCCCTGAGGTGCATCTGATCTACGAAGCGCGCGGATGACGCCCGGGCGATCCCCCGGCCTCTCGAGGAGCGACGTGAGTTCCACGCACTTGCGTACGGCCACGGCCGCAGCGACCGATGTGGGGCGCAGACGGCACGGTAACGAGGACAGCTACGCTCTCTGGGTCTCTGACGGGAGCGGACGCTCGCACGCGGCCGACACCCTGCTCGTGGTCTGTGACGGCATGGGCGGCAGCAACGCCGGCGAAGTTGCGAGCCGCATGGCCGTCGAGGCCGTCGTGCGCGAGTTCGAGGAGGACACCTCGGGCGACGCCCAGGCGGCGCTCCACCGCGCCGTCGACACCGCCAACACCGAGGTGCACGAGCACAGCCGCACGCGCCAGGACCTCCAGGGCATGGGCACCACGTGCACGGCCGTGGCGATCCTCGGCGACACGCTCACGTTCGCGCATGTCGGGGACTCGCGCGCGTATCTCGTCCGTTCGGGCCGCATGACGCAGATCACGAGCGACCACTCGCTCGTGGCGCAGTTGGTCGCCCGCGGTCAGATCACCGCCGAGGATGCCCGCCACGACCCGCGCCGCAACGTGGTCACCCGCAGCGTCGGCGTGGGCGCCGTGGTCGATATCGACGCCGACCGCATGGGCGAGCCGCTGCTGCCGGGCGACACGGTCCTGGTCTGTTCCGATGGTCTGCACGGGCAGCTGAGTGATGAGGAGATCGCCAAGCTCGCCTCGGATGGCTCGCTCGATCGCGCCTGCCGAACGCTGATCGCCCTCGCCAATGAGCGGGGCGGCCCGGACAACATCACCGTCGCGCTGGCCCGCATCGAGGGTGGCGACGGCGGCGACGGCGGTTATGAGGCTCACGAAGCGCCTCGCGCACGCGTCTCCGCGGCACCGCCCCAGCCGCGCGCTGACGCTCCGTCGGCGCCTGTTTCGAGCAAGGCCCGTACTCGAACGCTGCAACTGCTGATCGTCGCACTCGTCATCCTGCTGCTCGTCATCGCCGGGATCGTGTGGTTCATGCTCGGACGGATGCGCGGTGAAGCCGAGTCCGATGCGGCCTCCAGCGCAACTTCGACCCAGCAAGCGGAGAGCCTCGTCGCATGGCGATGAACAAGGACTTCGGGGCCTTCGAGCTCAAGGAGAAGATCGGCGTCGGCGGTATGGCGTCGGTGTTCCTGGCCGTCCAGAAGTCCCTGCAGCGACCCGTCGTGGTCAAGATCATCCACGCGCATCTGGCGGACGACGAGAAGCTGGTGCAGCGTTTCGAGCGCGAGGCTCGCGCCGCGGCGATGATGCGGCACGAGAACATCATCCAGGTCATCGACTGCGGGCTGCACGAGGACGTGGCCTACATCGCGATGGAGTTCGTCGAGGGCATGGATCTGCGCAAGTGGCTCGATGCCCACGGCGCACCACCGATCGAGATGGCGCTGCTCATGATCCGCGACGTCTGCCGCGGCCTCGAGCACGCGCACGGGCATCGCATCATCCATCGCGACATCAAGCCCGCGAACGTCATGCTCACGCCCGACGGCACCATCAAGATCATGGACTTCGGTCTGGCGCGTTCGGGCAGTGAGACTTCGACTCAGATGACGATGGTGGGTTCGGTCATGGGGACCCCCGCCTACATGTCGCCCGAGCAGGCGACGGGCGAGGTCGTCGATGAGCGCTCGGACATCTTCTCGACCGGTGTGCTCGCCTACGAATTGCTGGGCGGCCAGCGGCCGTTCTCGGGCGATAGCTACTCCACCGTGCTCCGCTCCATCCTCACGGTCGAGCCGCTCGACGTGACGCACTTCAATCCGCTGGTGCCCGAGGAACTCTCACGCATCCTTCGAGGCATGCTGCAGAAGGATGTCGGCAAGCGCTACGCCTCGATCGCGGCGGTGCGTCAGGAGTTCGAGGATGTGATCGAGCAACTGAGCCTGCTGCGCGGCAAGGACCTTCTGCGCGAGTACGCCGTCGATCCGCAGACAGTCGGCGATCGCTGGAGATCCAAGCGGCTCGCCCGCCATCTCGACCAGGGACTCTTCTTCGAGAACATGGGCCGCGGCAAGATCGACGACGCGCTGCTCGAGTTCCGTCGCGTGCTCCATCTCGACCCGGACAACACCATCGCGCGTGACCACGTGAAGAAGCTGGAGCGCGAGCGCGAGACGTTGCAGTCGCAGGTGCCGCACGTGCCGGCTGCGCCGACAGCAGGCGCTCCGCCCGCGACCGCAGTCGGCGACCAGACGATGGTGATGACGCCCGAGCAGGCGGCGGCAGCTTCGATGCCCCCATCGGCCAGCGCCCCGGGGGCCCCGGCGACTCCGCCTGCGCCGCGCCCCGAGGATCACACGATGGTGATGACGCCGGAGCAGATGGCTGCCGCGTCCGCTGCGTCGGCGACGCCTGCGACGCCGGTCGCGAAGGCGCCGCCGCCCCCGGCGAAACCGCCTGCTGCGACTTCACCCAAGGCCGCTGCCGCATCGCCGCCGCCTCGCGCCGCCGCGCCAGCCAAGCCGACCGCCAAGAAGGGCGGGCTGAACCCGGTCCTGATGGGTGCGAGCATCCTCGTCATCGCCGTGATCGCGTTCGCCGTCTTCAGCATGGGCCGCAAGGCCCCCACCGAGCTCGATCCGGGCGCCACGTCCGATCCCATCCCGGCCATCGTGGACACGAGCGCCGCGAACTTGACGCCTCCGACCGCTGCACCCACGCCGGGCACAGAGTCGACCGACGATCCCCTCGCGGCGGCGCGAGCCTCGCTCACCTCGGGCAATCATGCCGAGGCCATCGCCACGCTCGAGACCGCCCTCAAGGGCACCGCGCTCGGACGGCGCGATCAGCGCACCGGCCGGGAGCTGCTGGCGCGCGCATTCGCGGGGGCGAATCGCACCAGGGACGCACAGCGCACCTACGAGGATCTGATCGCACGGGATTCACGCTTCGCTCCGGAGCCCGCGGGCCTCACCGGGCTCGATCGCCGGATCTACGACGCCGCTCGCTCGGCCATCGCCTCGCGCGACAGCGCCCGTGCCGCGAAGGCGCCGCCGCCGCCCGTCACGCCCACTCCCTCCACGGGAAGCGCGCCGGCGACGCTGGTGGTTCGCGTCTCGCCGTTCGCCCAGGACTTCATCGTCGATGGCGAGACCAAGGATCAGAACAAGAAGCAGTTCACGGTCCAGCTCCGGCCCGGCACCCACAAGATCCGTCTGACCCACCCCTCGCTCGGCAACAAGGACATCACCGTCGACCTCGACTCCGGAGAACGCAAGGAGGTCTCGCATGACTTCCTCGCTGCGGCCTCGGGCTCGATCGCAGTGAGCAGCTCGGGCGGCTGGGCGGAGATCTACCTGAACGGCGAACGGACGGGCAAGACGACCCCGGCGGTGCTCGAGGGTGTGCTGCCCGGTTCGCATACCATCAGTCTCGTCCGCGAGGGCTTCACCGTTGACGGCGGACCCCAGTCCGTGGATGTCCGCGCCGGTCAGGAAGCGCGTACGGCGTTCAAGCTCAAGCAGAAGAAGTGACGTCCCGCCCGGCATCCCCGGGCACACCCCAAGGAGGGAGTCATGCGTCACGCGTGGTCCCGCTGCGTGTCCATCGCGAGCCTCGTGTTGCTGACGCTGGCGATGTCACCCGCGGCATCCGTTCAGAGCGGAGTCGCTCTCGCGCAGGTGAGTTCATCGAGTGAGACGCTCGCTGCGGCTCGGGCGCTCTATGACGAATCGCGCTTCGCCGAGGCGCTGACGCAGCTGAGAGCAGCCCTCGCGAGTGGTGGCATCAGCGGTCGCGACGTGCGATCGGCTCGCGAACTGATCGCACGCTGCCTCGTGCGTGCCGGCAATCGCGTCGAGGCCAAGGAGGCCTTCAAGGGCGTGCTGCGGCAGTTCACGGGCTATCGGCCGGACAACGCGACCGTGCCTCCGGACGAGCAGGAGGTGTTCCAGATGGCGCTGCGCGAGGTGACGGCCGAGGAGGTCCAGGCCGGCGAGCGCGCCCCGGCGAGCCTCGGCTTCTCATTCGGCACCGGCAAGGGCGACAACGAGGACATGGGTGAGATCGTCGTCGCCGGTGGGGGTGAGAAGAAGTTCGACAACAAGAACCAGTTCGGCGGTTCGGTGCGTTTCCCGCTTCGGCCCCGCACGTCGATCGAACTCGAACTCCAGCGCTTCCGGGCCACGAACGTCGACGGCAATGCGCCGCCCAACGACACGCGTTATGAGATGTCGGCGTTGCCACTCTCGATCAGCCTGTATCAGGCGATCTTCACCGGCCAGCGATTCCGCATGTACGCGTTCGCGGGCGGTGGACCGCTCCTGACGGGCATCGCCAAGATCGAATTCGGCGACTTCGGCGGCTCTCCGCTGAACGTGAGCGGCCAGAAGAACGGCTCGTACTTCCATGGTGGGTTCGAGACCGAGCTCATGATGACTCAGAAGCTCTCGCTCAGCGGTCGCTTCATGGGACGCTCGGCCAAAGCGAGCGGGCTGCTCGACGACTTCTCGTTCGACGCCTACGGCGTGGCCACGCTCAAGGGCCGCGAGATCGATTTCAGCGGATTCGCGGCGACCATCGGTCTGCGCGCGTACATCGGCTATTGACCCCGACACGGAGGCGACCCATGAAGTGCCATTCATTCAAGGTCCTGCTGCTCGTGCTCGGGGCATCGATCGCCCCGCTGGCCGGCGGACCCACGTATCTCTCGCCGGGATCGGCGCAGGCGCAGGCATCGGATCTCGCTGCCGCCCAGCGCCTGTATGACTCCGGCCAGTTCACCGAAGCGGCGGCCGCGCTGCAGGAGGCCATCGCATCCGGGAGGGTCATCGGCGGTGATGTGATCGCTGCCAAGGAGTTACTGGCTCGCTGCCAGACCAAGGCTGGTGACGAGGCCGGCTCCCGGCGCACGTTCCTCAGCCTGCTGCGCCAGGACCCGCTGTATCGTCCTGACGCGCTACGCGTCCCGGCCGATGAGATGTTCGCGTATGAGGCGGCCAAGCGTCTGTTCGATGCCGAGCAGCTTCGCTCGAGCCAGCGGCTGCCGGCGAGTATCGGACTCTTCTATGGCATCGGCAGCGGCGACAACAAGGACTTCGGCGAGTACGTCGCGTTCGGCGGCGGCTCCGAGACGTTCGATAACAAGGGCATGTTCGGGATCGGCGTCCGCTTCCCGTTGCGTCCGCGACTGTCGCTCGATCTCGAACTGCAGCGCTTCAATGCCACGAACAGCGACTCGGCCACGGGTGGCCGCACGGCGGAGTACGAGCTTTCGGCGCTGCCGATGGTCGTGAGCCTGCACTGGCTGATCCGCGATTCCGAGAAGTTCCGTGCGAGTGCGTTCCTCGGTGGAGGCCCGATGCTCAATGCCTACGCCGCCGACAAGTTCCTCTTCTTCTCGAGCATCGCGCTCCGGGTCACCGACTCGAAGGTGGGGACCTATCTGCACGGCGGTGTCGAGGGGGAGTACCTCCTGAATCCCAAGCTGTCGCTCAACGGGCGGCTGATCCTGCGATCCGCGAAGGCCACGGACATGTTCGACGGCTCCGACTTCACGCAGTACGCCCCCGGCACGAGCATCGGCAATCGTGACCTCGACTTCTCGGGGATCGCGTTCTCGATCGGGGTTCGCGGCTACGTCGGTTACTGATCCCTTCCCCCACGGGCCGCTCCCTCCACTGGGGGCGGCCTGTTGCTTTCCCCTCACTTGAGGAGGCGATATGTCCATCCGCCGCATGGTCACAGGCACGCTCTGTGCCCTCTCCCTGAGCGCGGCGCCACCGGCCGCGCTGGCTCAGGGCTCGAAGCCCGCTGCGACGGCAGCGAGACCCATGGTCACGTCCTCGGCGCTCGAGCAGGCTCGGGCGTTCTACGTGGAGTCCAAGTTCCAGGAGGCATCGAATCTGCTCGCGGAAGCGCTCCGCGACGGTCGCATCACGGGCGATGACCTCAATGCCGGCCGCGCCCTGCGCGCTCGCTGTCTCGCCAAGCTCGGACGCCGACTGGAGGCGAAGGAACTGCACAAGGCCGTGCTCAGGAGCGACGCGAACTTCCGTCTCGACGCGCTGCAGGTGCCGCCCGATGAGATGGAGGTGTTCGATCTGGCGCTTCGCGAGTTCAAGGCGGAGCAGGTCGAGGCCGGCAAGCGCTACCCGTCGAGCATCGGCGCTTTCTTCGGCAAGGGGCAGGGAGTGCATCAGGACTTCGTGGACCTCGCGAGCAGCGCCGGCGTCGCCGAGGCGGAGGACTTCGAGGGCAGCGGTGAGTTCGGGATCTCCGTGCGATTCCCGCTCAAGCCGCGCTGGTCGTTCGAGCTCGAGATGTCGCGCCTGCGCAGCGTCACCTCCGACAAGCTGCCCGAGGTCCGCAACTCCCATGCGAGCTACACGACGACGGCCACGCCGGTCGTCGCGACGCTGCTGTACCACTTCGGGGACAATCCCAAGCTCCACTATTCGGTGTTCGCGGGCGCTGGGCTCGTCTCCAGCGAAGCGACGCTCGAGTTCGAACGCTCGCTCGTCTCGGGCCGCCTCATCCCGACGCAGTTGCTCGGCGAGGCGATCGGGCTCTATTTCCAAGTCGGAGCCGAGGCCGAGGTGTTCATGAGCCCGCGATTCGCCGTGGCGGGCCGGGTGTCCGGCCGACGCGCGAACTCCGGGGCGCTCGAGTGGCCCCGCGACGATTTCGAGGTCTACGAGTCCTTCCCCCAGTCGCTGCTGGGTGATCGCAGTGTCGACTTCTCAGGCCTGGCCGCGCAGATCGGTGTGCGCGCCTACATCGGCTACTGACATGCGTACCGCGAACCGAGGAGAGTCGAACATGCCCGGAACCAACTTGCGTCGCACGGCGGCCGCGCTGCTCGTCGCCCTGCCCATCGCCCTGGCCACGGTTTCATGCGGCCGCGAGGACAAGATCCTCAACGCACCGGTCACGGGGCCCGTCACGTACACGAACACGATCCAGCACCTGATCGCGGATCGTTCCGAGGGCACCCAGCCGACCGGGTGCACCAGTTGTCACCATGCGGGAACCACCCTCCCCGATTGGAGTGACTACGACGTGGTGTTCGCGAATCGGAACAACATCCGGTTCTACGTCGGAGGCACCGGATCGATGCGCCAGTTCCTCAAGGCCGGAGAGCCCGAGGTCATCATCGCGTGGATCGACGCGGGTGCCCCTCGCTGAGGGGACTCCACCGATTCCGAGCGGCCGTCCGGCTCCTGCCGGGCGGCCGCTTCGTTCGTACGCCCAGCACGGGCGCTGACTTGGAGGTGGAAGTCCTCCGAGGACCTGGTCACAGGGACCCAGGGGAACCGCAAGGGCGTGACCGCGAGGGAGCGTCCGGAGGAAGCGGGAAACGAACCGACGGGCCGACGAATAGAAACCGGATATGAGGCGGAGCCGAGCAGCACGAACGCGCTCGCGGCGCTGAAACGTGTGAAGCAGAAGAGGGGCGGTCCCGGCGTGGACGGGATGACCGTGGGTGAACTGTCGACGTATCTGGGGACGCACTGGGATGGCATCCGGGAGCAACTGCTCGCGGGCACCTATCAGCCGCAACCGGTGAGGCGGCACGACATCCCCAAGCCCGGCGGGGGCACGAGGCGACTCGGCATCCCGACGGTGCTGGACCGGTTCATCCAGCAGTGCCTTCTTCAGACATTGCAGCCGCAGTCCGACCCGACGTTCTCCGAACACAGCCGCGGCTTCCGACCGGGGCGCAGCGCGCACGATGCGGTGCGTTCCGCGCATCGCCACATCCAGTCGGGGCTGCGCTGGGTGGCCGACGTGGACCTGGCGAAGTTCTTCGACCGGGTGAACCACGACGTGCCGATGGAGCGACTGTCGCGGCGCCTCGCGGACCGACGCGTGCTGGGACCGATCCGCCGCTACCTCGTGGCCGGAGTGCTGGCCGACGGCGTGACGGTGGAACGACACGAGGGCACGCCGCAAGGCGGGCCACTGTCGCCACTGCTGGCCAACGTGCTGTTGGATGACGTGGACAAGGCACTGGAGAGGCGGGGCCTCCAGTTCGCTCGCCACGCCGACGACCTGAACGTGTACACCCGCGCACTCGCGGCCCACGCTCGCCGCTGGTGGGCGATGGCCGCACACGGAGGCACTCAGACCGCTCTGCCGACCTTCGTACTTCGACCGACTCGGCGTACCCCGCCTCGTCGGCCGCTGAACCATCGAACCGCCGGATGCGGACCCGCATGTCCGGTGGTGTGGGAGGGGAAGCGCGGGGCGAACCCGCGCTCCCCTATCCAGTTCGGGCACAGGCTGCTCGGCGACGATGCGTCAGTCCATCACCACGCCGCGCGCGACGCGCTGCCCCGCGGCGCTCCTCAGGCGGATGAGGTACATGCCGGAGTCGAGGCGGGCGTCGGAGCCGAACGCGACCACATGGCGTCCTGCTCCCAGTGCGCCGACGTCGCGGCGCATCACCAGCCGCCCGGCGATGTCGTGCACCTCGAGCGTGGCGGGTGAGTCGTCGGGCAGCGTGAACGCGACGCTGGCGCCGCGCGGTGAGGGGTTGGGCGCGAACCCCGCGAGCGCGAGCACCGCGGCACGCGGCACGTCGAGCCAGTGCTCGGCGGTGTGCCTCAGTTGGCCATCCTCGAGGTAGCCGAGTCGGTAGGCGAGACGCTCTCCCGGCACGACGTCGCGGTCCTCGAACGTCAGCGCATCGGCGCCCGTTGCCATCGCGGGCCCGAGCGGCTGCCACGAGCCCGTGGCACCGCGACGATCGACCGTCGCAGCGAGGC
>JAYWEM010000073.1:0-24363 GCA_043779265.1 bacterium | reverse complement strand
GCACTCGCTGCAATGGGACGGACACTCGGACGGCGGCCTCACCGCGCCCCCCGGGCTCTATCTGGCGCGGCTCGTCACGCCGCGAGGCGTGAGCACGGCGAGGGTGATGCGAGTGCGGTGAGGCGGGGTGGTCAGCGGACGACTGCCACCTTGAGCCCTGCCGACGAGCGCCCGTCGTCACCCTGCACGCCGAGCAGGTAGACGCCCGGCCGAAGCGACGTGCCCGACAGCGGCAACCGCACGCGGTCGCGCGCGGTGCCGTCCGCCACGACTCGCCGCGTCAGCACCAACCGTCCCTGCAGATCGTGCAGCCGCACCGTGAGCATGCCCGCCGCCGCGCCCACGACCTCGAACTCGATCGACTCGGTCGTCGGATGGGCTCCGGCACGGCTCAGACGAAGCCCGGGCCCGCGCACCTGCCACGCAGCCTCCTCACTCCACCAACGGTAACGCACGTCCTTGCTCTCTCTGCGGATTCGGTAGCGCAAGGGCCGGTCGACGGGTCCCGTGGTGTCTCGCCACTGCATGGCCAGCTCGGCGGCTGCCCGCACGCGGCCCGCTACCTCGAACTCCCCATCGCCCACCGCACGCTCGATCGCCCACCACGTCTCGGGAGCCGAGGCGCTGAGCGACCAGCGCACGAGCGGCCGGCCCGCCTGTTCGACCACCTCCGGCACGCTCGTGGTGGCGTTCACGTACGTGTGCAACCAGAACGCCCCCGCCAGGTCGCGGGAGAATGCCACCCACACGTCACCGTTCTCGTCGCGCGCCACTTGGGGCAGGTATCCGAATGCGGTGCCCTCGAGCTTCTCGCCGAGCCCGAACCCCGAGTCGGTGGGGAAGGCGACCCAGATGTGGTCGATGAGCCCCGGACTGCTGTAGCCATGCCATGCGACCGCCGGATAGGTGCCGAGGTCCTTGCTCAGATACGGCTGGTAGAACAGCCACTGCAGCCGGTCGTTGCGGATCGAGTGGATGGTATCGGGCTCGACCCAGGCGCCGTTGAGATGCCGGTCGACGAGGATCGCCGAGTCCTCCTCCGCCCAGGCGAGCCACGAGCCGCCGCGCGGATCGGCTCGGAACTGCGGTCCGCTCCCGATTCCGAAACCGCTGAGCGGTTCAGGGGCGGGTGTCCACGTCGTGTCGCTGAGCAGGCCATGACGGACATAAAAGTTCCAGTCTGCAGTCACGACCAACACGACAAGCGAGTCCAAGGCGGTGATCGCGACACCGCGGAGCGGGAAGCGTCCCAAGAACTGATTCTGGATTCGCGTCCACGGGCCCATCGATCGCGAACGGTAGATGCGCAAATGATAGGGAAACCCCTGCGTCGTGTTGTCCAGATCCCGAACCGCCACCCAGCGCGTGTCGCCCCACACGCAACCCGTGTACATGAACGCCTCGATGTCGCACACCGCGACCGTATCGGGCGCCGAAGCGGAGTCGCCGAAGGCGGTCGCCGTGACGATGTGGCTCGTCCGGTCTGTGGTCGGCACGGTCGTCTTCCACACCAGCATCCGCTGGTCTCGAGGCGAGACCGTCGGCCACATGATGTAGTTCTCGCGGAACCCAGACCACGACTCCACCCAGGCGCTGTCGGCCCAGTTCATGCCGTAGGCCACCTGGCCCGGTCCGTAGTAGCCGGTTACGATCTGTTGAAGCCGCCCGTCGACCAGATCGTCCAGCCGGGTCGCGAACATGTACGGATGCCCGTGAATACGCAACGTGTCGATGGCGGTCCAGCTTCGCCCCGGAGGAAGCGCAGACGCGCCGTAGGACCACATGGAGCCTGCGGCGACCGCTGCCACGACTAGCGCTGTCCATCTGGATTTCATGCTTGGCAATCCGCTCTGGAGAATTCACGACCGCCACGGTGGACGTCTGCGATACTACTTGACGCCCCCCCCCCCACGCCTAGCTACTTTCGCCTTAGCGAAGTCGCTCACTCGTCCGCCATGCCGGAGATGCAGTCCCATCTCGACTAGGCGGGGGCGCTTCGCGGCTTTGGGCTCGTCTGCCCGAACACAGGGGGTGCGCATGAAGCGCGAGAGTCTGTTGTCGGCGATGGTCCTTGCGACGTCGCTCTTGGTGATCGCTTCGCTGCATGGGGGCCGGGTCAGGGCGGCAGGTGTGGAATCCTGCGGCACTCCTCAGGACTCCACGTTGACGACGTCGTCGAGTTCGAGCATCGAGGTTTTCCATCCGTACCGAACCGGCGCGAAAGGCGTCGATCTGACGGCCAGGGACATCGAGCATCAGTGGGACTCGCAGTACGGCTCCGGCCTTTCAAGCGACGTGAGAGGAACGCTGAACCATTTCACCCTCGCGCTACTCGATCTCGGCTTGAGTCCCATCGCGATGAACGCCCGCAACCTCCAGGTCGTTTACGACTACTTGAGGCGGCAGGGCAGCGACTGGAATCCGACGAACCCGCTCGACTCCCTCGCGATGAGGATCGGGGCCAGCTACGGCGGTGAGATCTCCGGGTCGAGCACATTCACGAACGAGGACCGTTCGCATGCCGATGGCTACATCGCACATCCGTCGCGAACCGGCTTCGGCGGCCAGTATCCCTCCCCCTTCACGACGCTCAACGAGGATGTCTCGAGCGGAAGGGCACACGGCGACTACCGGGCATCCAACTCCCTCATGGTGCGTGGGCCCGCCACAGCAGCGGCGATCGATCTGGCCGGATCCGGCTGGACGAGCCCGACCGGACTGCGTCGGCTCAACTGGAACCACGAGCTCGCGCACAGCCTGCCCGGCGCTGCGAACTCCGGGATCAACTCGGAGCTGTGGTCCGCCGGAGCCGAGGCGATCGGAGGCATCTTCGATACGACCGCCACTGCCGAGGTCCCCTACCATTGGCCGCTCCTCTCGTTCGGCGGCAATCCCTTCGGAGGCTGCGGAACGAGTGGATTCTCGAATCGCTGGGCGGGATCCAACTATCAGGGTCGCACGGCGTTCATGGCGTATCTCGCGTACAACTTCCTGAATGCGGACACTGCCAGGACCCTTGCTGGCATGCGTGACGACCTCATGTATCGCTGGCGGCGTGCGGCGAATAATTCGGTCTCCGGGCTCGAAGCGTTCCTGACCGACGACAACTGTGCCACTTGCGCGGGCAAGTCCTACTTCCGAACCGCGACGGGGCCGCTCACCGCTCGGACGCGGCTGGGTGTGTTGCACCACAACTGGCGAGTCGCGAACTTCGTCAACAGCTTCGCGCTCGCCGACAGCCAGTACGGGTATCCCGAATGGAGTGGCTTCTCGACCGGTCGCAACCAGCGCGCCTGGCAGGCGATCGACGGGTGCAGCTCGACGGACATCGTGGCGATCGCTCCCTCGCTCCAACTCAGCCTGGCGCAGGTTGCGAGAGAGACGACGCTGGCGGGTGTGCGGAGCTTTCGCGGCGCGGAGATGCCGCTGGCCATAGCGCCCTTCGCCGCCAACTACTGGGTCATTCGTGCGGGCTCCGATTTGGCGTCAGCGTCGAGAACGCTCGTTGTGCGGGTCACGCCGACAGCCTGCTATGCGTGCGATCGCAACTTCGGCCTCTCGGACAAGGACGGTCAGATCTTCGCCAATCTCATCGGTTACGACCGCGCTGACATGGGAGGCGAGGAACCCGATCTCTGGCGGTTCCCTGCCTCGGCGCTCATCGCGACCGCGCTCGACAGTTCAGCGACCGACACGCTCGGGAGCCGCTCCATCACCCTCACGCTCCCGGACTTCGGCACCACGTACAAGTCGGTGCTGCTCACGCTCAGCGTCGGCCCGGGCAAGCTCATCAGTGTTGGACAGACCGGGGACGTGGGGTACGAGGAGGCCTTTCCGTATCGCCTCGACGTCCGCGTGCTTCCTTCGAATGTCTCGCACTCCCCTGCGGCCGCCATTGCCGCACACGTCGGCGCTGCCGACCTTCACCCCGCTTGGTCCTGGGATGCCAACGAACTTGCCTATTCGACCGTCGACGCGAGCTTTTCGCCGCTGCCGAAGATCTACCGTCGCGCTCCTGGCAGTTCTTCGCACTCGCTGGTCGCGACCGGATTAACTGGGTTCAGCCAGTTCGGCCCCGATTGGTCACCGCGCCGGGACCTCATCGTGTTCGAGGCCGCGACCGGTGCGGAGAGCGGGCTCTGGCTCAAGTCCATGACGACCAGTGCGAGTGCCTACAACGTCGCTACTCCCAGCGGTCGAGCGATGATGCCCGCCTTCCAGCCTGACGGACAGGGGCTGGCCTATCTCCACATCCCGACCGGAGAGTCGATCGCGTATCTCCGATGGGTCGGGCTGGACGGCACCGGCGGGAGGATCATCGACACGTTGGGAGTCCTTGATGGCGCCACTCCGAAGCCTCGATGGAGCCCAGACGGGCTGAGAGTCCTGATCGCGATCCCATCGAAGTCGGATCGAGTCCACTGGGCATGGCGCTGGGGCAGCGAGCTGACCCCGGAGTCGACGCTCCCGATGCCCGTGCGATCTTTCGACTTCTCACCTGGACGCGGACGCGTGCTCGTCGGCACCACGACGCCGATCCCGAATCGCTCAGCCGAAGCAAGCATCGGCAGCGTCTTCTACTGCGCCGGGTCGAACACAGCAGAACGTCTTGCCCTTCTCGACACGACGACAGCCGCGCGCGACACGTTCTATCGCGCACAGGACCTGACCTACGCCCAAAGGCACACGGCCTGGTCCAAGAACGGTCAGTACTACGCGTTCGAGCAGCGGCATCGGATCACGAATGAAGTCGATGTCTGGATGGAGCGGCTCAGTTACGACCACCCGCCATCGCTCGCCGCCATCGCCGACCAGACCGGTGCGACAGCGACAGCATTGAACTTCGCGCTGTCGGCATCAGACCCCGACGGTGAACCGGTGTCCTTCTTGCACTCCACGCTGCCCGCGGGCGCCGCGATCAACAACGGTCAGTTCACCTGGTCCGAGCCAGCAGCGGGTGTGCACCACGCGATCATCCGTGCCACCGACCCGAGTGGCGACGTCGATACTCGCGTGGTCAGAATCACGATCCAGAGCAGTCCCCCGCCCTGCGCGCCCTTCTGTGGCGGGGGCGGCGAGTGGGATCCACTGGGTCGCCGCGGTGGCTCGGGCGCGCACACCATGTTGCCGTCGATGCAGGACCTCTCCGATCGCAACACATTCCTCGACGGCGTTGAGGCCGGAGCGTTCACAAGGCAGATCGCAAGTCTGCCTGATCTGACTCCCGATGCCGCTGGCGAGCAATACACCGTGCGTTTGACGACCTCGGCAGGAGGCGGTGCGTTCATCGACGCGCTCCGACTGCACGTGGTCGATTGTGCGGAGGGCGTACGAGTCGTGGCGAGCCAAGATGGTCTTCTGATCGGGCCCTCCGAGCCGCCTACGGAAGTCGTGAACGCCGAAGGCCAGTCGCTGGGAAGTGTGTTGGCCTCAGAAGACGGGCTGCTGCTCTCAGCCGGCGAAGCCCTCGAATTCCACTGGCCCCATTCCTCGGGAACGAGTGGCGTCGCGGTCGATTGCGAACGAGCGGTCGCCAGTGCAGATGTCGGCGTTGCGGTCCAAGTGCTGGATGGCGACACCTGGCGCACAGCGCGGCGCATCCATCCGAGGCGGAAGCTCGACTCGTTCGGAGTCAGCGGCCTCACCGGTGGCCGAGTGCGCTTGGTGGCCGACCAGCCGGTCCGGCTTCGAGGAGTCGATCGCATCATGATGGATGATGCCTCGGGGGCCTCCGCGAGCCATGTGCTGACTGCGACACAAGTGGACGGCGGCGGCGACCCGACCAGCCTTTCGGGCGAGGATGGGGCGGGTCTGACTCTGACACGGGAGGGTCCCGCGGGAATCCGGTTCGCGGCTCCGCCCGCCCCTCCCGGCACAAGACGCAACTTCTTCCTTGAGGTCGCGGGCAGCTACAGCAACTCCGCCGTGGGAGGGACGGGGAGACAGGGCTCGGAGGCCCAACCAGAGCTACCGCGCGAGTTCGCGCTGGGGCCCGCATTGCCCAACCCGAGTTCGGGCCGCGTGACCTTCGCAGTCGACTTGCCGCGGGCGAGTGACCTGAGGCTCGATGTGCTCGATACGCAGGGGCGCATCGTCCACACGATCGCTCGCGAGAGCCGAGCAGCAGGCCGCTACCGAATCTCGTGGAACGGTCTCGGAAATGGAGATCGACGGGTCGCATCCGGACTCTACTACGCCAGACTTCGCGCGTCGGAGTTCACGGCGACTCGGACCATCGTGCTGATTCCCTAGTCGCGACCCACAGGACTCAGCCGTCAGAGGCCGCCCGGGGGCACCCCATGCCCCGGGCGGCTTGACTTGGCCGCCCGCGCTTGACCGGACCGTCTGCGCCCTCACCTCGGCAGCAGTCGCTCCAGACCGCTGCCGTCGGGCTTCACCCAATGGAGGTGGCTGCCGGGCTCGACTGCGTCGTCGGTCAGCGCGAGGAACGCGATGTGGGTTCCGTCTGGCGTGTAGCGCGCGAAGAAAGCGCGATCGGCCACGAATCGCTGCTCGCCGCCGTCCGACGTCATGCGCCAGACCTGCGGGGCGCCGCGGGCCGTGACGCGCGTGAACACGAGCCATTTGCCATCGGGCGAGAAGCTGGGCCACAGGCCCGGGCCGATCACGCGACGGTCGCGGCCGTCACTGCGCATCAACACGAGCGAGTCGCCCGAGTTCCACGAGACGTAGTGGACGATCCACTCCCCATCGGGCGACCACTCCGGGTTGTACTCGGCACCGCTCGTTCCGCCGATCGCCCGCGCCTCTCGCCCATCGGCGCGCATCCGCCAGAGCTGGATGCGATCACCCGTTCGCCTTCCGTAGGCGATGTGCTTGCCATCGGGCGACCACGCCGGCGTCGTCTCGGCCATCGAGTCGGCGGTCGCGCGGTGCTCCTCGCCGGTCGCCAGGTCGCGCACGCGCAGGTACGGGACCGAGTCGGGCTGTGCCACGTAGAGCATGCGGCTGCCGTCGGGCGACAGATCGCCCCATTGATGCCAACCGCTCGTGTCGGTGATGGCGCGCGCGCCTTCGCCCTGGAGATCGCAGCGGAAGAGCGCCGAGCGGCTTCCGAACGAGCCGGAGAACAGCAACTCCTTGCCGTCGGGCGTGAAGCTGAACTCGCGCACGAACAGCCCTTGCGGCGGATGGATCACGCGCGCCGTGTCACCGCTCGCGGTGGCCGCGAGCGCGAGGAGGATCGTGACGATCATCACAGCAGCGTGCCGCGCAGCAGGATCGTGGCCGCCGAGAAGTAGAGGACGATACCGACCACGTCGACCAGCGTCGCGACGAATGGAGCCGATGCGCTGGCGGGATCGAGCCCGGCGCGGCGCAGCAGGAACGGCAGCATGCTGCCCGTGATGGTGCCGAACATCACCACGCCCATCACGCTCACGCCGACCGTCAGCGCGACGAGCATGCTGTGCTCACCATAGGTCTGGAACAGGTGCTGCCACAGCTCGATCCGGGCGAACCCGAGCACGCCGAGCAGCAGGCCCATGACGGCGCCCTGCATGACCTCGCGCTTCACGACACGCCACCAGTCGGAGAGCGTGACCTCGCCCAGCGCCATGGCGCGGATGACCAGTGTCGAGGCCTGGGAACCCGAGTTGCCGCCGCTCGAGATGATGAGCGGGATGAACAGCCCGAGCACCAACGCACTGCCCAGCACATGCTCGAATCGCCCCATCGCCGAGGCCGTGAACATCTCGCCGATGAACAGCACCGCGAGCCACGAGACGCGCTTCCTCAGCAGCGAGAAGAATCCGGTCTCCAGATAGGGCGCTTCGAGCGCTTCACTACCACCGATCTTCTGGATGTCCTCGGTGGCCTCTTCCTGCAGCACGTCGACGATGTCGTCGACCGTGACGATGCCCTTCATGCGGCCTTCGACATCGACGACCGGGATCGCCTGAAGGTCGTACTGGGCGAAAAGCCGGCCCAGTTCCTCCTGATCCATGTCCTCGAACGACGTGACGAGGTCGGTGACCATGATCTCGCGGATGGTCTTGCCGGGCGGCGCCGAGAACAGATCACGGAACGACACCACACCCGCCAACTTGTGGTCGGCCTCGACGGCGTAGATGTAATAGAGACTCTCGATCGTCGCGGTCGCCTGGCGTCTCAGATAGCTGATCGCCTCATCGACGCTGACATCGGGACGCACGCGCGCGAAACGCGGGTTCATCAGGCCGCCGGCGTCGTCCTCGGCGTAGGCCAGCAGCGCCCTGACCTCGCGCTTGGTCTGCTCGTCGAGCAGGGCGAGCAAGCCCTCTCGCTCGTCGTCATCGGCCTCCTGAACGACGTCGGCGGCGTCGTCAGGCGGCAGCAGCCGCATCCAGGAGCGACGCTGGTCGGCGGCCATCGCCATGACCAGTTCGTACTCCTCACGCGCCGAGAGCTCGAGGAAGAAGTCCTCCGCCGGCGCGCGCGGCAGGTCCATGAACGCCTCGTAGCGTTCCTCGAGGTCGAGCAGACGCCAGGTCTCGAGGAGGTCCTCGACCTCGAGACCCGCATCGCTCTGACTCTCTCGGCGCAGCGAGTCCATGGGGGCGCTCCGGGCGGGGGGCGCGCACGAGGCATCGGGCGTCGGCGCGGGAAGGCAAACTAGCCGGTGCCGCGCGCATGCGTCCAGCACGAACCTGCGGGCTTCGTGCCGGCCCGCCGCGAACGACTTGAGGCGTCGCTCTCAGGGACGGCGGACGGCTGCCGCGGAACCCGCCGATGCGATGCGCGAGGCAGCCACCGGCGCGGTCGTGATGAGCGCGACGGCGACGACCACCATGCCCGAAGCGAGCAGTGTGCGGGCCGACAGCGCCTCGCCGACGAAGGCCCACCCGAGCGCCATCGCCACGACCGGGTTGATGAAGGCATAGGTCGCGGCCTTGCCCGGCGAGACATGCTGGAGGAGCACCAGGTAGGCGCTGAAGCCGATCGCGGATCCGAACACCGACAGGTAGAGCAGTGCCGCCCATGCCGCCGGCCCGATGTGCGCCAGATCGAGCCGCGGCCATTCCCCGGCGAACGTGGCGAGCAGCAACAACGCGAGCCCTCCCGCCGTCATTCCGACCGCCGTCGAGACGAGCGGTGACGACGGCATGCGCACGCGCCTCGACCACATCGAGCCCCACGCCCACGAGAACGCGCCCATCACCGGGATGAGCGACCACCACGGCGAGAACTCGGCGCGCGAGGCATCCGCGAGGCCGGGGCCGATCAGCAGCGCGATGCCGCCGAAACCGAGCACCAGGCCGATCAGGGCGCGCGGCGTGGGCGTCGTGGCCTCGGGGCCGATGAAGCCGAGCCAGGCCATCCACAGCGGGATCATCGCCAGCAGCAGCGCGACGATCCCCGAGGGCAGGTGCCCGACGCCGATCGTCACCGAGCCGTTGCCCGCCGCGGGCAACAGCAGCCCGACGATCGCCGCACTCCGCCACTCGCTACCCTTCGGCCACGGCATCCGAGTCACGGCGGCCCACACCAGCAGGATGACGCCCGCCAGGAGCAGCCGGATGCCGCACATGAGCAGCGGTGGGATGTCGACGATGGCGAAGCGGATCGCGAGGAAGGTCGAGCCCCACACGAACCAGGTCACCGCGAAGCAGGTCAGCACGAGCGGCCACAGGCCGCGCGCCTTGAGTTCGGTCACCGGCGAGCCGCCCGCTCGGGCGCCGGGTCGATGGGCAGCGTCCAGCCCTCTTTGATCGTCTCGAGCACGATGGTGCTCTGAGTCGAGCGGACCTGCGGGATCGCACCGAACTGCTCGCGCAGCAGTCGGCCGAGTGCCTCGGAATCGCGCACGCGCACCTTGACGAGGTAGCAGTCCTGCCCCGCCACGTGGTGCACCTCGAGCACTTCGGCAATGCGGGCCAGCGCCTGGCCGGCGTTCATCTCGCCGGTGCGCTCGTCACTTCGGACCAACACGAACGCGAGCATCGGTCGTTCGAGCGACTTGGCATCGAGCTGGGCATAGTAGCCGCGCACGATGCCGCGCTCCTCGAGCCGGCGAACGCGCTCGAGCACGGCCGATGGGGCCATCTCCACCTGGCGGGCGATCTCCGCGTTCGAGATGCGGCCATTCTCCTGCAGCAGCGTCAGAATGCGGCGGTCGATCACGTCGAGCATTCGGCATATCCTCCCGGTCACAGATGATACGACTACAGATTCGGCGATCAAGCGAAGGATTCGCTTGTTACTTCGCGCACTAGCCGAATTTTGTTCTGAACCGGGCCGGTGGTAACGAATGCGGCCCGCCCCGAGAGGAGGGCGGGCCGAACAGTGTCGCGAGACCGCGCTCTAGTCGTCGATCTCCTTGATCACCACGCTGTCGATGCCGTCCACCTCGAGGAGCTTGACCCCGATGACCTCCTTCTTCGAGGTCGGGACGTTCTTGCCGACGTAGTCGGCGCGGATCGGCAGCTCGCGATGACCGCGATCGATGACGACGGCGAGTTGGATCGATCTCGGCCGACCGAAGTCGATCAGCGCATCCATCGCGGCGCGCACGGTGCGGCCGGTGTAGAGCACGTCATCCACGAGGATCGCGACCTTGCCGTTGATGTCGACCGGGATCTCGGTGGTACCCACGACCGGATGCGCGGCGACAGTGGAGAGATCGTCGCGATAGAGCGTGATGTCGAGCGTCCCTTCGACCGGCGCGTGACCCTCGAACTCCTTGATCTTCTCGGCGATGCGCTGTGCGATCGGGACGCCACGGCGCCGGATGCCGACCAGCACGAGATCCTCCACTCCCTTGTTCCGCTCGACGATCTCATGGGCGATGCGGGTGACGATGCGGCGGAGGCCGTCGGCATCGACGATCTCGGCCTTCTCTCGGATCGCCATGGAAGTCCTCTCGATGGAAGAGCGTGCGGGGCGGGGCGGGTTCAGGGGCGGCAGGGACCATAGCGGCCCAATCGAGCGAGCGGCAAGCGGCCGAGCCGTGCCGGCAGGCGAACGCTCCCTCAGCGCCTCGGGTGCTGGCTCCAGTTCGCGACATCGGCGAGGAAGACGCGCTGGCTCGAGTCCCCGGCGAACATCCAGAGTCGGCCGAGCGCCTCGCTGCGGGGCGAGCGGCGTTCGGGCTGGAACCGCGTCAGCAGCACCGGATCGGTCAGGGGCCCCGTCCAGCGCTCGGGCTCTTTCAGGAACCTCGCCTTCGCGTTCGGCGAGCTGAAGTAGAACAACTCGAAGCCGACCCAGGTGCGCGACGCGCTGTCGATCGGGGCCGCCGCGCCCGATTGCACCGGGCAGCGGAACGAGAGGCCGGATTCGCGCAGCGGCTGTTCGGGCGACGTGGCGAGGTCGCGGGCGCAGAACACGCAGCAGAACCCGACCGGCACACGGTTCACATAGAGCGGCCGAACCTTGATGCTCAGCTTGGCCTTGGACATGGCGCACTTGGCGTTGGGGCTGAGCAGTGAGTCGGCTGAGTAGCGAACGCGCGGGAACGCGGCATCCCCACCCGGCTCGAACGCCCCGAACGTCGGCGTCACCCGCCGCGGTCCCGCCGAGGCGAGCGCGATCGACGACAGGATCGCCGCAGCACCCAGCCAGCGGCGCGCCGCACTCATCCGCGCTCGCCCTCGACCACGATGCGCGACAGATCCCATCCTCGCACGAACAGGTCGCGCACCTCGCTCAGCAACCGCAGGCGGTTGCCGCGCACGGCAGGGTCCTCGACGTTCACCATCACCTTGTCGAAGAAACCGTGGATCGGCCGCTCCAACTGCAGCAGCGCCGGCAGGATCTCGGCATAGCCGTAGCCCTCCCACAGCGGCGTCGTGGCGAGCCGTGCCCGATCGAGCGCATCGAGAAGGCCCTTCTCGTAGGGGTCGGCAAGCCTCGCGCGGTCGAGGTGCGACGGCAGCGGTTCGGTGGCGGCCTTGAGGATGTTGGCGACGCGCTTGTAGAGCACCACCAGCGGCTCGAAGCGCTCATCGCCCCGGAACTCGGCCAGCGTTCTCGCGCGCGTCAGCACGTCGGCGGCATCGCACCAGCCGGCGCGGGAGACCGAGCCCATCAGGATGCGCGCCTCGAGCGCGGCCTCACGGGTGTCGTAGGCGAGACCGCGATCCTCGAGCGCCACATCGATGCGGCCGCGCCAGAACTCGCCCAGCTTCTTCATGATCTCGGCATGCGCCAGTTCGGGATCGGCGGCGAAGAACAGTCGCGTCATCTCCATGGTGGCGGCACGCAGGTCGAGATGGAGCCCGGCGTCGATCAGGATCCGGACCGCACCGTTGCCGGCACGTCGCACGCCGAAGGGGTCCTCGCTTCCGGTCGGCACCTTGCCGGCGACGAACGCCCCTGCGACATGGTCGAGCTTGTCGGCCAACGACAGCAGCTGCCCGGCGCGCGTCTCGGGGATGCGATCGCTCGCACCTCTGGGGCGGTAGTGCTCGGCGATGGCGGCGGCGGCGGCCTCGCTCTCACCTGCGCGGCGCGCGTAGTGGCCACCCATGATGCCCTCGAGGCTCGCGTATTCCTTGCCGCTGCCGATCATCTCGCCCAGCAGATCGGTCTTGGCCAGGATCGCCGCGCGCTCGACGGCCTCGCGCTCTCCGGGCGCCAACCCCGCCGCGAGCCAGCCCGCGAGCGACTGGAGTCGCTCGGCCTTGGCCTTGAGCGAGCCCAGACCCTCCATCCACACGACGGCGTCCAGCTTCTCGACGAGATCGCCCGGCGGGTGAGCGAGATCGGTCTGCCAGTAGAAACGCGCGTCCTCGAGCCGCGCCACCAGCACGCCCTCGTTACCGCGCCGCACCACATCGAGTCCGCGATCATCGCCATTGCGCACCGCGAGGAAGGCCGGCTGCAGCTGCGACTCCGGGCTCTCGAGCGCGAAGAACCACTGGTGCTCACGCAGCGCCGTCACGATGACTTCGCGCGGCAGCTCCAGGTACTTGCCATCGAAGCGGCCGGCGAACGTCGTCGGCCACTCGATCAGGAAGTTGTTGATGTCGATCAGCTCGTCATCGGGCACCAACCGGCTGCCCTCCTGCCCCGCCACCGTGTGCAGCTGCGCGACCAGGTTGGCGCGCCTCGCCACCGGATCGGCGATGACGTTGGCCGCGAGCAGCGTGGACTCGTAGCCCGAGGCGGAGGGAATCGACACCTCGCCCGGATGCAGCACGCGATGCCCGAAGCTCGCTCTCGAGGCGGTGAGCCCGAACGCGTGCACGGCCAGCACGACATCGTCCAGGAGCGCCACCAACCAGCGCACCGGACGGCCGGCGCGATAGTCGCCGTCATCCCAGCGCATCGACTTCGGGTATCCGATGCGCGTGGCGACCGAGCCCAGCATCGCCGGCAGCACGTCGGCGGCGGGCTGGCCGCGGTGCTCGACCGTCACGGCGACGTACTCCCCCTTGGGCGTCTCGACGCGGCGCACCGCGCTCACCTCGACGCCCTTGCCGGCGCAGAACCCGATCAACGCGCGGGTCGGCTGCCCCTGAGCATCGAACGCGGCCTTGGTTGCAGGCCCCATCGCGTCCTCGGCGAAATCGGTCTGCTGGTCGGCGACTCCGCGGACGAACACCGCGAGCCGGCGCGGCGTCGCGAACGTGCGCACCTCGCTGTGCGACAGGCGCAGATCGGCGAGCCCCGCGACAACGCCTGTCGAGAGCTGCTCCAGAGCCGGCATCACGTAGCTCGCGGGCAGTTCCTCGATCCCGATCTCGAACAACAGGTCGCGGCTCATCGCGCGCCCTCCTTGGCGGCGCGCTTGGCGGCGTGCGCCTGCGCCTTCTGCTGCTGCTCGTCGTAGTGCGCCAGCCAGCGCTCACGCTCGGCGGCGTCCTTGATCAGCGGATAGCCCAGCTCGGCGCGCAGGTGGTGGTAGGCCAGCGCCGCCTTGCGCGAGATGGCGCGCACGCGGCCGATGTAGCCGACGCGCTCGCTCACCGAGATGGCGCCTCGCGCATCGAGCAGATTGAACAGGTGCGAGCACTTGATGACCGCATCGTAGCCGGGCGAGACGAGCTTCAGGTCGAGCAGACGGCCGGCCTCGCCCTCCCAGATGCGGAACATCTCGAAGAGTTCCTTCACCGGGGCCTGTTCGAAGTTGTAGTGCGACCACTCCCACTCATTGCGCACCCAGAGATCGCCCCACGTGACACCGGGGGCCCACAACAGATCCTGCACGCGCTCACGGCCCTGCAGCATCATGCCGATGCGATCGAGCCCGTACGTGAGTTCGGCCGAGACGACCGGCAGCTCGAGCCCGCCGCACTGCTGGAAGTAGGTGAACTGCGAGATCTCGGTGCCGTCCATCAGCACCTGCCAGCCGAGCCCCGCCGCCCCGAGCGTCGGCGACTCCCAGTCGTCCTCGATCAGTCGCGCATCGTGGCCGCGCAGGTCGAACCCGATCGCCTCGAGCGACTGGAAGTACTGCTGCACGACATCGCCGGGAGCCGGCTTCAACAGCACCTGGTACTGGAAGAACTGCTGGAAGCGATTGGGGTTCTCACCGTAACGGCCGTCCTTGGGACGCCGCGACGGCTCGACGAACGCCACACGCCACGGCTCGGGACCCAGCGCTCGCAGGAAGGTGGCGGGATTGAACGTGCCCGCGCCGACTTCGGAAGGGTACGGCTGCTGGAGGACGCAGCCGCGCTCGGCCCAGAACTGCTCGAGCGCGAGGATCATGCCCTGCAACGACTGCTTGGGGTCCGAACCGCTCAACTCATCTCTCCTTAGGCTGGGCCGCGCTCGAGCGACCGGAGCACCTCGAGGGACCGGAGCCCCCGGAAGCGCTGGAAATGCAGGCGGAAGAAATCCTCGACGACACGCAGGAGTTCCGTGCAGCGGGGCAGCTCGATGAAGTCCCCGGCCTCGGCCACGGGCCGTGACAGGAGCAGCGCGAACGACGCGAGCGCTTCGGGCGAGAGCGACACGTAGCCGCCCTCCCGGACCGCGCAGCCATCGCACAGGAGCCCGCCCCGCTGGGGCGAGAACGCGCGTCGCTGCGATACGGGCCGACCGTCCACCGCGCATCGATCGAGCCGGGGACGATACCCCAACTCGCTCGCCAGCTGCAGTTGGAACGCCAACGTCACCGCCGGCAGCGCGGCGACCGGGGCGGCGGCGCATCCGGCGAGTGTGCGCACGAGCAGGTCATAGAGTCCGGCGTGCGGCTCCTCGCCCCAGACCAGCACATCCACCAACTCGAGTGCCGCCTGCGCGTGCGCCAGGCGCGTGAGGTCGGCGAGTCGGCTGCCGAGCGGGTCGATCACCTCCGCCTTGGACAGCAGGTGCAGGTCGCGATCGACCTTCTGGTAGAACACGAACGTCGAGCGCGACAACGGTTCGAGCGAGAATCCGAACCGACTCGGCGACTTGCGCGCCCCCTTGGCGACGAACTTCCGCATCCCGAGGTCGCGCGTGTAGACCACGACGATGCGACTCGTGTCGCCGAGCGCGTGGACCTTGAGGACGACGCCTTCGGTGGTGAGGATGGCCATGGATGCGCCCCCTGGCGCGTGAGCTCAGCTGACCTGAGAGCCGGCTCGCGCCTGCTCGGCGGTCATCCCCGGCTGCACGACACCGCCCGAGACCACCACCTTCAAGCCGTCCTCGATCGACCAATCGAGCAGCACGATCTCGCGCTTGGGAACGTAGTGCACGAACCCGGAAGCGGGATTCGGGGTGTGCGGGATGAACACACACGAGAGGTCCTCACCGAGAAGCTTTTTCAGGTCGTCCCCCACATGCCCGGTCAGGAACCCGATGCGCCAGATGCCCGGATGCGGCCACGGCACGAGCACGACCTGGCGGAACGTCTGCTCCTTCTGCGACAGGAATGCCTCGCCGAGGGACTTGGTGGAGCCGTACACGATCCCGATGCCCGGGATGCGCAGCAGCATGCGATCCCACACGCGCGCCAGCGGTCCCTGCCCGATCCGCGCTGCGATGAAGCCGACGATCAGGAGGAGCAGCAGCGTGGCGAGGATGCCGAGGCCGGGGATGCGGTGGTAGTCGAGCGCCGCGAACCGCAGGTAGCGACCGAGTAGATTGTCGACCCAGTTGAGGAGCCGATAGAGCACCCAGAGCGTGACCGCCGAGGGAGCGAGCACCGCGAGGCCCGTCAGCAGGTAGGTGCGGAACCGGCCGAGGAAGGGATTCTCGGATCGAGCCTGGGTCTGCGGAGTCATGCCGGAAGACACCTCGTGGGATGGGGCGGGACGCTGGGACGGCGCGAATCTAGCGGTGACGGCGAGCCGGGGCCAGCGCGGCCGTCAGCCGGGCTGCGGCGGCGCGCCCTCGGCGCATCGCAGCCGCCTCACGCGCGCGCATTTCCTTCCGCTCGGCAGCCTGCATGTGATCATGGCCGCACAGGTGCAGCGCCCCGTGGATCACCAAGCGGGCCAACTCGACGCCCTCCGCGACCCGGAACCGCTTCGCCTGTGCGCTCACCCGGCCCATCGAGATCACCAGATCACCGGTCACGGGCCTCGTCGCGGCATCGGGCTCGTACTCGTCATAGGCGAAACTCAGCACGTCGGTCGCCTTGTCGAGGCCGCGCCACTGACGATTCAGCTCGCGCAGCGTGGCATCGTCCGAGAGCACGACCGTGATGTCGCCGACGCGTCGACCCTCGCCCTTCACCGCCTGCGTCACCAGTGCCCGCAACGGCGCCGCGAATCCCCGCGGCGCCTCGACCGAGATCGGCACGCTCAGGTCTCCTGGCTCGAACGCTCGGAGCGGCTCTCGCGCTTGGGCGCATCCGGATAGGGCACGCGCACGTGGAAGATGGCGGTCAGCACGGGGAAGAACGCCTCTCGGATGCGGGCCAGGTCCTGGAGCGTCAGGCCGCACTCGTCCAACTGACCGTCGCGAACGCGCTCCTCGATGATCCGCTGCACGAGGCCGCGGATGCGGCTCGGCGTCGGCTCGGCCAGTGCGCGCGAGGCGCCCTCGACGCCATCGGCGAGCATCAGGATCGCGGTCTCCTTGGAGTGCGGGCGGGGCCCCGGATAGCTGTAGTCCTCGCGTCTCGCATTCGGATCGCTCTCGAGTGCCTTGTGATAGAAGAACGCCATCACCATCGTGCCATGGTGCTCGGGAATCGAGTCGCGCACTGCATGCGGCAGTCGCTCCTTGCGGGCGATCTGCAGACCCTCCTGGATGTGCGACTTCACGACGAGCGCGCTCATCGACGGGGTCAGCTTGTCGTGGCGCGACCGCGAGGAGGCGGGCTCGTTCTCGGCGTAGTACTCGGGCTTCGCCAGCTTGCCGACGTCGTGGTAGTAGGCCTGCACGCGCGCGAGCAGCGAGTTGGCGCCCACCGCCTCGGCCGCGGCCTCGGCCAGCGAGCCCACGACCATGCTGTGATGGTAGGTGCCGGGCGCCTCGAGCTGCATGCGGCGCAGCAGCGGCCGATTGAGGTCCGAGAGTTCGAGCAGCGTGACGTCACTCGTCAGGCGGAACAGCCACTCCACGATCGGCAGCAGCCCGAAGGCGAGTGCCGTGGCGAGAAAGGCGTTGACGCCGCCCCACATGGCATCGCGCACCAACTCGGTCGCAGGGGTGCTGCGCGCCAGGTCCCACGCGAGGATGGCCGCCAGGTTGGCGAGCCCGATCGCGAAGAACGCGCGCACGAAATGCCAGCGATGGCGCAAACGCGACACCGAATAGACGGCGGTGACGCCGCCCATCATGGCGACCGGGACGAACGGCGCACGCAGCTCGGCGACGGCGGTCGCGAGCACCGCCAGCATGAGCGTGAACACCAGCGCCGGGCGCTTCTCGAGCAGGGACGCCACGACGAGTGGCGCGAGTGCCAGTGGGACCGTGAACTCCGAAAGGCCGAGGCGCATCACCAGCACGACCGTGACGCCGAGGACCGCGACGGTCAGCAGGGTGAACATGCCGAGCATGCCGTTGTCACGATAGACCGCGGGCAGCTCCATGCGCAGATAGGTAGTGAATGCCGCGATGAACAGCAGCATCAGCAGCATGCGCGCGACGGGCGGGTAGAGGAACTCGCTCTGGTGGCGCTTGGCTGCCTCGAGATTGCGCAGCGAGCGCAGCTTCTGCACCGCCGCGGAGGTGACGCGCTCGTTGGCGTCGACGATCAACTCGTCCTTCTTCACGCTGCCGATGACGCCGCTGACCGCGCCCTGCGCCTGCACCCGGCGCCACTCGGTCTCGGCACGATCGAACAACACCGTCGGCTGGATGAACGGGGTCGCCAGCTCGATCACCAACTGGGCACCACGCGCATCGCTCGCGAACGCCTGACGGCCACGCCTCGCGATCTGGTCGAGTGCCTCGCGCTTCTCGAGGAAGCGGCTCGCAGTCGCGGCCGCCTCACCCTCGCCGTCACGCAGCGTGATCGTGCGATAGCCGAGGATGAAGCCGCCCTTCTTCTCGGCCACGACTCCCGACTGCGCGATCTCGCCGAGCCACCCGCTCAGCTCGTGCAGGGCCCGTCGAGCGCGCCCGGGGGCCGCAAGCGCTTCCAGTGCGTGATCGTCGAGCGCCACGCCGAGTTGGCGCAGGCGTTCGATCCGCTGGCTCGGACCCGTGCTCGGGTCCGACACGATCGCCATCACCCGCTCTTCGAACGTCGCCCACTTCGCCATCGACTCCGACTGCGCGCGCGCATCGACGACGAACACCGGCGCCACCGAGAGGGCAGCGGCCTCCTGCTCGCGCCGCAGCGTCGCCTCGTCCTTCTCGATTCGGAAGTCATAGGGCGCGACGATGCGCTCCCGCGCGATCTCGCCCTCGCGCACGCGCATGCGATCCGTGGCGCCCTGACCCACCGGCAGTGCGGCCGCGACTCCCAGCAGCACCAGGACGAATAGCGTACGCGTGGCCCAGTAGGCCCACGGCCATGCTCGCGCCCGATCCGGCAGGGCGGGAACCGACGGCAGATCGGATGTACTCAGATACGGCCTCCGCGGAGCGGGGGGCTGCGGCTAGGCCGCAGGTCCCTTGAGCTCGCGTTCATCCGGCAGGAGCGGCGTGTGCACTGTCCGCGCCTCCCGAGTCGCCTCTTCCTCCAGGCTGGCCTGGAGCGGATCGAGAGTGGCTCCCACGCCGTCGTCGAACTTGGCATCGACGCGGGCATGGTAGATCTCGAAGGCGTGGATGATGTCTCGCACGAGGCGGTGGCGGACCACGTCTTCCTGATGGAAGTAAACGAACTGCACCCCGGGCACGGGACCGAGGATCGTCTGGATGCGGACGAGCCCGGACTGGTCCGGCTGCCGAAGGTCGATCTGGGTCAGGTCACCGGTGATGACCGCGCGCGAACCCGGACCCATGCGCGTCAGGAACATCTTCATCTGGCGCACGGTCGTGTTCTGCGCCTCATCGAGGATGATGAACGCGTTATGCAGCGTGCGCCCGCGCATGAACGCGAGCGGCGCGATCTCGATCACGCCCATCTCGAGGAAACGGCGCATCTTGTCGTAGCTCATCAGGTCGGACAGCGCGTCGTACATGGGACGCAGGTACGGATCGACCTTCTCCTGCATGTCGCCCGGCAGGAAGCCCAGGTTCTCGCCCGCCTCCACGGCCGGTCGCACCAGGATGATGCGCTCGACCTGCTTGGAGCGGAGCGCCGCAACGGCGGCGGCGACGGCGAGGTAGGTCTTGCCCGTGCCGGCCGGTCCGATGCCGAACACCACATCGTGCTGTTCGAACGCCTTCAAGTAGGTGGCCTGCGTCGGCGTGCGCGCGCGTACGACCTTGCGCTCGAAGTTGAATCCCGGAGCACCGTCGTAGGCCTCGGCCAGCCGCCCATGACCATTGCGCGGATCGCCGTTCTCGCGGCGCGCCTGACCGATCGCGGTCGCCACGTCGGCTTCCTCGATGGTCCGGCCGCGTTCGACGAGCAGCACGAGTTCGGACAGGGCCTGCGAGGCCGGCTTCACAGCGGACTCGTCGCCCGAGACCGTGATCGTCCCGTCGCGCAGCGTGATGCGAACGGAAAGCTCGGCCTCGATCTGACGGACGTTCGCATCGTTATGCCCGAGCAAGGCGATCGGGTCGAGATGCTCGATGGGGAACTTACGGACGTACAAGGCGTATGCCCTCAGTGCATTCCCCTCGTATTCCGGTTCGGGGGGAAAAGAACAGACTCCCGACCCACTCAGCCCTCAGATGCTCAGGCTGGGTCAAGAGCCTCGATACGCCGGAAGCGTGTGCGCGATGTGTCGGCAACCCTGGTGACCCTGGGTCCTCTCTCCAACTGACGATGGCCTCCCGTCGGCTTCTGGGGAGCCCGCGCAGCGGCGACCGCCCGAACCGCAGGCGACGACCGCAGGTTAGCGCGCGCGACCGAAAGGGGTCAACGCCCCGGTCGACCGGCTCGAGTCTCGGCATGACCGTGGTATCGGCAGGGTGCATCACCGCTCTGAAGCCCGTCGTGAGCGGCTACTGGAGCTCCACGGTGCGCAGGGTGACCGCCTGACTGATCAGATTGATGCGCCTCGCCCCCGCATCGCGCCGCACGATCCGGTATCGCGCAAGCGAGAGCCGGGCCGCACCGATCGGCAATGTGGCGAGTCGAGCCGAGTCGATGCGGGAGCTGCCATCGACATCACGAGCGAGGGTCACCGCCGCCGAGAGCGTCGTGTCGATCTCCGAGACGAGGAGCCCCGCGACGTACACGGCCGTGTCCGAACCCATCGGGGTCCAGGTGATGTCGAGGTTCGAGGCGCGCGGCACGGTCGCGCCCGCTGCGGGCGTCACGACGACCGGGAGCGAGACACTGCGGACGCTATCGACGAAGGCCGTGACCGAGGAGGCGCCCGAGACGGTGAAGCGATGCTGGGTGGTGCCGTCGAAGGCCAGCACGAATCCCGCCGGATGACTGGGCAGCGTGGAGTACACATTCATCGTGAAGCCACTGACGATCAGTTGCTGCCGATCCAGCGTCGTCTCGCCCCCCGATGCGACGGTGCGGATCGAGACGGCGCCGGCATCGCTGAACTGCACCACCGTGGGCGAGATGTAGGTCGGGAACAGGCCGAACCCCGCGCGGAGCCCCTCGACGTTCAGCGCTCCGAGAAACGCCGCGGTCGAATCGGCGTTGGGCGGCAGAATCGCTCCCGGGATCACCGCCCGATCGATCATCGCGAGCAACTCGTTGAACGTTCCGAGAGGCACACCGCCCGGCGCAGTCGAGGAACCAGCGCCACATCCGGCGACCACGAACGTGAGTGCAGCGAGCAGGGTGCGTGCGGCGTTTCGGACGATGACGCGCATGGGATCCCTCCGAGGATCAGGCAGTGGCCGATCGGTCCTTGAGCCGGCGAGCCGGGCGAGGCGCGAACTCCGCGATGAGTGACTGCAGGGCCGCCGCCAGCGGCAGCGCCAGAATGGCGCCGGCGGCGCCGAGTAGCGCGCCTCCCGCGAGGATGCTGACCATGACGACGAACGGGTGCATCTTCATATGCTGCCCCATCACGCGCGGAACGACGAACAGTCCGACGCCCTGGTTGATGAGCAGATAAGCGAGCCAGCCATACAGCGCGGTCGAGGGGTCGGCCGAACCCCAGCCCGCCAGCACGATCGCGACCGACGCGCTCCAGAACCCGACGATGGGGATGATCTCGGCCAACGCCACGATCGTGCCGAGCAGGATCGCGCCGGGCAGACCGATCAGCGCCAGCGCGACTCCCGTCGTGAGCCCCATGATGGCGCACACGACGCTCTGCCCCCTCACGTAACTGCTCAGGGCGCGATCGACCGCCGCGAGCGCCGTCTGGGCGCGCGACCTCGCGTCTTCGGGCACGAACTGCAACGCGCTCGATTCGACGGCGGCGCGCTCGGCGAGCAGGTAGAACGCCAACACCGGCACGAGCACGATGCCCACCAACTGCCCGAGGTCGAACAGTCGCCCTGCGGTACGAAGCACTGGGCCGCTCGCGGCCGAGAACAACTCGCCCGCCGTCATCGGGGTCGCGCCGCCCAGCGGACCGAGCATGCCCTCGAATCCGTTCGCCTCGGCCCACGCACGCGTCGCCGCGAGCAGGCGTTCGAGGCTATCGGGGGCCCGGTCGGCGAACCGCCCCGCTTCGCGGACCACCTGCGGCACCAGCGTGATCATCGCCCAGGCGAGAAGCCCGACCACCAGCATCATCACGATCGTGGCGGCCGCCTGCCGCGTCATCGTCCGGCGGGCGATGCGGACCCGCGCCATCAGACTCACGAGCGGGTCGAGCGCGAAGGCGAGCAACGCCGCGAATCCCACCAGAAGCACGAGTTCACGCAGCATCCAGAGCATCGCGACCACGACGAACAGTCCGACGGTGGTGATGGCGGTGCGCGTGGCTTCGGAGGTGCGTGGGTCGGACATGAGAGGGAATCTAGCCATTCGGCGAGTCGGACGCGAGAGCGGACTGCGCGCTCGGCACCACTCGCTCCAGTCGCTCGCGCTTCGCACGTCGGCTCGGCGTCGGCAGCAGCGAAGCCAGCGGCGCGAGCGACCACGGCAGCGCATGACGCAACCACCAACGCGATTCGCGTATCGCACGGGCGAGCGCGCCACGCGGCTCTGCGGGCGGCAGTGGTTGCGTCCAGGAGTCATCGCTCTGCGGCAGCCCGAGTGCGTTCGCCAGGGCCCTGGCGATGCGCGCATGCCCATCGGAGTTGGCATGGATGCGATCCGGACTCCAGAGCCGCGGATCCACGGCGACCTCATGTGCCGCGAAGTCGACGAGGATCGCGCCGGTCCTGGCCGAGCACGAGGCCAACGCCTCATTCATGCGCGCGATCCGCGGTGCGATCAATCGAGCGGCGGGGATCAACGGCGTCAGGTCGGGCAGCGTGAAGCCGAGCACCGTGGCGCCCTGCTCTCGAAGCGCGCGTTGTAGGGCCTCGACGTCGCGGGCGAATGTCTTGGGGTCGAAGCGGGCGGCCAGCACATCGTTGGTGCCGCAGAACAGCGTCGCCAGATCCGGACGCATCGCAAGCGCCGGCGCCAGCTGTTGCTCACGGATCTCGGCCGTCGATCGGCCACGGATACCGAGGTTCGCGTACTCGATGCCGCCCTGGAGATCGGCGAGCTGTTGCGCGAGGCGGTCGGCCCAGCCGCGGAAGCCGCCGCGGCCGTCGGGATCATCGATTCCCTCGGTCGAACTGTCCCCGATCGCAACGTAGCGGTGGAATCTCAGCGGATCAGTCCTTGAGCTCGACGAGCGCAACGAGCGCGACGCCGCCCTGCACCAGCACGCCGATCGCGGCGTCGACACGGGCGACCCGGCCGTCGCGGGGAGCGCGGATCAGATGCTCCATCTTCATCGCCTCGATCGCCACGAGCGGCTGCCCCTTGGTCACCTCGTCGCCCGGCGCGACCATCAGGCGTGTCACGACGCCCGGCATCGGCGCCTCGAGGTTGCCGCCGTGGGCGCCGCCGACGCGCTTGCGTGTGCTGCTCTCTCGATCGAGCACGAACTCGAGCGTCCCGAGCCGCACGAATCGCCGGCTGCCCGAAGCGGTCACTTCGGCGACGGCGTCGCCTGCCTCGCCTCGCAATCGCATGCGTCCGTCGGGCGAGACCTCGACGCTCAACGTGAACTCGGCCTCGTCGACGCGCACGAGGAAGCGTCCCTCGCCGAGCGAGCGGACTTCGGTTTCCCGCTGACGATCGCCATCGCGCCACAGGCTCTTCATGACCCGGTCCCCGGCAGACGCCAACGCCCGAGCGATGCGAACGGATCGGAAACGGGTGTCGATGAGCCGTTCGGCGTGCGGGAGATGCCCGCAGCTGGTGTCAGGAGTTCGGCCAGCGCCGCTGCAGCCACGGCGAGATCGGGCGCGGGTGCCTGCGCCATCGCCTCGAAGCCGGCCATGAACTCGCGCTCGATCCACTCGGTGTCGAACGCCGCCTCGACCACGCGCGGATCGCGGGTCAGGGCGCGCAGGAAGGGCAGATTGGTGATGACGCCGTGGATGCGCGTCTCGTCGATCGCACTGGTCAACCGTGCCAGCGCGGCCCCTCTCGTGCGCCCGAACGCGATGACCTTGGCGAGCATGGGGTCGTAGTGAACGGAGACCTCATCGCCCGACTCGATTCCACGGTCCACGCGCACGAACGCGCCACTCGGCCAGCGCACGCGGCTCGCCACGCCGGCCTGCGGCAGGAAGCCGTGCGCCGCATCCTCGGCATAGACGCGCGCCTCGATGGCGTGCCCCTCGCATCGCACTTCCGACTGCGCGCAGGGCAGGGCTCCCCGCATCGCCACCTCGATCTGCGCACGGACGACATCGATGCCCGTGACCAGTTCGGTGACCGGGTGCTCGACCTGGAGCCGCGTGTTCATCTCGAGGAAGTAGAAGTCGCCATTCTGCGCCAGCAGCATCTCGATCGTGCCGGCACCTCGATAGCTGACCGCCTCG
>JAYWEM010000072.1:0-42190 GCA_043779265.1 bacterium | reverse complement strand
GCATGAGCGTCGTGAACGCGAGCGATTCCAGGAACTCAACGAGGAGTACCGCGACCGCAACCTCGAGTTGATCCGGACCTCAGGTCTCTTCCAGCCGGCGCTCGCACTGTTCGCCGGGATCGGCGCATTGATCGTGCTCTGGGTGGGTGGCCGTGAGGTGATGTTGGGCCGCATCACGCTGGGGCAGTTCGTGGCCTTCACCGTCTACCTCGCCATGCTCAACTGGCCGATGGTCGCGCTCGGATGGGTGATCAACCTGTTCCAGCGCGGATCGGCCTCCTACCGCCGGATCACCGAGATCCTCGACACGCCCCCGTCCATCGCCTCACCCGAGACGCCGACTGCGCCGGGCGAGGGGGCCTGCGAGATCGAGTTCCGCGGGCTCACGTTCACCTACCCGGGGGCCGCGGCCCCCTCGCTCCGCGACATCCGCTTCAGCGTTCCCCCTGGAGGCACGGTCGCACTCGTCGGCCGCACCGGGTCGGGCAAGAGCACGGTCCTCGCCCTGCTGCCGCGCCTGTTCGATCCTCCGCCGGGCACCGTGTTCCTCGACGGCGTCGATGTCCGCGACCTCGAGTTGTCCGCGCTTCGAGCCCGAATGGCCATCGTGCCCCAGGACCCGTTCCTGTTCTCGGCCACCGTGCAGGAGAACATCGCGTACGGGGTCCCCGAGGAGAGCGCCGACGAGGTCTCGCGCGTGGCCGGCATCGCGCACCTCGACGCGGACATCCGCGCCTTCCCGGACGGCTACACGACGCGTGTCGGCGAGCGCGGCATCACGTTGTCCGGCGGGCAGCGTCAGCGCACGGCCATCGCGCGGGCCCTGCTCCGCGCCGCCCCGGTGCTGCTGCTCGACGACTGCCTTTCGAGCGTCGACACGGCGACCGAGGAGTCGATCCTGCGCGGACTGGCGGGCGAGATGCGTCGGCGGACGACGTTGATTGTCGCGCATCGCGTCAGCACCGTTCGCGACGCGGACGAGATCCTCGTGCTCGAGGAGGGCTCGATCATCGAGCGGGGCAGTCACGACGAGTTGCTCGTCCGAGGTGGCGCCTATGCAGCGCTGGCTCGCGCGCAGCAGCTCGAAGAGGAGATCGAGGCGACATGAACGGCCCCGAACTCGACGAAGACCAGTCCCGCCCCTACGACCACCAGCTGATGCGGCGGCTCGCACGCTATCTCCGCCCCTACCGCGGCGAGGTCGTGCTCGCGGGAGTCGTCACGCTGGCCGAGGCCGCGATCCAACTGTGCTTCCCGTTCCTCGTCATGCAGGCGATCGACCTCGGGATCCGGCATCGCGACATCCAGATGCTGGATCGCATCGCGGTCACCTATCTCGCCGCACTGGTCGCCGCCTTCGGGCTCGGCTACCTGCAGAGCCAGATCATGCAGCGAGTCGGCCAGGGCCTGATGCGGGACCTGCGCGCCGACCTGTTCACGCACTTGCAACGCCTTCCGGTCGCCTACTTCGACAAGAATCCGATCGGGCGCGTGATGACCCGCGTCACGCACGACGTCGACCAGCTCAACGAGATGTTCACCGCCGGAATCGACGCCCTGTTCGGCGATCTGTTCATGCTGATCGGCATCGTCTTCGCGATGTCCCAGCTCGATGTCGAGCTCCTCGCGGTCACGTTCTCCGTGCTGCCGCTGATCTTCATCGTCACGATGATGTTCCGCTCTCGGGTCCGAAGCGCCTTCCGCGACATCCGGGCGCGGCTGGCACGCCTGAACGTGTTCCTGAACGAGAACCTCATGGGCATGAGCACCGTCCAGGTTCTCGGCCGCGAGCCGCGCAACTTCGCCCAGTTCGCAGCGCTCAACGGGGACCATCGCGACTCGCATCTGCGCGTGAATCACTATCACGCGATCTTCTTCCCGTTGCTCGAGTGGGTGAGCGCCATCGCACTCTCGCTGATCGTCTGGTACGGCGGCCGTCAGGTGATGTGGCAGGGCATCACGCTGGGCATCCTGGTCGCGTTCATCCAGTACACGCAGCGCTTCTTCCGGCCCATCTCGGACCTCTCGGAGAAGTACGGGATCCTCCAGCAGGCGATGGCCGCCGCCGAGCGCCTGTTCGCGCTGCTCGATACGCCGGTCGATCAGGCGAGTCCGAACTTCCGCGAACCGGCACCTGAGCGCGGCGCTCGCGGCAACGGAATGCGCATCGAGTTCGATGGCGTGTGGTTCGCCTACCACGAACAGCACTGGGTGCTCGAGGACGTGTCCTTCAGCGTCGAGCCGGGTGAGAAGGTGGCGCTGGTCGGTGCGACCGGCTCGGGGAAGACGACGCTCACCAGCCTGCTGATGCGATTCTACGAGCCTCAGCGCGGCGTCATCCGCGTCGATGGCAGACCTCTCGCGGAGTGGGACATCGAGGCCCTGCGCCGACGCATGGGCCTCGTGCTCCAGGACGTCTTCCTGTTCTCGGGCACGGTCGCTTCCAATGTCGGACTCGAGGACCCGTCGCTGTCCCGCGCTCAGTTGGAGAGCGCCACGCGCGAAGTGCATGCCGACTCGTTCGTGGCGAAGCTGGCGGGTGGCCTCGAGGCTCCCGTGCTCGAGGGCGGCGCCACGTTCTCCGCGGGCGAGAAGCAGTTGCTGTCTTTCGCCCGGGCGCTGGTGCGGGATCCCGATCTCCTCATCCTCGATGAGGCCACTTCGAGCGTCGACACCCACACCGAGCGCCTCATCCAGGACGCACTCCGTCGCCTGATGGCCGGTCGCACGAGCCTCGTGATCGCGCATCGCCTGAGTACGATCCAGGATGTCGATCGCATCCTCGTGATGCATCGCGGCCGTCTCCGGGAGTCCGGCCCGCACGCGGAGTTGATCGCGCAGCAGGGCCTCTACTGGCGCCTGCACCAGCTGCAGGTGCTGGGCGGCCAGGTGAGCCGAGCGGCCCACCCGGCGCCACCTGCCGACCCGGCCACGGCCTGAGCCCACCGCCAGCCCGCTGATGTTAAGTCATCCTGAACACGCATCAGGCCGTTGACATGGACTGGACGTGGCCCCTAACCTCGCATGACTCCTACATCTCCGCTTCGCCTCTCCCTCAGGAGGTCCCCCATGCAACTGGGTAGGAAGATTCGCGACCTGCGGCTGCGCAGGGGACTCACCGTCCAACAGCTGGCCGAGCTCACGGGCCTCTCCAAGGGGTTCATCAGCCAGGTCGAGAACAGCCGCACGTCCCCGTCCCTCGCCACGCTGCAGGACCTCGCCCGAGCGCTCGAGACCTCGGTCGCCTACCTCGTCGTCGAGGAGGACCAGGTTCCGCACCTGGTGCGCGCAGCCGAGCGGCCCCGGCTCCAGATCGGCGGCAACACGTCGCTGGTCGAAGTGCTCTCGGCCCAACCGCGCCGGAATCTCGAGCTGATCCAGGTCGAGCTGCCCGTCGGCGAGTCCGCCGGCGACAAGCGCCACTACCATCACGGCGAGGAAGTCGTACTCTGCCAGGAGGGGCGCGTCACGATGTTCTGTGGCGAGCACACGATGATCCTGCACGCTGGCGACTCCTGCCACTTCGATGGCCGGGTCCCACACGCCGTGGAGAACAGCGGCGAGTGCACGGCTCGTGTCCTCATCGCGATGACACCGGCTGCGTTCGAGCCCATGTTCCGGGTCCGGAGTGCCTCGCCCCATACGGTCGATCTGTCGACCGACTACGACCGCGTCACCTGACCGCGCTCGACAGGCGCGGGTGATCCGGACGGCGGCTCCTTCGGGGCCGCCGTCCTCCTTTCCCCCTCGCGAGGCACACGACCGCCGTGAGCGCAGTACGCATCGCCATCGCCGACTTCGTCGAGGCCGCGCGCGCGTTCTCCCGCCCTGCTCGCCTCTATCTGGCGAGCGAGTTCCTGCTGTGGACCGGGCACGGCATCTACGCTGTGGTCTTCAATCTCTATCTGGTCGAGAGCGGCTCCTCGGCCGGGTTCGTCGGGCAGGCGATCGCGATCAATGGGATCGGACTCGCGCTGGCCGCGATCCCCGCCGGCCTGCTCGCCGAACGCTGGGGTCGGCGGCGCACGCTGATGCTCGGCGTCGTGCTCGAGGCGATCGGCTGCGCGCTGAGGGCCACGAGCATCCAGCCGGAGGTCGTGCTGGGAGCCAGTCTCATCGTGGGAACGGGTCAGTCGCTGTTCCAGATCGCCGCGGCACCGTTCCTGACCGAGCACTCGACCCCTCGGGAGCGAACGCATCTGTTCAGCACATTCTTCGCGGCGGCTCTGCTGGCGGGCGTCGTCGGCAGCGTCGTGGGCGGAGCGATCCCAGACCTCCTGCACGCGCTCGCGCCTTCGCTGGGGCTGTTCACGTCGTATCGCGCCGCGCTCTGGGTGGGAACGCTGTTCGCGATCGCCGCGCTCGTGCCGCTGCTCCGGCTCAAGGGACTCCATGAGAGCGTCACGCGCGTTCACGCGATCCGCCTTCCTCGCGAGGCCGTGCGCTCGCTCGCGCCGCTTGCCTTCAACGCACTGCTGGTCGGAATGGGCGCGGGACTGGTCATCCCGTTCATGAACCTGTACTTCAAGGACCGATTCGACTGCAGCAGCGCTCGGATCGGCGGCATCTTCGCGGTGGCTCAGATCGTCACCGCCCTCGCCTCCCTGGCCGGCCCGGCACTGGCACGCCGATTCGGGATGCTGCGAACCGCCACTGCCAGCCAGCTCCTGTCGCTGCCCTTCCTGGTGACGCTCGGGGCCGAGTCGCACCTTTCGCTGGCCATGGTCGCGTTCTGGATGCGGGCCACGCTCATGCAGGCCTCCACTCCGCTGATCCAGACGTTCGTCATGGAGGCTCTGCCGGCCGAGCTGAGAGCCCGCAGCACCAGCCTCAACAACCTCGTCTGGAACATCGGGTGGGCCGTCAGCGCGACGCTCGCCGGCACGATCATCGAGCGATTCGGCTACGCCGTGCCCTTCTACTTCACTGCGGTGCTCTACCTCGTGGCCGCGCTCACCTTCTACCGGGCGTTCCGGGGCCGGCCCGAAGCATCGGTGGGAGTGCGGCTGAGCGAAGAGGCCAAGGGACTCCGAGGCGAGGGGCCGCACACCGAGTGACCCATCTGCGCCACGGTGTCATGATGGCGCACGAGGCGTCACGGAGACTCGTCCCGTTCCCAAGGAGGAATCGATGAAGCGACTGTTCCTTCTCGCCATCGTCGCCGCGGCACTGTGGTGGGGCTACCAACGGAACTGGGACTTCAGCCGTGAAGCCGGCAATGGCGCGGTGCTATCGAACCGGAGTGGTCAGACGCTCGAACGCGTTCGTCTCACGATCGGCGGAGAGACACTGGTTCGCGAGGTCCTCGAGCCGGACGCACGCGCGGAACTCACGTTCCACAGCAAGCGAGATGGCGCCTTCCGTCTCGTCTGGCACGTTCGCGGCCAGGTGGGCGAGAAGTCCTGGTCAGGCGGACATCTGATCGGCGGCCCCACCGCATCCGTGCATCACTTCGAGTTCGACAGCCAACATGGCGTCATCTGGCACGCTCGCGAGCGGACCGCCGAGAAGTAGCGCTCAGCCTGCGCGTTCGACGCCTTCGGAAGAGGCCGCGAGCTTCGAGCCCGCACGCTTGATCTTGCCCGTCGTCGTTTTGTCGAACTCGACGTCGCGGATGATCACGCGCTTGACGCGCTTGTAGCTCGCCAGCAACTCGCAACGCTCGTCGATGTCCTTGCGCACGAGGTCCTCGATGTAGGCGGCATCCGGAGTTCTCCCCGCCGCTTTCGCGTGCGCCTCGATCGCGTCCAGATCCGGGAACACATGCGCGTGCACCTCCTCGCGCTCGGTCCGAGGATCCTTGGAACCCATGACCACCACTTCGAGGACCCAGGGGCTGACGACCAAGTGGACCTCGATCTCCTCCGGATAGATCTTCTTGCCCGCCGCCGTGGCGATCATGTTCTTCAGTCGCCCGGTGATCGCCACGCGTTCGTCCGGCAGGATCCGTCCCAGGTCCCCGGTGTGGAACCATCCGTTGCGCAGAACATCATGAGTCGCCGCGGGATCACCGTAGTACCCGAGCATGATGTTGGGGCCCCGAACGACGATCTCGCCATTGCCATCGCCGTCGGGCGCGTCGATGCGCACGTCCACCCCCATCAGCGGCCAGCCCACCGCGCCGGGATTCGGGTCGCGCGGACGGTTGATGCAGGTGACCGGAGAGGTCTCGGTGAGGCCATAGCCCTCGACCATCGGGATGCCGATGTCGACGAATCCCCAGAAAACCTCAGGAGGAAGTGGCGCAGCCCCTGTGGCGAACATCCGAATGCGTCCGAGTCCCGCCTTCTGCCGAACCGCACGCAGCAGTGTGCGGCCGAGTCGCATCCCGGTCATTCTGCGCAGCCCCGTGGAGATCGCGAGCAACGCACGCACGAGCATGCGGCGCGGAGCGGGAAGCGCATCGATCCCGCGGTGGATGGCGGAGAGCAGCTTCTCGTAGAGCAGGGGAACCGCCACGAACACAGTGGCGTCCGAGGTCGCCATGTCCTCTCGCAGCTGCTTGGAGTCGAGTCCTCGCGCGTAGGCGATCCCGGCGCCCATGCGAAGCGGCGACAGCAGACCGATCGTGCTCTCGAACGTGTGGTGGAGCGGCAGGATGCTGAGCAATCGGTCATGGGGGCCGCACTCGATCGTGTGGGCGACACCCTCGACATTGGTGAGGATGTTCGAGTGCGAGAGCATGACGCCCTTCGCCTGCCCGGTCGTGCCGGACGTGAAGATGATGACCGCGAGATCCGAGGGTTCGGCACGCGCCGGTCGGGCCGTCTCGGCAGGGTATAGCCGCTGCGCCTCATCCCAATGGGGCAGATCCGCCGACTCATCCAGCGAGAGCATGCGGATCGTGAGCCCTCGCGCGTCGCGGGCGGCTTCCACCGTGCCGCGATGACGCGCACTGGTGATGGCGAATCGAGCACCCGACGTGGCGAGGATCTCGCCGACCTCCTGCGCCTTCAGCTGGGCATCGAGCGGCACCACGATCGCCCCGGCCTCGAGGATGGCGAGGTAGGCCAGCCCCCACTCCGGCCGGTTCTCACTCTGAAGCGCGACGCGGTCGCGCGGCCTGACTCCCTCTCGCTCGAGCAGTGCCGTGAAAGCGTGCATCGCACGCGCCGCCTGGGAGAAGCTGTAGCCCTGCCATCCCCGTGGAGTGTGACGCAGCAGATAGGGGCGGTCCCCGTACTGGCCTGCTGCGAAATCCGCGAGTTGGGGAATGAGGCGGACGACGGGTTCGGGCGATGCTCGACCAGCCAGATGATCGCTCATGAGCTGAGGCTAGGGGGCCGGACGCTGCAGGGTCAAGGCTTGCGACGAGCGACGGCGAGATGTGCCAGGACCTCGTGCTCATCTCCGAACGCGCGGTCCATCAACTCGGACGTCGTCTGGATCACGATGTAAAGCAGGCGCACCGGGATCTCGGTGAGGATCCGCGTGGGACCCCGATTCAAGCGGTTGAGTCCAGCGATCATCGTCAATCCGACACGCGACCACAGCCCACCGATGGGCAGGAAGGCGACCGGTTCGAAGCCCGCCTGCTCGAGGAGATGAGCCGCCCCGAAACGCGTGTAGCGGAAGTAGTCATGCGGTGCGTCATGCAGCGGCACCATCTGCGTGCACTCCAGAAGCAGCATGCCTCCGGGCCGCAGCACTCGGTGCACTTCGTCGAGGAACCGGGCGGGTTCGGGCAGATACGTGATCATCGAGAGTCCGAGCACCGTGTCGAAGCTACCGGAACGGAATGGCTGCGCCTCGGCGGTGGCGAACGCGTCGAGCCTCGCACCGCCCAGGTAGCGCGACGCGGTGAGGTCGGTGCCCCAGTAGCGGCGCACCTGTCCGTCGAAGACATGGGCGAAGGGCTTGGAGCCACAGCCGATGTCGAGCAGGTCACCACGCGCGTGCTCGCGCGTGCGTTCGAGTGCGCGCAGGATCTTGTGGTTCGCGAGCCAATTGAACTTCCAGACGGACCAGCGCCCCGTGCCGCCGCTCGTCATCCGTCGCCATGCTCCACTCATGCCCGCTCCCATCGGATCCGGTAATCGCCGACACTCACCCGTGCTTCGGCCGTTCCGTCCACGCACTGGAGCATCGCCGATGCGTCCGCGGGGGCAGCGGCGAATCGCACGCCGGTGGCCCCCGCGGGAAGTGCGAAGCGCAGCGGCGCATGGGGCTCGCCATGGTGACGGAGCACAGCCTCTGGCCCCGACGATCTGAGCGACCAACCGCGTTCGACCAGTTGTCGCACCTCCATGTCCGTCAAGAACCGGGCGCCCTCGAGCGCGAGGCCGCGAAGGAGCGATCCCAATGCCTTTCGGCCCGCCTCGGACCACGCAGGATCCAGATGAGCGTAGTTCAGTCGGTGCGTGCTGAGGATGGCGGGCTGGCCCCTCGTCCACGCATCGCGTGAACGCGACAGCGCGACCGAGATCCCGACTGCACCATCGGCAGTGGCGACTCCCCTCGGCTCGAAGGCGATGCGCGGAGGCAGGCGGAATCGATCCCCTGCGAGTTGCGGGAATCGCCAATGTGCAAGCCATCGCCGTAGCCGGGGGAAGCTGCGGCCCTCTCGTTCGGCATGCCCCTGCAGCGTCGTCAGGCCCTGCGAGGCGGCCTCGTCCTCGAACCACTCGTCGAAGCGATAGTCGGGCGGGCAGAACGACGTCGGGCGCCTGCCGAAGAGCGCTTCGAAGTGCTGAATGGCGACTCGGAGATCCTCGGCTCGCACCGAGCGGGGCTCTCGGGCGTCATATTCCCCGCTCGACTCGACCGCAGCGCAGATCGGACTCGCGTGCTCGAACGCCCGTCGCGCGTCATCCTCACCTCGGCGGAGGGCCGCGAGCCAGGCCGTCGCGGGCAGATGATGCAGCCCATGCAACTCCCCCCACCACACACCCCGCTGCCCGGCCTCTCGAACTGCGTCCCAGAGCCCGGGCCTCTCCCAGCGCGCCGGCTGCAGCGGATGCGCGATCAGCGGCAGCGACTCGGCCGCGAACTCGGGAGGGACGAGGCGACTGGCATCGGGATTGGCGACGATGGTGTTGGCCTGCAGGACCGAGGGGAGAGCATCCCCGCCCTGCACGTCGGCCAGCACGTCGGCGAGCGCGCGGACGTCGGCGGCGCTCTCGAGCGTCGAGCGACCGTAGCGTCGCCCGGGCACACTTCGGAACGCTGGCAGGTCCGCGAGCGCGCGATGGGCGCGATCGTCCGCTGCCCAGGCGCAGAGCCCCCAGTCATCGCTCTGCAGCACCACCGCCCGGAGGCGATGCCAATCGAGGTTCACGCTTCGCTCCCCCGCACCCGACGACCCGTCACGCGGGCGCGACGATAGCACGCGCTCCTTTGACCATGTGCGGGTGGCGCGGCAGAGTCGCGGGCCATGTCCGCTCCCTCGCGCCTTCGGTCGCTCCCGATCCCGCTCCTGGTGTTCGCCATCGCGGCGCTGTTCTGGTGCGCCGACCTGCTGTTCCTGCGTAGCGGCGTTCCGGATCGATTGGACGACAGTTGGGAGTACGGCCTCGTTGCGAAGTCGCTCCTCTCCGGCGCCGGGTTCCAGACCCCGGTGATCCATCCTCCCCTGTGGTCGCTCCGAGATGGGATGGGAACGGTCCCCGTGCTGGTGCACGGCCCGCTGGTGCCGCTGATCCTGACGCCACTGGTCGCCGGGTTCGGGGCCGCGGCGATCGATCAGGTGGCATGGGTCTCGGCGCTCTTCGCGGCACTCGCCGCGGCGGCGACGGCGAGGTTGGCGCTGCGACTCTCGAGCGTTCCCGTCGCCATCGCCGCCGCGGGCCTGGTCACGCTGTCGCCTTTGATGATCCGTGCGGTGCACCACGATGTCGCACTGCCGATCGGCGCCTGGCTCCTGATCGTCGCGATCGACGCGGCCTGGCGGCCGAGCCCTCGCGCCGTCCTCGCCGGCTTGGCGATGGGCCTCGGGGCCCTCGTGCGTCCCGAGTTCCTGCTCGCCGCACCGCTTGTGTTGATGCTCTCGCGTGGCCACTGGTGGCGCGGCGCGATCGCCTTGCTGGGCGTCGTCGCGCCGTGGGGATGGCACGGCCTCGTGCATGCCGGCACGCCGTTCTTCAATCTCTCGAGCTACCTGGCGATCGGCTACTGGCGCGAGCGACCCGGCATCTCCGTCATGCGGGACTTCGCGCTCGCACCCTCCGCGTGGCCCGCGGCGCTGCGAGAGGCACTGCCCAGCCTGCCTGCGAAGTGGGCGGAGTTCTTCCCCTCCTCGGCCAAGCGCGTGCTCATGACGCCCAGCGGGGCAACGGGGTTGCTGGTCCCGATCGGACTCGGCTTCGCCTTCCTCCGCCGCGAATCGAGGGACGTGGCCGCCGCCGCCGCGGCACTCGCGCTGCTTCCGCTCGCGATCATGACCGCGACGCTCTACGACGAGCGCTATCTGACTCCACTGCTCCCCCTCTTCGCCATCGGTGCCGCGATCGGGGCACAGGGCATCAGCTCGTGGCTGCCCTCCTGGCTCCGCCGCGATCGGCTGTGGATGTCGGCGCTCGCCCTGCTGCTCTCGCTCTCGGCGGGGCCCGCGCTTCACGACGGCTGGCGCGAGGGCGACATCGACCGCGGGCGACTGGCAAGAGAACGCGAGGCGCTCCACGTGAATGAGAGTCACATGCGAGCCCAGGGACTCGTGTTCACCGACACGCCCGACTTCGTGGCGTGGACGATCGCGGTCCCCGCAGTGTGGATCGCCGCCGCTGAGTACGCACGGCTGCCGCAGTGGGACGGTCATGGTCTCTCGCCTCACCACTTCCCCGACCGGCCACGGCGCACGTCCGCTGACGCCACATGGTTCCACTCGGCTGAAGGCCGGGGCGAGGTGCTGACCGGCGAGTGAGCTTCGCTTCAACCGGCTCTGTCGCCCGGGCGGGACGCAGGCTACACTCGCCCGATGCGCGCTCGTCCCTGGTTCGTGCTGACCCTGTCGGCGGCCCTTCTGGCGGCTGCGGCGCACGCGGCGCCACTTCCGTCGCCCCGCGCCGCTGCCGAGCCCGCGGTGCGTGCGATCAGCGACGTGAGCAGGCGTGCGGAGTCCAACGCCAGCCCCAGCGCCCGCTCACTCAGGCGAACCGTGGGCTGCGCCGCTTCGATCGACGCTCTTCACGTACACGCTGCCGAGTGGTTGGCGCGCGGGCCGCAGATTCCTCTCGCGACAACGCACACGCGGGACATCGGCGGCATCGCCGTGCTCGAGGATGACGGATCGTTCTTCTACACGAACTCGGGTGGCCAGCCCCATCTCGACATCGCCTCGGTGGCCCGTGCGTACGCTCGCACGCACGCGGACCAACCCGACCAACTGGCGATCTACCTCGCCAGCGGCCTCGATCAGTGGCTCGGCTCGCCCGGAGCACTCGCCGCCGCCTGGGTCGTTCGCAATGACGTGGCGGGGATCGGCCTCGGACTCTACGACCTGACCGGCGCACTCGGGATCCCGAGCCGCCTCTCCGCCCTGCTCACGATGAATGGGCTGCATCGCTATCCGGACGACCCCGATGCACCGATCGGCGGGCCGGGCGACACGTTCAGCACGATGGATGTACTGGCGCATGAGTTCGGGCATCGCTGGCTGTCCTACACATTCCTCGACTCCGCGGGCACCACCAGTACCTTGTTGCTCGGCCGCGACCTGCAGCACTGGGGGTTCTTCTTCGACTCCGAGGGCTCCTTCATGGAGGGCTGCGAGTGGCAGGAGGTGGCCCCCGACTCGTTCGTGACCATGAGCGTGAGCGAGCGTTTCGGATCGCTCGATCAGTACTTGATGGGCGTTCGCACGCGGGCCGAGATGGATTCTCTCCTTATCATCGACAACCCAACCGATCTCTCGCCCGCCGGCCACTACATCCCGACGAGCATCCCTCAGGTCGGTGTGAGCTGTGACGGTCGTGCGGTTCGCTGGAGCGTGGCGGACATCGAGCGAGTCCACGGCGTGCGACTTCCGGCGTCCACCAGCGGCGGCGACACGGTTCGCGTGGCGTTCGTGCTCGTGACGCCTCGTGGCGCGGCCGCCACGCCAGCGGACCTGGCGAAGCTCGGCGTGATCCAGGATCGGTTCGCGAGCACGATCTCGGTCGCGACCGAGGGTCGCATGTCGATCGATCTCGACATGGACCCGCTCGCCGGAGCGGTGACCATCGACCACCTCCCGCTGCTCGATTCCGAGCAGGCGAGCGTGCCGCGCCTCGTATCGGCGCGTATCGCGATCGGCGAGGGTTCCAGGCCGCACGCGATCGATCCCGCCTCGGTCCGCCTCCACTGGCGCACCGACTCGCTCGGCCCCGAGCAGAGCCTCGCGATGAACCCATCGTCACCCGACCAGTTCTCCGCACTCCTCCCAGGTTTCCCGCTGGGGACGCGCGTCGGGTACCGCGTCACGGCTTCCAGCGATTCCGCCTCCGTGCCGGGCTGGCTCGCGCTCGGCGCCCAGTCGCCGCTTCACGCCTTCTCGATCGGCCTCGACACCTCGGCCCCACTCGTCCGGCACACGCCCGTGCGGGCGCAGGGTCGCACGCGGCTGCCGCAGTCGCTGCTCGCACGCGCCACCGATGGGGTCGGGGTCGACAGTCTTTGGGCGGAGATCAGGGTGGGCGCCGGGCCCACATTGCTCCTGCCCGGCACGCGGGCGGGCGCCGACTCGTTCACGGTCGCCCTCGGCGGCACGCACGCCGAGGGCACTCGCATCGCCTATCGCCTGGTGGCGCGCGACCGCGCCTTGGCCGCGAACCTCGGCTATTCGAACGCCAGCTGGGACACGCTGCTCGTGATCGATGACTGGATCGAGGACTTCGAGAACCCGACTCCCTGGTTCACATTCAATGTCCTCTACTCCTGGCGCACGCTGTGGCACATCTCGCGCCGCGACTCGCTGAGCGGTCCGGCGGGCGGCGAGTTCGCGTGGCACAGCGGCTCGCGTGACGGCACGGAGTATCCGCCGCACGTCGATGGGGCGCTCTACTCGCCGCTCATTCCCTCCTTGCCGCCAGGTTCCAGGCTCCGCTTCGAGCACCGTCACGATCTCGAGCAACGCGACGCCATGCGTGCGTGGGACGGCGCGAGAGTCGAGATCTCGCTCGCCAATGGGCCGTGGCAGATCGCCCTGCCCATCGGAGGCTATTCGCACACGCAGTCGGGAAGCGGTCAGCCCTTCGCAGCAGGCTCGCCCTGTTGGAGCGGATCGAGTCCGTGGCGCGAGACGATCATCGATCTCTCGCCTTACGCACCCGGCCCGGTGCGGCTGCGATTCCGCATGACCGCCGACGACTTCCTGGGAGGCGAAGGCTGGTGGGTGGATCGGGTGCGTGTCGAGTTCCCGGGCGGCGTGACGCTCGATGCCCCGCAGGTCGCAGCCGGCGAGCTCGCACTGGGGTCCGCTTGGCCGTACCCGGCCACGAGCACGCTTCATCAGGCCATCCACCTGACCCGGGCCCAGCGCCTCACCTGGACGTTGCATGACCTCCAGGGTCGCGTCCTCGCCCCGTTGCATGAGGGGTTGCTTCCTCCCGGTCGACACACGCTCACGGCCGCACTGCCGAGCACCCTGTCGAGCGGGATCTACTTCGCGCGAGTGCTCCTCGACGGCGCACCGCTCGGGGTCCGTCGCGTCGCGATCCTGCGCTGAGCGAGTCATTCGACCGACATGCGAAGAGGGCCCCGGCGATCGCCGGGGCCCTCTCTCGTTTCCTGCGACGGGGATCAGCGGCTGTAGACGACCTTCGCTGACGCCAGCTTGCCCGCCTGCGTGATGCGCGCCCAGTAGATGCCGGGCTTCATCGCGCCAGTGTCGAAGGCCACCTCGTGATCACCCGCCGTACGTGCGGTGAGGTCGCGCTGTGCGACACGGCGACCGGTCACGTCGACCAGCTCGAGGCTCGCGGCTTCCGTCGTCGGAAGCACGATCGCCAGACGAAGCTCGCCCGAACGGCTGGAGGCCGCGCGGACCGTGAGGCTGCGGCCGACGGGGACGTCGAGCCACACACGGCCGAGGCGCATCTCACGCCCGCCGTTCATCACGCCGACCTCGTACTCGTAGCTGCGGCCGGCTTCGATCGTGGCGTCCTCGTAGCTCACCAGGCCATCGCCGCCGATCGTGGCCGTGGCCACCTCGGCGAAGTCGCCCGGCACGTATCGGCGGTAGATGCGCACCTGCTCGCCGCTGCCGTCGCCCGAGTACCACGTCAACCGCGCGCGACCCTCGACCAACTCGCTGCCGACCAGTGCCAGCTGCGTGGCGACCGGGGCGTCGAGCAGCCGCTCGAACATGCCGCGACCGTGCGTGGCGACACGCAAGATGCGGTTGGTCGGCTGGACCGCGATGTCGAAGCACGCCACGACCGGCATGCCGGTCATGTACGGCGACCAGTTGGCGCCCGAGTCCGTGCTGCGATAGACGCCGATGTCCGTCGCGGCGTACAGCGTCGCGGGGAACAGCGGATCCACGGCGATCGAGTTGACTGGCACATCCGGGATGCCATTGCCGGCCACCGTCCACGCCGCCGCGTTGGTGATGTCCGTCGTGCGCCAGACATGCTGCCCCGCCGCCACGCCGAATCCGGCGAGCGTCAGGTAGGCGATGTTGGGGTTGGTCGGATCGAACACCACGCGCGAGACGAACTTGGCCGGGATCGCACCCGTCACCTCGAGCAGCGGCGTCGTTCCCGTGCCGGTCGAGAACACGCGACCGTTGCGAAGGCCCACGACACGTCGGTTGTCATCGCCGGGCGCGATGCCAATTGCGCTGACCGGGACGCCGGCCACGATCGGGCCCTGGCTGGCCAGAGTCATCGTGACGCCCGCGTTCGAGGAGCGATAGAGGCGGTCCGAACCGTAGTACAGCGTGTTCGGGCTGCCCGGGCCACGGACGAGTGGAGCGTAGAACAGCACCGCACCATCGGAGCAGGTCATCCCGTTCGGGACCGAGCCGCCGAAGCCACAGCCGTAGAGCGTCCAGTTACCGTCGAACGCCGCGGCCGTGTTCGTGACCTTGCTGTAACCCATCGCGCCGACCTGGTTGAAGTACGTGTGATACATGGTGACGTTCGTGACGTCCGGCGCGTTCTGATCGATCACGGCCATACCGCCGTCGCCGAAGTCGACGCGGAACCACGTGCCATCGGGCTTGTACCAGTTGGTGCCGTTGTCCTGCGTCCCACCGATGGTGAAGTTGGGATCGGTCGGATGGATGTCGAGGCCCTGGAACTGTGTTGCGCTGAAGCCGGCCGTGTTCATCGACGTCCAGGTGGCACCGCGATTGGTGGACTTGTAGATACCGCCGTCCGAACCCTCATAGACGATATCCGGGTTCGACTGCGAGAACGCGAGCGCATGGGTGTCCGCATGAAGACCCGTGGCCGCCTGCGCGAATGTCACGCCGCCGTTGACGGAGCGCTGCATGATGCCGGTGCCGGCAGCGCCGCCGAGCAGCACGGTCGCCGTGTCGCCCGGGGGCATGCCGATGGCGATGTCGTAGAAGCACTGGCCGCCGCAGTAGCCGGCGCCGCCCAGCGTCGCGGACCACGTCATACCGCCATCCAGCGAGCGGCGGATGCGGCCATTGCTCGACTCACCGTTCGCGAGCATCCACTTCGTGACGCCGCCCTGCTGCGTCACCGCGATCTCGCCACGGATGAAGCTCGCCGTCGAGGAGAGCGTGTTGGTGAACGTGGGCACCGGGGCAAGCGCATTCGACGTGACGAAGATGCCGCCATTGCCCACACCCGTCCCGCCGCTGTACCAGAGCACGAGGCGGTTGGAGTCATTGGGGTCGAACTTCACGTCGTGCGTGTTGCGACTGCCCGAGACATCCGGCGCCACACTGCCGTCACCCGAGACGCGGATCTTCTCGAACGTCGGCGCGCCACTCAGAGCGTTGGTCGAGCGGTAGAGACCGCGCAGCGCCAGAGGCGGGACGAAGCCCGAGAGCGCGTCGCAACCGATGCCGCCGATGCCCGACGTCGTTCCGACGAAGATGATGTTGGGATCGGTCGGGTGCACCGCGATCGTGGCGATCGAACGGCCGGTGAACGCCGTGGTCCCGGCAATGCCGGTGGCGACCAACGGATTGAACGGTCCGTGCAGCACCGGGGCCGTGGCGGCATTCTGGATGCGATAGAGGCCCACGCCGAAGTAGCTGTCACAGGAACCGTGCGCCTCACCCGTGCCGACGAACAGCGTGGTCGGATCGGTGGTCGAGAGCGCCAGCGAGCCGATGGCGAGCGATGCGGCCTGATCGAAGATGGCCGTCCACGTCGCGCCACCATCAAGCGTGCGATAGACGCCGCCCTGAGCCGTGCCGACATAAACCGTGTTGGGATCGGTCGGATGGATGACGATCGACGTCGTGCGGCCGCTCACCGGCGTCGAGACGGTGGTGGTCTGACCGTTCGGGATCGGATCGGGACCGATCGGGCTCCACGAGCCGAACACGGCGAAGGCACCCTGCTCAGCCGCCTGGCGCTTCATCTGCGCGATGGCGCTGAGGCGGCCGGCGTGCGCCACACCGAAGGGCGAGTCGAGCCGCTCCTCGAAGTACTGCGTGCGAAGGCGGAGGTACTCCTCCTTCTCGATGATGCCCTGCGCGAAGGGCGGCATGTCGGCGTCGTTCTCATCGATCTCGAGTGACTTCGTGGCGGACGTTCGCTCCGAGGCGGGCGCCGAAGGCGCCCACGCGCGCGGCCGAACCTGAGCCGAGGCGGAGACGGCGCACACCGACAGCAAGGCGAGCGCGGATAGCGTGTTTCGCATCAAGGACATGGGGGACCTCCCGAGAGGAATGGGTGAGGGCGCCGGGCCCTGCGCACGGAGCGCGGACAGGATATCGCGGCGATGAACAGGCTACAGTCGCGAGTCGGTCATTTGAAGCACCAATGTGACTCTCTCAAGCGAGTGGGTCATCTCGCCCACAGCGAGCCACACAAAGTTCAGCGTGGCGAAACGCGGAAGGCGGGGCCGCTGGCATCGGGAGATCGATGCCCTCCGGGGCGTGCGTCCCCCCAGATCGTCGCAGCAAGCCGAAGCGCAAGCAGAATGGCCGCCAGCACCAGCCAGGGGGCTGCCGAAGGCCGACTCGTGCGAGGCGGCGGCGACTCAACTGTCTCCATAGGAGATCTCCCGACGGTTCATCACCGTGATGGCGAGGCCGAGGAACAATGGGATCGTCGCCGACCATCCGGCGATCGCCGACCACGGGATCGCGCCACCGTTCACGAGGAACGACAGCTTGAGCTCGGGGTGGACGGTGCGCCCGAGCTCTTCGCACAGCCGCTCCAGCCAGAACTGGCCCTGCGCCCGCGCGAGCTGCGCGACGATCGAGGGCAGGATCATGAATGCCGCATAGAGCGCGAGATCCCCGAGCCCTCGAACGAGCGAGGAGAACCCCACGATCACAGCGCAGGTCGCTGCGATCGCGATGCCGGACTCGACGATGACGAAGCCCATCGGGATCTGAGAGATCGGCACGCCGCGCAGGGCCATCCCGGTGCTGGCGAGCAGCACGAGCAGCGTGTGCGCGCCCCACGCGCCCGCCACGACCGACGCCCAGCGACTCACGACATAGCTCTGCCGCGTCAGCGGCCGGGAGAATGTGAGTTGCATCACTCCCGAGGAGAGATCCTGTCCGATGGCACCAGCGGCGAAGAGCAGCGAGAGCGTCCACGCCAGATTCTCGATCGGGGCCAGCGAGCGCATCACCAGACTCATCAGGACGCTCGAAGAGCCGGCGAGGAACAGGATCCCCATGCGCATCGGGCTCGTGAGACGCTGCCGCAGGAGTGCGCTGAACAGCGTCCGATTCATGACGGACCTCCGCTCGGAGCGCGAGTGAACAGCCGCTCCAGTCGGCTCTCCTCGGCCACCGCCTCGATCACGGGCAGACCCGCCGCGATGAGCGCCCCGAGGAGTCGTGTCGCGCCCGAATCATCCTCGACGAGGAAACGGGCATCGGGTGCATCCCACGACTGGAATCGTGCTCGCATGGCTCCGGCCAACTCCTCCAGCCGCGCGCGATCCGGAGTGGCACCTGCGCCGAGGCGGACCCTCAGCAACCTCGCATGTGCCGCCCCTGCAACTGCCGTGTCCATCGTCTCGAGCCGTCCACGCTGGACGAACACCACACGCGAGCACACGCGTTCGACCTCATCGAGCTGATGCGAGTTGATCACGAGCGTCACGCCCTCGGCCCGCAGTTCCGAGAGGATCCGCCGGAACAGCGCGACGCCACCGGGATCGACTCCCGAGATGGGCTCATCGAGGAACAGTCGCCGGGGACTCCCGATCAGCGCCTGCGCGAGTCCCAACCGCTGCAGCATCCCGCGCGAGAAGGTCGCGACGCGACGCGCGGCAGCCGAGGGCTCGAGCCCGACCCGTTCGAGCAACGCGGTACACTCGCTCTCGCGAGCCTCGGCGGGCTGCAGCGCGAGCGCGTGGTGATAGCGCAGGAAGTCCACACCGCTCATCCACCGATCGAGCACGAGACGTTCCGGCAGGTAACCGGTCGTCGCCCGCACGCCGAGATCATCGGGTGCACAGCCATCGATCGTGACCTGGCCCGAGTCCGGTGTGAGGAATCCCAACAAGCATCCGAGCAGCGTGGTCTTGCCTGCCCCGTTGGGTCCGACGATCCCCAACGACTCGCCCGGCTCGATGCGCAGAGAAACGCCGTCGAGCGCTCGAACGCCGCTCGTGGACGCGAATCCGCGGCGGAAGGTCTTGACCAGATCCTCGACGACGATGGCGCTCAGATCGACCTCGCGAAGTCGCGCCGCTGCGGCGCAGGGGGACATCCGCTCGACGCTGACGCGCCGAGCCCAGGACATCCTACGCGCCGCTCACCTCGAGGGTTGCACGGGGCCAGGAGTCCTCGCCGCCACGCTCACTCGTAGCGCAGGGACTCGATCACGTTCAGGTACGCGGCTCGGCGCGCCGGATAGAATCCGAAGAACACGCCGACGAGCGAGGCGAATCCGAGCGCGATGAAGACGACCTCGGGCTGCACCACGGTGGGCCAGCGGGCGAGCGTCGTGATCGCGTGGGCCGCGCCGACACCGAGCGCGGCGCCGATCGCGCCACCGGCGAGCGAGAGGAACGTCGCCTCGACCAGGAACTGCATCAGGATATCCCGCCGCTTCGCGCCGATCGCCCGGCGAATACCGATCTCGCGGGTCCGCTCGGTCACCGAGACGAGCATGATGTTCATGATGCCGATGCCGCCGACGAGCAGCGAGACGGCAGCGATGCTCGCGAGCAGCGTGGTCATCACCTGACTCGTCGACTCCGCGGTCGTGGCGATGTCGAGCTGCGTGAAGATGAAGAAGTCGTCATCCATGCCGGGCCGGATGCGGTGCCGCTGCCGCAGCAGTTGCGTGATCTGATCGACCGCCGAATACACCTGCTTCTCACTGTGCGCCGAGACGTTGATCGCATTGAGATAGGTGATCCCGAGCAACTTGCGCTGCGCCGTCGTGTAGGGGATCAGGATCACATCATCCTGGTCGCCACCGAATCCGGTGCCTCCCTTGAAGGTGAGCACGCCGATCACGCGGAACGGGATGTCCTTGACCCGGATGATCGCCCCCACCGGGTCCTCGGTCCCGAACAACTGCTCGCGCACCTTGGATCCGAGCACGGCCACCTTCGCCGCGCCACGGACATCGCCATCGGTGAACATGGCGCCGTCCGCCAGCGGCCAACTGCGGATATGGAGGAAGTCGTCGGTCGTGCCCTGGATCTGTGTGCCCCAGTTGTTGGCGCCGTACACGACCTGATTCACGCGCCGAACGCTCGGCGCGACGGCCTCGACGGCCGGACACTCGCGGAGGATCGCCTCGGCGTCCTCCGGCGTCATCGTCGTGATTCCGCCGCTGCCCATGCGAGCGCCGCCCGCCGTCACCGTTCCCGGGAGCACGGTCAGCGTGTTGGCACCCAGCGCGCGGATCTGCGCCTGCACGGCAGCGCGCGCGCCCTGCCCGATCGCGAGCGTCGCGATCACCGCCGCGACGCCGATCACGATGCCGAGCACCGTGAGCGCCGAGCGCATGCGGTTGCGGGTCAGCGCCTGCACGCCGATCTCGAGCAGCATGTTCACGTTCATCGCCGTCCCCCTCCGCCGCCGGTCGGCCGAGCGCCGCCGCCCGGGCCGCGGAACTGAGGTCCGCCCATACCGGGAGGCGGCTGGAGTCCCTGCGCGCCTCCAGCAGGAAGCTCGAGGCCGACGATCACCTTCATGCCGGCTTGCAGCGTGTCGGCTCGAACCTCGGTCGTGCTGCCGTCCGAGATGCCGGTCATGACGCGCACCGCCACCGGTTGCTTGCCCGCGAGCATCCAGAGCGTTCCCGGCTTGAGCGCCTGGGGCCCTCCCGCCATGGGCTGCAGCTCATCCCCCCTGGTGCGACTCGATGCACGGACCGGCGCTTGCGGCCGGCGGTCCGACGCCGCTGCGGGCTGGGCGTTCGCCTCGCGCACCAACGAGAACGACGTCATCGCCTGCGCGAATCCTCGCCCCTGGCCGCCGGGGCGCCCGCCCCCGCCGGGCCCACGGCCGGGTCCGCCGGGTCCTGGCGACCCCGCGGGCCGGAAGCGCAGGGCCGCGTTGGGCACCTTGAGCACGCCCTGCTTCTGCTCGACGACGACGGTGACGTTCGCCGTCATGCCCGGACGCAGGCGCATCGCCTCGTTCCGGGTTCGGATGACCGTTGTGTACGTGACGACATTCTGCTCGGTGATCGGCTCGAGTCTGACCTGCGAGACGGTGCCTTCGAAAACGTCGTCGGGGAACGCATCGACGCTGAACGAGACGGGGAGTCCCGCATGGATGCGGCCGATGTCCGCTTCATCGATCCGCGTCTCCACCTGCATCTGCGCCAGGTCATTCGCGATCAGGAACAGCGTCGGCGCCTGCAGACTCGCGGCGACCGTCTGCCCGACGTCGATCGACCGCGCGATCACGACGCCATCGATCGGCGAACGGATCGTCGTGTGGCCCAAGTCCACATCCGCCGACTCGAGCACGGCCTTCGCATGCTTGAGATCCGCCTGGCGCTGTTCGACCCCCACCTCCGCCTGGTCGACATCGGCCTGCGAGACGAAGTCGCCGCTCTTGAGTTCGCGCGCACGCGCGAACTGGCGCTCGGCGTCCTTCAGTGCGGCGGCGGCGCGAGCGACGGAGGCCTGCGCCTGGACGACGCGAGCGCGGAACGCCGAGGGCTCGAGCTGTGCGAGCACCTGGCCCGCCCGCACGCGCGAGTTGTAGTCGATGAACAGGCGTTCGAGCGTTCCGCTGACCTGACTGCCGACCTCGACCTGGATGACGGGACGGACCGTGCCGGTCGCCGAGACCGAGGTCGTCAGATCGCCCTGCTCGATCGCGGCGGTCCGGTACTTCGGCTCCTCCGTCCTGCTGCGCGAACGCAGCACGACGATCGAGGCGATCCCGACGACGAGAACCACAGCGAGGGCGATCCAGCGGGAACGATTCACGTTGACTCCTGGGGCGAGTGGCGCTGCCACCGGCACGGGCTTCCGGGGATGAGATGTCAGAGGAGAGGCCGAGTGGGTGAAGAGGATAGGACGAGTGACGGATGGGCGACCACGTCGATGCCAGTCACCTCGACGAGCGCGCCAACGGGACACACCAGCGCCCGCCGGATTCGCGCGGAGCGCCGCTCAGGAAAGCGTTGTCGGACCTCGAGTGGAGGCGCCGAGCGGCGCCGAAAGGCTCTCATGGACTGCATTGCCCAACTCCTGTAACTGCTTGTCGAAGAAATGGGTTGCGCCTTCCACTTCAAGCAACTGGCGAGGCATCGCCCAGGATGCCATCTCCTGAACGAGGCGTTCCGGGCGGCAGATGTCGTCTGCCAGTCCCTGCACGATCCGCTTGGGAATCGGACTCGTCCGCATCTCCGCGAAGGATTGCGTGTGCACGGGCGGCGCGATCAGGAGCAACTGCTCGACTCCCGACTCGCTCGCCGCGAGCCGCGAGGCGACCCACGAACCGAAGGAGAACCCCGCCACCCAGAGCCGGGCGCCGGGGTGACGAGCCGCCAGCCAGTGCAGGGCGAGTCGGGCATCGTCGAGTTCGCCCTCGCCGCGGTCGTGCACGCCCTCGGACTTCCCGACGCCGCGGAAGTTGATCCGCAGCACGGCCGCTCCCATCTCCGTCATCGTCCCCGCGACACGATGCACGACCTTGTTGTGCAGCGTGCCGCCGTAGAGTGGATGCGGGTGGAGCACGATCGCCGCGATCGGCTGCGGGGCTTCGCCTCGCTCCTGGATCAGAGCGTCGATCGAGCCCGCGCCGCCTTCGAGCAGGATCGAGGTCAAGCGTGCTGCCGGCTCGCTGCCCTCGCTCATCGGTTCGCCGCTGCGAATCGAGCCCTCAGTCGTTCGTGCAATGCGAGGATGGTGGTCGCGTAGTTCAGGCCCGCACCATCGCCCATCACGAGCACCGTGTGCGTGTCGTGCATCCACTCCTCGAGTCCCAAGGGCAAACCGTCGAGGAAGTCCACGGAGTCCGATCCGATGCGGCCCGGGAACGGCTCGAACTCGTCGTTCCAGCGCGTCGAGATCAGCACTTCGTCCGGGCTGGCGAACAGGCCGACCGAAGCGAAGCGTTCGAGTTCGCCCGGATCGAGCAACAGCGCTCCGCGGTTCTCGGTGGGGCGGATCCCATCGGCGCGCAAGCGGCGCCGCGTGGCGGGTTCCTCCCCCGGTCGCTCGACACCCTCGAGCACGGGAATGGCGGCGAGTTCGAAATCGGGCAGCAGGTCTCCCGCGTCCACGACCTCGCACACCGTTCCGCGAAGACGTCCGAAATGAAGAGTTGAGCTCACAGGGGACTCCAGGTTGGGCCGGCGCCCGAGAAATCGGTCGCACGCATGATAGAAGCGGGCTCGCGGCGAGGCCAGCTTGCGACCGCACGCTGCGCACCCCAGCATGCACGGCCATGCCACTCCCCCGCCAATCGCACACGCGATGACCTCGCCAGTCACATCGCAAACGGACTCGGATTCAGCGGTCGAGTTCGTGCTCGAACTCGGCCGCTCACTGCACGGGCTCGGCTACCCCTCGCATTGGCTCGAGGATCACCTCGGCGAGGCCTGTCTCGGCGTCGGCCTGGTCGGCCAGTTCTTCGTGACTCCGACCTCGATCTTCGCCGCGTTCGGAGAGGGCCGTTCCCAGCACACCCACCTGCTTCGTCTGGAAGGCAGCGAGCAGCACCTCGAACGACTGACGCGTGTGCTGGAGTGTGCGCGCGATGTGATCGAGCGACGCAGCACGCCCGCCGAGGGAACGAGCGCTCTGCGGGCCCTGAGCCTCGCCCCAGCCCGCTATCGACCGATCGTCACCGCCGCCGCGTTCGCACTCTCGGGAGCTGCAGCCTGCCGATTCCTGGGAGGGGGTGCACTCGAGATGGCCGCCGCCGCGTTCCTCGGTGCGGTGCTCGCGGTGCTGTCGTCGTTCGCTGGCCGGATCGCGGGACTCGGGCGCGTCTTCCCCGCTCTCGCGGCCTTCGTCGTCTCGGCGCTCGCGGCATCGGCAGGTCGGCTGTGTGGATTCAACGATCCCATCGCCTCACTCGCTTCGCTGTTGATCCTGCTCCCGGGACTCCATCTCACGGCCGCGATGGCGGAACTCGCCTCCCAGCATCTCGTCAGCGGCACCTCACGCATCCTCGGTGCGCTGACGCAGTTGCTCGCCATCGCGTTCGGCGTCGCGATGGGATCTCGTGTCGTCGAGATGCTGCTCGGCGCTCCGGTCGCCATCACCCCGACGGCGCTCCCCCTGTGGACCGAAGGCGTCGCGCTGATCCTCGCACCGGTCGCATTCACGATCCTGCTGCGAGCCGCGCCTTCGGACTATCCGTGGATCCTCGGCGTCGGCGTGCCGGCTCACATCGTGGGCCGTCTCGTGGCACCGCCTCTGGGCAGCGAACTCGCCGCGTTCCTCGCGGCGCTGACCGCCGGGCTTCTGTCGCACGCGATCGCGCGCGTCCGAAGTGCGCCCGCCGCCGTGACGCTGGTGCCGAGCCTGTTGCTGCTCGTTCCGGGAAGCATCGGGTTCCGCGGCCTCACGATGCTCATCGACCGCGACATCACCAGCGGCGTCGAGGGCGCCTTCCGCATGCTGCTGCTGGCGAGCGCCCTCGTCGCGGGCATCCTTCTGGCGACGGCACTCGTCCCCTCCTCCGGACTCGCGAAGCGAAGGCCTCAGGGAATGAGCGGGGGCTCCAGCGCCTGATCGCCGACGATCCGCCGCAATCGCCAGGCCCGAGTGACCACCCCGTGCCGCGGCGAGAACAACGCGGCGAGCAGGAAGAAGAATCCGATGGCCAGCGCCATGCATCCGGCGATCGAGGCATCCCACATCCGGGCGAGCGCATAGCCGAACACGGACGACATCGCGCCGATGACGGCGGCGAGACCCACCATGCGCACGAGCCGATCGGTGAGCAGGTAGGCGGTCGCTGCGGGTCCCACCAGCATCGCCACCACGAGGATCGCGCCGACGCTCTCGAACGCGGCCACCGTCGTCAGCGACGTGGCTGCCATCAGCGCCGCATGCATGCCGACCACCGGCAGCCCGAGCGCTGCGGCCATCTCGGGATCGAACGCGCAGAGTCGCAGTTCCTTCCAGGCGAGTGCGACCCAGGCCACGTTCAGAGCGAACACGCTGCCGAGAATCCAGACGGCGCGCGGGCCCATCGAGCGACCATCATCGAGCCACCACAGATCGAGTGGGACATATGCGATCTCGCCGTAAAGCACACACTCCTGATCGAGATCGACCTGGCCGGCGAAGGCCGAGATCAGGATGACGCCGATGGCGAACAGGCAGGTGAACGACACGCCGATCGCCGCGTCCTGTTGGATGCGGCCGGTGCGATGCAGCCAATCGGTGAGCCCGGCGGTCACCAGCCCGAGAGCGCCGGCACCCGCCAGCATCGGCAGCGGATCGCGGCTCGAGGTGAGGAGGAATGCGAGCGCGATCCCCGGCAGCACGGCGTGGCTGATCGCATCGCCCAACATGGCCATGCGTCGCAGGACGAGGAAGCACCCCACGATGGCGCAGGAACCGGCGGCCAGGGCACCGGCGAGCATGATCCACGCGACGTCGTTCATCGCGCTCCCTCCGGCGTGGGGATCGTGCGGCCGTGCGGGTCCCGTTCGGGCCGCGCCAGCGTCGCCTCGAGTGCGGCAGCCAGTTCGGGAGTCAGCAAGTGCTCCATGGTCTCCGCTTCCTCATGCACGTGGTCCGCGGGCAGATTCAAACGCTCGGACAGATAGAGCTCCCACAGGCGGTGCAGTCGCACGATGTGCTCGGCGCGCGAGCGGCCGGGCCCCGTCAGCCGCCAGTCCCCGGTGGCGCGCTCGACCCAGCCCTGCCGCTTCAACGCACCCAGCGTGCGCAGCGCGACATCGGCGCTCAAGCCGCGCTCCGCGGCGAGCCGCGCGGCGCTCTGCGGAGCCGTCCAGTCGGTGACGGTCTCCCCGAAACGCCACAGGCTCGCGAGCGCGTTCTCCTCGGTCGTGCGCTTGCGCAGGCGGCGACGGCGCCAGGCGCGCGCCAATACGCCGCGCCGAGGCGCGGCGAGCAGCGAGAACGCGAAGATCGAGGTGATCGCCACGACCGTCCAGGGTCCCGTCGGCATGCGCGGAGCGAGCAGACTCACCGAGGCGCCCATCACTCCGGCGATCGCGCCGAACAACGCGGCGAGCACGAGCATGATCGGCAGACGATCGGTCCAGAACCGGGCCGCCACACCCGGCGTCAGCAGCAGCGCCACCATCAGAACGACGCCGACGAGTTGGAGCCCCACCGTCACCGTGAGCGTGATGAGGGTGGCAAGGAGGCCTTCGAGCACCCCCACCGGCCAGCCGATCGAGCGCGCGAAGCCCTCGTCGAAACTCAGCAACTGCAATTCCTTGAACGCGATGACCACCGTGGCGAGCAGCGCCAGCGTCACTCCCGTGAGGACCCAGACATCCGACTGAACGAGCGAGGCGGCCTGGCCGAACAGGAACTTGTCGAGCCCCGCCTGGGCCGCGGCACCGGTTCGCTGGATGTGCGTCAGCAGCACGATGCCGGCGCCGAAGAACACCGAGAGCACGAGCGCGAGTGCGGCATCCTCGCGGATGCGCGTGTGCTGGGTGATCGCTCGCACCGAGCGCGTGCCGAGCCAACCCGTGATCGAAGCGCCCACCAGCAACACGAGTGGATGTTTGCTGCCGGTCGCCAGGAAGGCGAGGCACACACCCGGAAGCGTCGCGTGCGCCAGCGCGTCCCCCAGCAACGCCTGACGGCGGAGCAACGCGAACGTGCCGATCGCCCCGGCGCCGGCCCCGAGCAGCAGCGAGCCGAGCAGGACGGCACGCACGTTCGCATCTGCCAAAAGGTGCGCAAAGGCGACGAGCGGGCCCTCGTTCACGTCGGCTGTCCACTCTGTGCGCGGCGCACGGCTTCACCCACATCGGTGAGCAGCGAGAGTCGTCCGCCGTAGGTGCTGCGCAGATGCTCGGGCGTGAACACGTCGGTCACCGGCCCGCACGCGACGAGGCGCAGGTTGAGCATCACCGCCCAGTCGAAGTAGTCGGGAACACTCACCAGATCATGGTGCACGACCATCACCGTGCGGCCCTTGGCGCGAAGCTCGCGAAGCAACTCGACGACCGCCTGCTCGGTCGCCGCATCGACGCCGGCGAACGGCTCGTCCATCAGATAGAGGTCGGCCTCCTGCGCCAGCGCGCGCGCGAGGAAGACGCGCTGCTGTTGGCCGCCCGACAGCTCGCTGATCTGCCGCTGCGCGAATGCGGCCATGCCCATGCGCTCGAGGGCGCGATCGGCGATCGCGCGATCGGCGGCGGTCGGGCGCTCGAACAATCCGCGGTGCCCGTAGCGGCCCATCGTGACGACCTCGCGGACGCGGACCGGGAAGTCCCAGTCCACCGACTCGCGCTGCGGCACGTAGCCGACCCGTCGCCTCTGTTGGGCGAGGCCCTCCCCGAAGACACGGACGCTCCCGGATGCGATCGGCAGCAACCCCATCACCGCCTTGAGGAGCGTGCTCTTGCCGGCGCCGTTCGGCCCGACGATCCCGACGAGCACGCCCTCGGGGACGGCGAAGTCCACGTCCCAGAGGACCGGTCGACGATGGTAGGCGACGGTGAGGTTGTGCACCTCCAGAGCAGGAACGCCCGTGACCGGGTTCATCGCAGTGACCTCACGATCATCGAGACATTGGCGCGCACCATGCCGACGTACGTGCCCTCGGGGGTGCCGTCGGCGCCGAGTGCATCGGAGTAGAGCGTTCCGCCGATGCTGACTTGATGGCCGCGCGCACGGCAGCCCTCGACCACGGCTTCGATGCTTCGGTGAGGGACGCTCGACTCGACGAACACCGCCTTCACGCGGCGCTTCACGATGAGATCGACGAGTCGCCTGACGTCGGCGAGCCCGAACTCGCTCACAGTGCTGATCCCCTGCAGGGCCACGACTTCGACCCCATAAGCATGTCCGAAGTATCCGAAGGCGTCGTGCGCGGTGACGAGCACGCGCTGTTGCTCGGGGATGAGGGCGAGCTCGGCGCGAGTCCAGGCCTCGAGCGCGCGCAACGTGTCGAGGTAGGCGGCAGCCCTTGCGTGGAACGCCTCGCGATGTGCCGGGTGAGCTTCGACCAGCGCATCGCGCGCCTGCGCAACGGCCCTCGACCACAGCGCCACGTCGAACCAGAGATGCGGGTCGGGCTGGCCCTCGAACGCCTTGGGGTGGAGCAGGAGCGAGTCGGGAACGCCATCGGCGAGTGCGACCACGTGACGTTTCGCGGCGAGTCGGGTGAACAGCTCCGCCATCTTCCCCTCGAGATGGAGACCGTTGTAGAGCACGAGGTCCGCACCCGAGAGTGCCCTCACATCGCTCTCACTCGCCTTGTAGAGGTGCGGGTCGACGCCCGGGCCCATGAGCGCGGTGACTTCGACGGCATCCCCGCCGATCACACGCGCTGCGTCGGCCACCATGCCCGTCGTCGCGAGCACGCGCAGCGGCCCGCCCTCCGCCCGTTCCGGCGACTTCTCACTGCCTGCGCATCCCGTCACCAGCGCCATCATGAGCAGCGCGCCCCACTTCGGATCAAGCCTTCGCACGTGCACCGCCTCTTCGCTGAACCAGGACTCCCTCGAGTCCCTCGCTGCCGCTGATGAGCGCGCGGCCCGCCACTTCGAGTTCGAAGACATCGTCCTCACGGTCCACGGCGCACATGCGCACGGCGGCGCCGGGAACCAGACCTGCGGCCTGCCACCTCGCCATGCGGCGAGCGTCGTGGTCTCGGATCTCGCGCACGACGGCGGACTCCCCGACGTCGAGCGTGATGGCCGGCGTCAGCGCGCGGTGCTCGAGTTTCCCGGTGGCGTCCGGGATCGGATGCCCGTGCGGGTCCTCGCTCGGGTGATCCATCAATCGGTCGAGGGCGTCGAGGACACGATCGCTCACCGCGTGCTCCAGCACCTCGGCCTCCTCATGCGCCTCGCTCCAATCGAGACCGAGATGCCCGACGAGGAACGTCTCGAGCAGTCGGTGTCGCCGCACGACGAGCAGCGCCTCCCGGGCCCCGGAGGCCGACAGCTTCGCTCCCGCACCGGGGGCGAGCGTCACCAATCGATCCTGCGCCAGGCGCCGCAACATGTGAGTCACGGAGGGCGGCGCGACGCCGAGCCTGTTCGCCAGTTCGGAGGTGCCCACGACGCGCGTCTGCCCGCCCAGGCCGAGCAGCGCCTTGAGGTAGTCCTGGCGCGAGATCGTGAGCGCGGGTCTCATCGACGTGCCGACAGCCCGAGGAACACGACAGTCGATTCATCACGCACCAACCCGGTGCGAACCCCGGCATCGAGCTGGAGATCGTCCGACGGCCGCACGGTCACGCCGAAGCTGGCGGTCGTGGAGACGAGGTCGAAGGCGCGCGAGGACGTCGAGGCGATGAACTCGACGTAGGCCGAGAGCGGTCCCGAGACGGCGTGCCCCACCGTCGCCGTGGTCGTCCAGATCGAGGTCCTGCCCTCGCCATCGTGCACGCTCGCTGCCTGGATCATCGCGCCACCGCCGAAACCCGATCCGAGATCCGCCGCCACCGGCACCGCGAGGCCCGCGACCCAGGCATCCCCAGCGCCCTCGCCGCCCACCTGGATCGTCGCGAAGGGAAGCAGCGCGAGTGCGGTTCTGCCGCCGTCGGCACCCCACAGATTGTGCTTGAGCCGGATCCCCAGCGAGGCCGGAGCGACGTCACTCTCGCCGCCGAGGACATCGGGCGCGCGATCGAACGTCAACGGCGTCAGGAGGAATTGGACATCGGTCTGCGGCGCCAGTCCGCGCTTCAGATTGATCACCGCCGCCTGCAGGGTTCGAGCTCCACTCGCGAAGTCGGTCCATGCGAGCGCATCCAGCTCGAGCTGCCACCGGCCCGGATCGACCGGGATCGGACTCTCGGTGGCATCGGGGCGATCGGTCGACATGTCCCGCGCGGTCGAAGCGCTCGACAGAACGGCCGTCAGGGTGAGCGGGAGCACCAGGGCGGCGAGGCGACGGTCCATGAGTTCTCCGGTTCGAAGTCGTGACCATCGGAATCAGGTGTCGTATTAGATACGTCTAACGTAATCGTTAGTCAAGACTAATGTTCGGCATTCACCCGCCCCGACTCGAGCCCTGTGTGCTGCACCGAACCGGGCCTCGTTCGGCCGTCTGGCCCCGATCCGCGGCCTCGGCTACCCTGCTCAGTCGCTCAAGGCCCCGGAGGATCCCCATGCCCCAGATGACCATGGTCCAGGCCATCACCGACGCGCTCCGCACGGGTTTGCGGGACGATCCGCGTGTGGTGGTCCTGGGCGAGGATATCGGCCTCAACGGCGGCGTGTTCCGCGTCACCGATGGCCTACAGGCGGAGTTCGGCGCGGAACGCGTGCTCGACACGCCCTTGGCCGAGAACGGCATCATCGGCGGAGCGATCGGCATGGCGCTCTACGGGCTCAAGCCCGTCGCCGAGATCCAGTTCGTCGACTTCATCTATCCCGCGTTCGATCAGATCGTCAGCGAGCTCGCCAAGTTCCGCTGGCGCTCGGCCGGCCAGTACAGCTGTCCGGTGATCGTGAGAGCGCCCTATGGCGGAGGGATCCGAGGCGGCCTCTACCACTCCCAGAGTCCCGAGGCCTACTTCGCGCACACCGCAGGCCTGCAAGTAGTGATCCCCTCCACACCGAGTGATGCCAAGGGACTCCTGCTCGCGGCACTCGCGGGAGAGGACCCGGTCATCTTCCTCGAGCCCAAGCGCCTCTATCGGACCATCAAGGAGGACGTCGCCGAGGGCGCGTTCACGACGCCGATCGGCAAGGCGCGCATCGCGCGAGCGGGAACCGAGGCCACGATCCTGTGCTACGGCGCCATGGTCCCCGTCGCGATCGAGGCGGCCGAGGCGAGTGGTCGCTCGGTCGAGGTCGTGGACCTGCGCACACTCGTGCCGCTCGACACCGCCACCGTGCTCGACAGCGTCCGCCGCACGGGACACGTCGTGATCCTGCACGAGGCACCGCGCACCTGCGGCTACGGCGCCGAGCTCGCCGCGATCATCGCCGAGCAGGCGCTCACGTCCCTGCAGGCGCCGGTGCTGCGCGTGACCGGCTACGACACCCCATTCCCTTACACGCTCGAGCACACGTACCTCCCGGACGCCAAGCGCGTCTCGGCGGCGCTCGATCACGTGTTGAGCTACTGACCGCGCAACGCGCGAACTTCTCGATGAGGCCCGCATGGCGTACGAGGTGAGACTCCCGGACATCGGCGAGGGCGTGGCGGAGGGCGAGATCGTCCGCTGGCTCGTCCAAGAGGGCGAAGCGGTGAAAGAGGATCAGCCGCTCGTCGAGGTGATGACCGACAAGGCGAGCGTCGAGATCCCGTCGCCACGCACGGGCATCATCTCCGGCCTGCACGCCGAGGAGGGCGCCACGGTCCCGGTCGGCACGCTCATCGTGACCATCGAGGTCGCGGACGACGCGGCCTCGGGGAGCAATGTGTCGCATGCGCATGCGGCTCCGGCCGCGGCCGCCGCACCGAGCGCGGCTGCTTCGGCGCCGGCAACCGCGGCTCCCGCGCGGATCGAAGCGACGCCCGCCGTGCGAGCCCTCGCCAAGGAACTCGGCGTCTCGCTCGAGTCCGTGAAGGGCACCGGGCCCAACGGGCGCATCACCGCCGAGGATGTCCGGGCCGGGGGCGGCCCTGCCTCCGCAACGGCCCCGACAATGTCCTCACGCGGCCCCGAGACGCGCGTGCCGCTTCGCGGCATGCGCCGCAAGATCGCCGATCACATGCGGCGCTCGCTCTCGACCGCGGCGCAGTTCACGTTCGTGGCCGAGTGCGACTTCACGGGACTCGTCGAGCATCGCCGCGCGCTCAAGCCGAAGGCCGAGGCAGCAGGCGTCAAACTCACCTACCTCGCGTATCTGTTCCGAGCGCTCCCGGGCGTGCTGCGCGAGTTCCCCCTGCTCAACGCCTCGCTCGATGACGCCGCGAGCGAAGTCGTGCTCAAGGGCTCGTATCACCTCGGGATCGCGACCAACACCGTCGATGGGCTCACGGTCCCCATCGTCCACGACGCCGACCAGAAGGGCCTCTTCGCCCTGGCGCGAGAGATCGAGCGGCTCGCGACTGCGGCTCGCGATCATCATCTCAAGCTCGACGAGTTGCAGGGCGGCACGTTCACGGTGACTTCGACCGGCACTCGTGGGGGCCTGCTGGCGACTCCGATCCTGCACCACCCCCAGGTGGCGATCCTCGGTGTGCACGCCATCACGCAGCGGCCCGCGGTCGTCGACGGCAGCATCGTCGCGCGCGACATGGGCAACCTCTCGCTTTCGCTCGACCATCGCGTGGTCGACGGCCAGGTGGGTGCCGACTTCCTCTACACCCTGATCGAGCGGCTGCAGCAGCCGGCCGACTGGATCGCCGAAGGGGACCTCGCATGAACGTCGACGAGACGCTGCACCAGGTGATCGACCCCTCGGGCGTCGCCGTCGCGGCCATCCCCGGGATCCCGAAGGAGGACCTGCGCGCGCTGCACCGGCACATGGTGTCGATGCGGTTGCTCGACCAGCGCATGCTCTCGCTCCAGCGGCAGGGGCGCATCGGCTTCTACGGTATGGCCACCGGCCAGGAAGCCACCGTCACGGGATCGGCCTATCCGCTGCGCCCGACCGACTGGGTCTTCCACGCACTTCGCGAGACGGGTGTCTGTCTGTGGCGAGGCACCACGCTCAAGGAATTCATCTGCCAGTTGATGGGCAATTCGGGCGATGTCCTGATCGGCCGCCAGATGCCCATGCACTTCAGCGATCGGCGCGTGAACTCGGTCGCGTGGTCGAGCGTGATCGGCACCCAGTTGACTCACGCGATGGGCGCCGCCTACGCGGCCAAGCTCCTGAAGCACGACACGGTCTGCATGGGCTACATCGGAGATGGCGGCACGTCGAGCTCGGACTTCCACGCCGCACTCAACTTCGCGCAGGTCTGGAAGGTGCCGGCGGTGTTCTTCTGCCAGAACAACCAGTGGGCGATCTCCGTGCCGCTCTCAGCCCAGACGGCCTCCAGCAGCATCGCCATCAAGGCAGTGGCCTACGGCATGCGTGGCGTGCGCGTGGACGGCAATGACCTGCTCGCGGTCATCCAGGTGACGCGTGACGCGGTCGAGCGCGCCCGCGCCGGCGAGGGACCGACGTTCATCGAGTCGCTCACCTATCGCATGGCCGGCCACAGCTCGAGTGACGATCCCACGCGCTATCGCGATGCCGAGCAGGTGAAGTACTGGGAGGACCGCGATCCCGTGCGGCGCTTCGAGGCCTGGCTCCGCAGCGAGGGCCTGCTCACGGATGCGGACCTCGAGCAGTGGACGACCGAGATCAACGATGCGATCTCCGCCGCCATCACCGAAGCCGAGGCGCTGCCGCCCCCGGAGATCGAGACCCTCTTCACCGATGTGTACGCGACCATGCCGGCCGCGCTCGAGGAGCAGATGAAGTACGCCAAGGCCCTCGGCAAGGGCACCCACTTCGAGGGCGCCTTCCCACTGTGAGGACGCTGCTGCTGGTAGCGGCGGGCGGCGCACTCGGCAGCACCCTGCGGATCAACGTAGCGGGATCATTCGTGCTCGCCTACGCCGCGGGTTCGGTGGTGCTCGGCATCGCCGCCGCGTGGCTCGGGCACAGCCTCACTCGAGGTTGAGCGAATCGCCCGCGGCGGCGATCCGCGATCAGCGACTTCCCGCCGGCGGCAGCTTGATGCGCTGGCCCGGCTTGATCCGTTCGGTGACGAGATTGTTCTCCATCATCAGGCGCGGCACCGACGTGTCCCAGCGCTTCGCGAGGTCGGCGAGCGTCTCCTCCCCCTGCGCCTCCACCGACCGCGGGCGCGGTCCGGGCGGCGTGCTCTTGGCTCGCGGCACCACGGTCACTGCCGGCACTCGGGTCGAGACCGTCTGCGCATCGACCTGCGGCTCGCTCGCAAGGGCGGCCCGCGGCGCTGCCTCGACGCGAGGCGCCGGAGCACTTGCGAGCGGTTCGGCAGCCTTCGGCGCTGCAGGGGCCTGAGCGACCGGAGGCGCCACGACGGGCCTGGCGACGGGAGTATTCGTGACCGAAGCGATCGGGTCGAGCTTCGAGTGGATCACCTTGGGCACCTTCACACCGCGACTCACTTCGAGCATCACAGGCTGAGGCGGCCCGGCGCGGTGCGCGATGGGAGTCGTCGAAGCCTGGCTGACACCGCGCGTCATCGCAGCCGCATCCAGCGTGATCGGCGGGGCCATGGCCGCCGCGGGTGCGGGCGATGCGGCGAGCGCCTTCACCGGCTCGGACTTCACGGGCTCGGACTTCGCCGGTGCGGGAGCGCTCTCGTTCGCACCGAGCACGCCACGACCGCCGAGTGAGGCCAGCGCACTCGGGCGGAACGTCATGCCGAAGCGATGCCGCCCCTGCGCATCGGCATCGCCGGCGAGGAATGCGTAGTCGAACCAGAAGCCATTCGCACCGAGGCCCATGCCGAAGCTCGCGCCGCCGAGGGGCTCGCCCTCCGGCGCTCCGAGATTCGCGCGGTAGCCACTGCGGAGCGCGACGCGATCGCGCCAGCGCCACTCCGCTCCGGCGCGGACATCGTTGTAGTAGGCGGACGGTGCGTTCGCATCGAGCGCCAGGCGTAGTCCGTTGGCGGGGTGCGCCCACGAGACGCCGGCGCCGAACACCGAGGGCATGTCGTAGGAGGTGCCGTCGAACGACATCGACCCGCCGACATTGCGAGCCGCGAGACCGAAGCCGAAGGGCCCGGCGTGCGACTGGATCCCAGCATCGAACGCGATGCCACTTCCACTCGTGGGCCCGAGCGACTCACGCACCCACTTGAGGCCGACGCCTGCGTTCACCCGATCACCGAGCGGACGCGCGACGTGCAGGCCCAATGCCATGTCCGAGATCTGGAAGGTACCGGTCGGCAGATTCAGGGCGTCGCGCCCCTCGAAGTCACCATCGCTCTGATAGAGCGCGCTGATCGCCCAGCGGGTCGAACCCTGGCCCATGCGGCCGCCGGCCGAGGCCCACTCCTGCGACGTGCCGGTCGCGAGCGAGGCATGCGAGAGCGTGATCTGCGTGGAGCCGAGTCGTCCGAGCGCCGCAGGATTCCAGCCCGCCGCATCGAGGCCACCGGGCGACGCGATCGCCGCGCCGCCCATCGAGAGCGACGAGGCACCCTGGCCGACCGAGAGGAAGTTGGCGGCCGTGGTCCCGGCGCCGGCGCCACCCGCATGCGCGGCCGAGGCCGAGGCGAGCAGCAGGACTGCGATGAGGCGGGTGCGGTGCATGGTGCAGGTCTCCGATGCGTCGGGTGACATCCCACGGAATTCCGGGTCCGCGCCGATGGAGCACTGTCCGTGCCGCTTCGCCTTCACAAGAGGACATCACCGCAACCGATTGTCACTGCGCGACCTGACCGATCGGCACTTTCCGGGGTCGATGACGGGACCATGGCGCTCCGCCGCCTCCCGCAATGCCGATCCGCCAACGCTCTGCATTCCGCACGAGAGCGGTTCGTCGACGTACGCGCGAACGCCCGGCGATGAATCCCCGCCGGGCGTTCGCGATCGACTCATCACGGAATCCGATCAGGGCGTGCGCACGACCTTCACCGCGCTGCGCCTGCCGCCGACGTGCAGCCAGGCCCGATAGATCCCCGGCGCGGTGCGACGGCCCGCATCGTTCAGTCCATCCCACTGCACCGACTGCGTGCCCGGCGAGAGACCCTGCAGTTCGATGACGCGGACTCGCTCGCCGGCGCTGTTGGTGATCTCAACGCGGCCTTCGAAGGGACCGGCCGCCGGCACGTCGATCGGGAGCGTCACCGGTGAGGCGAGCGAACTGGGATTCGGATACGCGGGCTGGATCGTCCACGCCAGCACTTCCTCGCCCGCGAGCCACAGTCGGAAGGACGCCGTGCGTGCGCTCTCGTTCGACGTCGCATCGACGGCACTCACCTGGTACCACACGGCATTCGAGTCCGGGACCGACGTGTCGAGGAACTCCGAGGCCACGACCAGCGAGCCGCCACTGATCAGCGTGAAGGGTCCCGCCGCTGCGACCGCACGGTAGACGCGATAGCCAGCGAGGTCGGCCTCGGCGTTGTCGTTCCACTGCACGCGCACGTTCGAGGGAGTCTCGCGCGACGCCGCGAGGCCCGAGGGCGTCGACGGCGGCGCCGTGTCGAGCAGCCGAGCCACCATCACGACGTTCGAGAGCGCCGAGAAGTTGTCCTCCTCGTCGCTCACCTTGGCGGCGAAGTAGAGGTCGGTCGAGCGATCGAGCGACGAGACCGTCATGCTCTGCGCGGTGCCCGCAACCGCCGGAGCCGGTTCCCCGGGGACCTGGGTCGCGCTCGCCCAGTTGCCCTCGGTGATCGCGCTCGTCGAGCGGCGGACATCGTAGCTCGTCGCCGTGCCGCTCAGACTGTCATCACCGACTGCGTTCCAAGTCAGCTGCACGCTAGTCGAGGTGAGCACGCCCGAGGAGATCGCGAGCGCGGCCGGGCGAATGGGATCGTTCGTGACGAGCGTGGTCGCCTGAACGAGGTTGGAGATGGGCGACCAGTTGCCGGCGTCGTCACGCGTCTTGAGCGCGAACCAGTAGGTGGTCGAGGGCGACAGGCCGCTCACCGTCTTGCTCTGGCGCGTACCCGCGACGAGCGGTGTCGGGAGACTCGTGACCGCAGTCGCCGAGGCGAAGTTGGCGCCATCGATCGCCGACAGGCTCATGCGCAGGTCGTAGACCGATGCGGTCCCACTGAGCGAGTCATCGCCGGGCGCGGTCCAGCTGAGTCCCACGGTCGTGGACGTGACCTGGGCCTGCACCGAGCTCACGCCCGAGACGGCCACCCACGCTGCCACTGCCACGATGCGCTTCCAGTCGGTCATCGCCACTCCAGATCGATCCGCGTGAGTCGAGGCCAGCTCGACGGTCCCAGCGCTCAGCGGCCCAGGTGGTGAGTCGGGCCACCGGGCCGCGCACCTTCGAGCAGCTTGCGTGCCCACTCGAGGCGCTCGATCGGATCCACGCGCGACGTCCTCGCAAGTGCTGGTGGCGGTTCAACCTGCAGCGGAGCGGAAACGTGCGGGGAGAACCCGTCGGCGGGTGCCGGGGAGGCGCGTCCGAGGGAAACTGCAATGCACCCGGGCAGGCTGCGAGAGCCTGTGGCCTCAGTCGCGCGTTGGCCCGGGCGGCAGCGTGGGCCCGACGAAGCCGGGCGAGCCGGGCAGGGCGAGGCCACCGCCGCGCCGACCAGGCGCCAGCGACAGCCCGACACGTTGCACGCCCTCGGATCGCGCGCCGCTCTCGATCGAGTAGTCGAGCCACATCGCGCCGACCGCGAGTCCGAGTCCGAAGCTCGGGCCACCCGGTGCGTCAGCGGACGAGACACCGAGTTCTTGTCGCCATCCGGTGCGCAGCGCGGCACGACCACCGATCGTCCACTCGGCGCCTGTTCTCAGGCTGCGAAGGCCGGCGGCAGGTGATGCGAGATCGGTCGCCAACGTGAGCCCACTTCCCTCATGCACGAGTGCGAATCCCGCCGCGAGTGTCGCGGGCATGGCCCACTGCTGGTGTTCCCAGCGCATGCCACCGCCGAAGTCCTGACCGGAGATCGCGACACGGAGCACGCCGAGTCTCGCCTGAGCGCCGAAACCGAATGCGAGGCCGTTTCCGTGCGTCGCGCCGATGTGCTCGCCCACATAGCGCGCGGTGCCTCCCACCGAGAGCAGTGAGCCGACCGGCCTGGCCAGCGTCAGGCCGAGCGCGAGGGACTGCGCGGTGAAGGTCTGCGTGGGTTGGTTCGACGCGTCGCGCCCCTCGATGTCCCCTTCGGAGCGATGCAGCGCGGTGAGGGCCCAGCGAGTACCGCCGGGGTGACGACCGCCGAGGGATCCCCACGAAAGTTGGCCACCGCTCGGGAGTTCGGCATGCATGACCTCCCAGCGAGCTTCGGACAGCGAAGCGAGCGAAGCGGCATTCCAGACGGCGCTCGAGAGGTCGCCGCCGCTCGCGAGTCCGGCTCCACCCATGGCGCTCCATCTCGGAGCCGCGGCGGTCTGGAGGAAGCTCGCCGCTCGCGTTCCGGAGCCCTCGCCATCGGCGCGCGCCCGCATGGGCGCAAAGAGGGCGACCAGGGTCGCGACGAGCGCGAGACTCTGCATGCGCATCCGTGCGCGGGCGCCCATGCTAGGGGAGCCTCGCGAGACGGATGGACTTGCGGACGCCATCGGCGAGGAGCCAGGCGCGATAGACGCCCGGCGCGCACAACCGCCCGGCATCGTTGCGACCGTCCCACTGGAACTCGATCAATCCCGGCGCGCGCAGCACCGCCTCGAGTCGGCGGACACGCGACTCAGCCGCATCCACCACTTCGAGGATCGCCGTCGCTGCAACTGGCGCAGCGACCGGGATGCGCTGGGAGTCCCCGGCGCGGGCAGGATTCGGATAGGCGGGCAACAGGCGCCAGGCGGATGGCGCATCGATTCCCAGTTCGACGGTGACGGCTCGCGAGCGAGCGCTCACGTTGCCCCGCGCGTCATAGGCGGCAACCTGGTAGACGAGCACGGGAGCCGCCGGCAAGCGCGAATCGAGGAACTCGGTCGTCTGCCCCTGCACGCGGCCCGCCTCCTCCCACGGCCCCTGGACACTCGCTGAGCGGAACACGTAGTAACCCGCGAGATCCGGCTCGGTGTTGGGCCGCCACGTGATGCGCACGACCTTGAACTCATCATCGGGCGTCGCCGAGACGTTGGCGGGAGCCTGCGGCGCGGCGGTATCGAGCGCGCCGTCCCACTTCAGGATGTTCGAGAGCCCCGACCAGTTCCCCGCCGCATCCACGCTGCGCACGCAGAACCAGTGGCTCACCCCCGAGGCCAGTCCTCGCACGCGCATGACCTGCGGCGTTCCCGCCGGGCCCGGCGTGGGCACTCCGGGCAGGATCGAAGCGAGGGCGTAGTCGACCTCGGTCAGGATCGCGCTCGAGGACTTCCGCACTTCGAAGTTCGCCACTGCACTCGTCGAACCGTCATCGGTCGGAGCCGTCCAATGAAGTCGGAGCGAGTCCGCGCCTGCGGACTGCGCGTGCGCGTGCCCGGTGAGCAGGCACGCGCACGCGATCGCTGCTAAGGAACCCCGCCGGAAGAGCGCGTGAACGCGCAGGGTTCCCTGCATCCTAGCGGGCCGCCTGTCGAGGCGGCGTGAGCGCCGTGCTCGAGGCGTTGAGCCAGATCCACCCGACCGTGAGGTCGGCGATCGTGGCGGGGGCCTTGGTATCGGGCGTGGTCGCCGACGGGACGTTGGAGAGTCCCGAGACGTTGCCCGAGTCGTCGGTCACCTTGGCGGCGAAGTAGTACGTCACCTGCCGTGACAACCCGCGAACCTGGCAGGACTGCGTGCTCCCGGCCGCGGTCGGAGTGGGCTCCCCCGTCGCCTGGATCGCCGTCGCCCAGTTGGCCGAGGTGATCGGAGAACTCGAGTAGCGGATGTCGTAGGACGTGGCGGTTCCGGTCAGCGAGTCGTCCCCCACGGCGACCCACTGCAGCGTGGCCGACGTGTCGTTGATCGACGAGACGCTGATCGCCAGAGCTGCCGGGCGCGACACATCGGGTGCCACCGTCGTGGTCCGCGAGACCACGTTGGAGATACCGGCCCAGTTCGGAACATCGTCGCCTGTCTTGATCGCGAACCAGTAGGTGGTCGAGGGCGTGAGGCCCGTGACCATCACGCTCTGACTCGAACCGGGCGCGGTCGGAACCGGCACGCCCGAAGTCCACCTCGTGGCCGAAGCGTAGTTGGCCGAGGTGATGAGCGATGTCGAGTAGCGGATGTCGAATTGCGAAGCCGTACCGCTCAAGCTGTCGTCCCCCGGAGTCGTCCAGGACAGGGTGACGCTGTTCCATGCCGACTGCGCATGGACCACGGAGACGGACATCGTGAGAGTCACGATGACCGCCGCGAATGCGACGGACCAACGGTGCATGAACGCTGCCTCCGAGGCGCCACCCAGGAGGGAGGAGAGGCGCCGACCGCAAGATGCATGAGCGAGGTGCAGAGCTGGTCGCGAACAGATGGGACCCGCACGTTCGACCGACTCCGGGCCCGGATCGACCCGACACAGGGTCACCGAGAACCGCGGTGCGCAGTGCACGAGACGTGCCTGCACCACCACTCATCCATGATCTTGTGAGGAAGTTGCGTTCGCAGCCCGCTCGGAAGCGTGACATCCGAGTGGACCTGAACCGTTGTGGATCCTTCCGTGGGGAGAGATCCAGCGACTGCGCATCGTGCGACTTGCTGTCCGAGCGATGCCGGAGTGCAACGAAGGGCGACCTTCCCTGTCGCTGCACGGGGCCCCGTCGGGGGGCCGCACTCCAATGGACACACGGGAGCGCTGACCCTTCCTTGGGTGCGAGGCTCGACCCGGAATCGAGCGAACGCGAGACGGAATATAGCGGACGAAGACGGCCAGTGCCAGAGCTCCGATGAACTTTCCTGAGCGCTTTCCAGACTCCGGACAGCACGAGAACGGATCTCGGGTCGGAGGATCACGAGGATTCCGCGAGCGACCGCGCTGCGACCCGTCAGCATTGACCGGGGAGCGTGCGGCTCCCTATCCTCAAGCAGCACTTCACCTACTCGGACCGTCCAAGACGTTCTTCGCGCCGACCCCCGTCCGGCTTGGCGTAAGATGTCCTCGCTCGTCCGGTCGATTCCGTGCAGGTGGTTCCCACCGACGCAGCCCGTCCCCCCCCTCTGCATGGAGCGTCCAGCCGGTGACCCCGCAGGCTCTCGAGCGCGACATGGTCCTTCGCCGAGCAGTGGATGCCCGGGCATCCGACCTGCTGCTCACGGTGGGGCATCCTCCGATGGTTCAGGTCGCGGGACGACTGGAGCCGCTCGAGGGATTCGAGCCACTCACGCCCGTCGTGGCGAGGCGGCTGTGCGAGAGCTTCCTGACGCCCGCGCTGCACGAGCGATTCCTGCGCGATCTCGAACTCGACACGCGCCATCACGTCCCCGGGCTCGCCCACTTCCGCACCAATCTGTTCATCCAGCGCGGACACTGGGGCGCCGCCATCCGCATCGTGCCCATGCGCATCCCACTGCCGGATGAGATCGGCCTTGCGCCGCATGTCGTCGAACGGCTGCTGGCCATCACCAAGGGTCTCGTGCTGATCACCGGGCCGACCGGTTCCGGCAAGTCCACGACGATCGCCTCCCTGCTCGAGCAGCTGAACGCGATGGGACCGGCCAAGCACATCGTGACGGTCGAGGACCCGATCGAGTTCCTGTTCGAGGCGAAGCACGCGGTGATCGAGCAGCGCGAAGTCGGCGTCGACACCCGCACCTACTCGCGAGGCCTGCGCGGCGCCCTGCGTCAGATGCCGCATGTGATCTTCGTCGGCGAGATGCGCGACCTGTCCAGCATGTCGATGGCGCTGACCGCTGCCGAGACCGGCAACCTCGTCATCTCCACGATGGCGACGCAGTCGGCGCCGCAGACGGTGACGCGCATCATCGATTCGTTCCCGCCGCACCAGCAGTCGCAGGTTCGCGCCCAGCTGGCCAGCACGCTCCGCGCGGTGGTCTCGCAGATCCTGCTCCCTCGCACCGATGGCAGTGGACGTGTCGCGGCGCGCGAGTTCATGTTCGTCAATCAGGCCGTGCAGAATCTGATCCGTGAGGACAAGGTGCACCAGATCGGCAACGTGATCTCCACCAGTCTGCGCGAGGACATGCTGCCGATGGACGACGCTCTCGGCGAACTCGTCGACCGCTCGCTCGTCGGCTTCGAGGATGCCTACCCCCACTTCGTCGACGTCGAGAAGCGCGCCGCCGTCCAGCGCCGCACGTTCCGCATCGCCGAGATCGATCGCGGGGATTCGCGATGACCTCGACCTCCTATCGCCTCAGCACCCGGCGGCTCGGCGAGCTGCTCGTCGAGCAGGGGCACCTGACTCTCGATGAAGTCCACCGCGCGCTCGATGAGCGCATGGAACGCGAGCGACTCGGTCAGGCCGTGGTCCGCCTCGGGCTCGTCGAGGAGCCCGTGATCACCGATCTCCTCGCCACCCAGTTCTCGCTGCCGATCGCGCTGGCCGAACGACTCTCGCAGGCCGAGCGATCCGCCGTGCAGTTGGTGCCCGAGCATCTCGCTCGCGAGTCCCTGATGCTGGCGATGCACAAGGAAGGCGACACGCTCGAAGTGGCGGTCGGTGACCCGCTCGATGTCGTTTCGCTCGACCACCTCCGCGCCCTGACCGGCTGCACGCTCAAAGTGTGGCTGGCGCGGCCGAGCGAAGTGCGCGAGGCGATCGACAGCTTCTACTCGGAGATGCGAGCGAGCGAGCACCTGGGAGAGATCCTCGACAAGATCGATCTCACGTCGGCCAAGGATGACGACCAGGACATCGATCTCGCCGCGCTGCGACAGCAGGTCGAGGACGCGCCGGTCGTCCGGCTCGTCCATCTGATGATCGCCGAGGCGATCGACCAGCGTGCCAGCGACATCCATGTCGAGCCTTCGCGCGAGCGCATCACCGTGCGATTCCGCATCGACGGCGTGCTGCATGAGGTGATGAAGCCGC